>NZ_JADNQW010000005.1:308214-616428 GCF_015709455.1 Methylosinus sp. H3A
GAATGAAGGGCCGCTGGCCGCACAATGAGAAATTGCTCCTGCGCATGGGCGGCCCGTACTATGCGGTTCAATGAGTAGCGAGGAGTCGACGCAAGGCTCGCACCAGATTTGATTACTAATTTCTTAACGACCCGCCGTTCCTGGGAGACCTCCATATGCATCCGATCAATGAATTGAAGCAACTTCGCGAGCAGATGATCGAACAGCTCACTCAGATACCCGAGTATCAGGCGTTGAAAGCCATGGAGCGATTCATCGGCGAACTGTCCAGCATATATGAGAGCTCGAGCGCTCCGGCGCAGAACGATGGTCCTCTTCACAAGCCCACAGTGGCGGCGCTCGACAATCGGCATAAGAGCGATCTCGGAGCCTCGTCTCCGCGCGTCACTCCGTATATTCCGGCGCATCGCGTCGCTTGATCTGGTCGATGGAGTGATGCGTCGATTGTCGGCGCAGCGGCGTGTCCGATATCTCGAATCACGGCGTCCGCCCTCGGCGGACGCCCCATGCCCCGCTAATGAAGATTTAACCGCCCACCGCTAGGCTGAAAGCATATCGGGTTGACCGCACGCGATTGGACGGCGGTTAAAAGCATGAAGCTGCCTCGATATGCCGGCGATCCGGTATGTCCCCGTCGGGGGGCGCCTCCTTCCGCACTGTCAGTCGAACCAGCGTGCCGCCGCTCTTTGCACAGGAGCCGCGCGCATGCGACGAGGCCTCTCGTCCTTTTCGCCTGTCTGAGCGATCGTCAGGTCCCTCGCTGCGGCGGAGCCCGGTCGTCTTTACATCAGCAGCGAGGGCAGAGCGGTGAAATTCTACGCGACACTTCTTCCGCCCGTTATCGGGATCGCGATCGGACCTCTCGTTCTGTTGGGACCACGCGTGCTGCAGGGCGGCGCGACGTTCGACCCCGTTTGGGGAGCCGCCGGAGCGAGCATCGCCCTTCTGAGCGCCGTAGCTGCTTATCGCGCGATCACGAGCCGCGTGTCGCGCCCGACTGCGACGCTCGTCTCGACGCTCGAGCGCATTCGCAGCGGCGATTTCGAGACGCCAGTCGCGGGCTGCGGCAAGTGCGGCGAGCTCGAGACAGCCTTCGATGCGCTGGAGAAGCTTCGGGCCGCGCTGCAGAGCGAAGCGCGTCACCGAGCTGACGCGCAGATCGCCGAGCAGCGGGCGACCGATGAACGCCGCGCCGCGCGCGACGCCGAGTCTCGCGGCTATATCGAGGCGCATGAATTCTTCATGAGATCCTTCACCGAAGGTCTCGAGCGCCTCGCCGCCGGCAATCTCAAGCATCGACTGAACGATCCCTTCTCGACGGATTACGAGAAGATCCGCCATTGCTACAATATGGCGATCGACAAGCTGCGCGGCGCTTTCGCGGACATTATCGGCCATATCGACGGACTGACCTCGCGGACGCGGGAGATCGCCGGCGCCGCCGACGCGCTCGCGCAGCGCACGGAACAACAAGCGGCGAGCCTCGAGCAAACCTCCGCGGCGCTCGAAGAGATCACCTCGACCGTCCACAAGACGTCGGACGGCGCGCAGCGCGCCGCAGGCGTGGTCTCGGAAGCGCAGGCCGACGCCACGCGCAGCAGCGAGATCGTGCGCAATGCGATCGAGGCGATGGGACGGATCGAGACCTCGTCCCGCCAGATCGGCCAGATCATCGGCGTGATCGACGAGATCGCCTTCCAAACCAACCTTCTCGCGTTGAACGCCGGCGTCGAGGCGGCGCGCGCGGGCGAAGCGGGACGCGGCTTCGCCGTCGTGGCGTCCGAGGTGCGCGCGCTCGCGCAGCGCTCCGCGGAAGCCGCGCGCGAAATCAAGAGTTTGATTTCGACGTCCTCCTCGCAAGTCGAAGATGGCGTGGCCCTCGTCGCGCAGACCGGCAAGTCGCTCGATCGAATTGTCGATCAGGTGGTGGAGGCGAACAAGGTCGTCGTCGAGATCGCCAATGGCGCGCGTGAGCAGGCGACGGGCCTCGCCGAAGTCAATACGGCCGTCGCGCAAATGGATCAGTTCACGCAGCAGAACGCCGCCATGGTCGAAGAGACGACGGCGGCGAGCCATGGGCTGAAAAGCGACATAGAGCGGCTCTCGATGTCCGTCGACGCCTTCGATCTCGGCGAGCGGCCGGAAGTCGTGGCGTCGGCCGGCAAGCGGACGAAGCCGCCATCGACGACAAAGGCGCCGCAGCAGCAGCGGCGCGTCACGACGCGCGGCGGAGCGCTTGCGAAGGAGCAGGTCGCGCGGATCGAAGAGGGCTGGGAGGAGTTCTGATCATGGCCGAGACGATTTCCCGCGTGGCGACGAACGAGGCGAAGGAGTTCATCGCCTTTCATATCGGCGCGCAGACGTTCTGCATCGACATAATGGCGGTGCGTGAAATCCGCGGTTGGACTCCCGCGACGCCGCTGCCTCATTCGCCGAGCTTCGTGCGCGGTGTCATCAATCTTCGCGGCGCCGTGCTGCCGGTCATCGATCTCGCCACACGTCTCGGGCTCATGCAGAGCGAGCCCACGGCCCGCCATGCGGTCATCGTCGTGCAATCGGCCGGCCAGGTCGTCGGACTTCTCGTCGACGCAGTGTCGAATATTCTAACGCTTACGCCTGACGCGATCCAGCCGACTCCCGAAGTCGCCTCGGACATCGCGCGGACCTTCGTGAAGGGCGTCGTCGCCGCGGGGGACGAGATGATCAGCGTGCTGACCATCCAAAATCTGCTGCCGGAGCCGGTTCTCGACGCGGCTTGAGCGAAGCGACCTTTCTCCCGCAACGAGAATGAGATGAGCCGATGGTCACTGTCCGTCTACCCGATATCCTCGACATTCGCGCGGCCCTTCCGCTCGCCACGGAGCTTCTGCATGCGCGCGGCAATCCTCTGACGATCGACGCTTCGAATGTCGCCAAGGTCGGCACACAATGCATTCAGGTGCTGCTGTCGGCGCATGCGACATGGACCACGGACGGATTGTCCCTGAATGTCGTCCATCCATCCGACACCCTCCTCGAGGCCCTGGATACGCTCGGCATTCCCTTCACCGAAATTTCCGAACAGGAAAGCGCGAAATGAGCAAGACTATTCTGACCGTCGACGATTCCCGGACCATGCGCGAAATGTTGATGCTCGCGCTCTCCGAAGCGGGCTTCAGCGTCGTGCAGGCCGAAGACGGCGTGCATGGACTCGAAGTTCTCGAGAAGGAGACGCCCGATGTCATCGTCACCGACATCAACATGCCCCGCATGGACGGCTTCGGATTCATCGAAGGCGTGCGTCGACACGAGAAGCATCGC
This sequence comes from Methylosinus sp. H3A, assembly GCF_015709455.1. Lineage (NCBI taxonomy): Bacteria > Pseudomonadati > Pseudomonadota > Alphaproteobacteria > Hyphomicrobiales > Methylocystaceae > Methylosinus > Methylosinus sp. H3A. The sequence continues at coordinate 311,515 of NZ_JADNQW010000005.1, forward strand.
GCAGTGCCGATCCTCGTGCTGACGACCGAGAGCGACGGCGAGAAAAAGGATCGCGCGCGCCGCGCCGGAGCCACGGGCTGGATCGTCAAGCCGTTCAACCCCGTGAAGCTCGTGGACGCCATTCGTCGCGTGGCCGTGTAAGCGTCGAAGGAGATCGCCCGTGGACCCGATGGCCGCCATCAAGCAGACATTCTTTCAAGAATGTGAGGAACAGCTCGTCGAGCTGGAGAGCGGACTGCTCAGAATGGAGGATGGCGACGACGATCTCGAGACCGTCAACGCCGTTTTTCGGGCCGTTCATTCGATCAAAGGGGGAGCGGGCGCATTCGGATTCGACGAGCTCGTCGAATTCGTCCATGTCTTCGAGACCACGCTCGATCTCATCAGATCCGCCAAGCTCGCCGCGACCCCGGCGGTGACCAAGACGCTGCTGCGCGCCTCGGACGTGCTCGCCGATCTCGTTCGCGCAGCGCGCGAAGGCGGCAGCGCCGACGCCGGCGCGGTGAAGGTCATCGCGGATGAGCTCAATGCGCTGCTCGGCAGCGCGCCGCGCAGCGACGACGATGATGAAAAGGTCAGCGTCGAATCACTCGAATTCGAGCCGGTCTGCATCTCGCTCGACTCGATCTTCGACTTGGGCGACGCGGATGCGCCGTCGACACAGGACTTCATCTTACGGTTCAAGCCCAGCGCCGGACTCTACGCCAAGGCCAATGAGACGCTTCGCCTGCTGCGCGAGCTCGGCCGCCTCGGCGAGATGACCGTCGAATGCGACATCAGCGAGATTCCGCTGCTGACGGAGCTCGATCCGGAAGGGGCCTATCTGTCCTGGACGATCCATCTGACGACGAGCGTCTCCGAGCAACAGGTGCGCGAAGTCTTCGAATTCGTCGAATGGGATTGCGAGCTCTCCGTCGAGACGGCCGATATCGGCAAGCTGCTCGAGGCGTTGCAGGAATCCCTCGAGCCGCAGGAGGCGCCGGTCGCGCCGGCCGCCGTCGCGGAGCCGAAGCAGACGATCGTTTCCGCCGCTCCCCCGCAGCAATCCTTCGCCGCGCCGAGCGACGATCATCCCGCCGCCGCGAAAGCCGAGGCAACGAAGGGCGAAGGCTCGGGCTCCGTGCAGGCGACGATCCGCGTCGATCTCGATCGCGTCGATCGCCTCATCAATCTCGTCGGAGAGCTCGTCATCAATCAGGCGATGTTGTCGCAGCGCGTTTCCGAGGCCGGCCTTTCGCGCGCATCCTCCGTCGTGATCGGCCTCGACGAGCTCGAGCAGCTGACGCGCGACATTCAGGACAGTGTGATGGCGATCCGCGCGCAGCCGGTGAAGCCGGTGTTCCAGCGCATGTCGCGCACTGTGCGCGAGGTCGCGTCGATGACCGGCAAGGCCGTGCGCCTCGTCATGGACGGTGAAACGACAGAGGTCGACAAGACCGTCGTCGAGCGTTTGACCGATCCGCTCACCCATATGATCCGCAACGCCGTCGATCATGGCATCGAGAAGGCGGAAGACAGGATCGCGGCCGGCAAGCCGGAGGAAGGCTCGCTGCGTCTGTCGGCGATGCATCGCTCCGGTCGCATCGTCATCGAGGTCGCAGACGACGGCGCCGGCATCAATCGCGCGCGCGTGCGTCAGATCGCGGTCTCCAAGGGCCTGATACCGGCGGAAGCCAATCTCACGGATGACGAGATCGACAATCTCATCTTCCTTCCCGGCTTCTCGACCGCCTCTTCGGTCTCCAACATCTCCGGTCGCGGCGTCGGCATGGATGTGGTCAAGCGTGCGATTCAAGCGCTCGGCGGCCGCATCTCCATCTCTTCGGTTCCGGGCCGCGGCTCCACCTTCTCGATGAGCCTGCCGCTCACTCTGGCCGTTCTCGACGGCATGGTCGTCACCGTCGGCGGACAGACGCTGGTCGTCCCGCTGACCGCGATCATCGAAACGCTGCAACCCAAGAAAGAGAGCGTGCATGAGCTCGGCAGCGGCGCCCGCGTCATCGCGACGCGCAATACGTTCACGCCGCTGATCGACGTCGGCGCCGTGCTGCTGTATCGCGACGAGCCGATCGAGGCCACCTCGCAGGTCGCGCTGCTCGTCGAGTCGGAGAGCGGCGCGAAATGCGCGCTGCTCGTCGATGCGATCCAGGGCCAGCGTCAAGTCGTGATCAAGAGCCTCGAGACCAATTACGGTCATGTGCATGGCATAGCCGCGGCGACGATCCTGGGCGATGGCCGCGTCGCTCTGATCCTCGACGTCGACGCGATCGTCGCGCGGCCGCGCGCCGACATGATCGTCGCCGAAATGCCGGCGGCGGCCGAATAGACCGCCCTGCCGCCGACACTCCGTTCCTGCCTCGCAAGGGGCGCCGAGACGAACAGAACTGCAAGCAGCCGCATGAAACACCGTCACGTCGCCACGGCCCCGCTCGTCCCTGGAGAATTCCTGCTGACGCAGGATGATTTCCGACGGATCGCCTCGATCCTGCATGAGGACGCCGGCATCTATCTGCCGGACTCCAAAGCCACGCTCGTCTATTCGCGCCTCGCCAAGCGGCTGCGCAGTCTCGGGCTTGAGAATTTCCGCGACTATTGCTCGCTCATCGTCAGCGAGGATGGAATCGACGAGCGCCAGAAGATGATGGCGGCGCTCACCACCAATGTGACGCGCTTCTTCCGGGAGCCGCATCACTTCAAGCATCTCGAGGAGAATGTCCTCGCCAAGCGCGCGGCCGCGGTGCGCAAGGGCGCGCGCCTGCGGATTTGGTCGGCGGCCTGCTCCAATGGCCAGGAGCCCTATTCGATCGCCATGTCGATTCTCTCCGTCATACCGGAAGCGGCGGAGCTCGACGTCAAGGTTCTCGCCACCGACATCGATCCGAACATGGTCGCCGCCGGCGCCAATGGCGTCTATGGCCGCGACGTCATGGAGGCGGTGCCGTCGCATCTGCGCAGCCGCTGGTTCACACCGCTCGGCGGCGGACGCGACGAGTGGGGAGTGACCGAGGAGCTCGCATCGCTCGTCTCGTTCCGAGAGCTCAATCTCATCGGCCATTGGCCGATGACCGGCCGCTTCGACGCGATCTTCTGTCGGAACGTGGTCATCTATTTCGAAGAGAAGACGCAAGAAAACATCTGGAGTCGCTTCGTTCCCCTCTTCAACCCGGACGGGCGTCTCTACATCGGCCACTCCGAACGCGTATCCGGCTCGGCCACATCCTCCTTAGAATACGACGGCGTCACTACCTATCGTCTCCGATCCAGAGGAAATTCGTAAGATGCCTGTTCGTGTGCTGATCGTCGACGATTCCGCCACCATGCGAGGACTCATTGCCGCGACGCTCTGTCGAGACCCCGCCATCTCCGTCGTGGGCGAGGCCGCGGACCCGCTCGAAGCGCGGCAGGCCATCAAGACTCTCGATCCGGATGTGGTGACGCTCGATGTCGAAATGCCGAATATGAACGGCCTCGAATTCCTCGCGAGGATCATGCGGCTGCGTCCGACGCGCGTGATCATGGTCTCGACCATGACCGAAAGAGGTGCGTCGACGACGATCAAGGCGCTCGAGATCGGCGCCTTCGACTGCGTCGCCAAGCCCTCGGCCAAGGATCCTCGCTCCTTCGACGAGCTGCCGGCGAAGATCAAGGCGATCGCCGCCTCGCCGATCAACCGACAGGAGCCGCTTCGGCAGGAATCGCATCGGCAAGAATCGCATCGGCAAGAGTTGCACCGGCAGGAATTGCACCGGCAGGATCCGACCTCCGCCGGCGCCGCGCGGAGAGAGCCGCAGACCGCGTCGTCCCGCTATTCGCCGGACGGACGTCTCGTCGCGATCGGCTCATCCACCGGCGGCGTCGAAGCGCTGCTCACGATTTTGTCGCAGTTCCCCGAGAATTGTCCGCCGACCATCGTCACCCAGCATATGCCGCCGGTGTTCACGGCGAGCTTCGCCGCGCGCCTCGATCGCCTGTGCAAGCCGCATGTCGCCGAAGCCGTGGACGGCGCTCCGATCCTGCCCGGCCGCGTCTATCTCGCTCCCGGCGGCGCCGCCCATCTCGAAGTCGTGAAGCATGTCGGCGGCTATCGCTGCCGCCTCACCAATACGGAAGCGGTGAACGGTCATCGTCCCTCGGTCGATGTTCTGTTCAACTCGGTCGCGCAGAGCGCGGGTCGCAACGCGCTCGGCGTGATCCTCACCGGCATGGGTCGCGACGGCGCCCAGGGGCTGCTCGCGATGCGCAAGATCGGCGCGGAGACGATCGGCCAGGACGAGGCGAGCTCGCTCGTCTATGGCATGCCGAAGGCGGCCTTCGAGATCGGCGGCGTCGGCAAGCAGCTCACGCTGCAGCGCATCGCCGCGCACATACTCACTTCGACGAACCAGTAACAGTACGGGGGAATCCATGTCCATCGCCGCCCAATTGAGAGTCTTGATCGTGGACGACACGAGCACGAGCCGCATGCTCATTCGCGACGGTCTCGAGGAGCTCGGCGTGCGCAACATATTCTTCGCCGGCGACGGCGAGCAGGCCCTGCAATTCATGATGGCCACTCCCGCGCATCTCGTCATCTCCGATTTCAACATGCCCAAGCTCGACGGCCTCGGCCTTCTGAAGGCGATCCGCAACTATAATCCGACGAAGAAAGTGCCGTTCATCATGCTCACGGGACGCGCCGACAAGACGCTGCTCGAGAATGCCGTGAAGCTCGGCGTCAACAACTTCCTCACCAAGCCCTTTACCGTTCCGGCCCTGAAAAAAGCGCTCGAAGCGATCATCGGCAAACTCGCGTGACGCAAATGAACGCCGGCATGAAGCGAATCCACATCATCCAAGGCGAATATCGGGTGGTCGACGATCCGAACGCCGTCCTCGCGACGATTCTCGGATCCTGCGTGGCCGCCTGCCTCAGGGACGCCGCCGCCGGCGTCGGAGGAATGAATCATTTTCTGCTGCCCGGCGACTTCACCTCGTCGCGCAATGGAGAGGCGGAACGCTATGGCGTGCATCTCATGGAGCTGCTCGTCAACGGGCTGCTGAAGAAGGGCGCGCGGCGCGATCGTCTCGAAGGGAAGCTGTTCGGCGGCGCGCGCATGATGGAAGGCCTGTCCGACATAGGCGCGAGAAACGCCGAATTCGCCAAGCGCTTCCTGAAGAACGAAGGCATTCGCCTCGTCGCCGAGCATCTCGGCGGCGACAGGGGACGCCGCGTCGAATATGAGCCCGTGTCCGGACGCGCGCGACAGAGTCTTCTCTCCGGCCCGACGCCCACCGCCGCGCCGCCTCCCATCGTCATGCCGAAACTGCCGGCCGCCGGCTCACTGGAGCTGTTCTGATGACGGAGCCGAAGACGATCTCGCCCCGCGGCGCGAATGAGCGATCCCAACCGCTGGTCGAGGTTCTCTCCCGGCTGGCCGTGGAGCTGCGCAACGCGGCCAAGGAGACGGATCGTCTCCATTGTCTCGTCGACGGCGTCGAATGGAGCAATGTGGAGGAGAAGCACGAGCTGATCCACTCGGCGCAGGCGATCGACGCGATCGAGCAGACGCTCTCGGGCCTCTCGGACTTCGTCGACGCGCTCGCCGAGCTCGCGCCGGCCGACTGGGAGATCTGCGGCCGGACGGCCTCGCGCAGCGTCAAGCTCGCCGAGCTCGCAGCGCGCCTCTCGGACAGCCCCGACGACGGGCGCACGGATCATCCGGCCGGGGAATTCGAGTTCTTCTGAACGCCCTCCGGGAGAGACCTCCTGGGAACGCGCTCACTCCTCGTCGGCGAGCAGGTCGCGCAGCTTGCGGCTCCGCGCCCATTGAGCGACATCCTCGGCGACGTCCTTGAACGCGCCGACATCGGCGGGTTCGCGCGCGCGTTCGGCCGCCGTCTCCATCAAGCCGGCGGAAACGGAGAGCAGGACCGTCGCTGCCGCGCGCAGAAATGTCGCGGCATCCCCCTTGGCGTCCTCCACCTCGGCCAGCACACGGTTGACGACGCCGCGCAGCTCGTAATCGAGCGTCTCCAGCTCCCGACGCAGATGCGGCGCGGACTCGCGGCATTCGGCGATGGAAAAAGGTCCGAGCCGGCCCGACGGGGCCGCCTCCTCGTCACCGTCCCGCGAAGGCGGTTGATCGAAACGCGTCACGGCGACCTCCAATCGCTGACCGGCGAGAGCCGCTCGTTTCGAGCCCTACATGAAGGCCCCAGTGGAATCAATCTGCAGGACAACCCACAGTTGCAGCTTCCCGGCCGCCTCGCCCGGAAGCGCGTCACCTGAAGTCGGGCCCGCATCGCTGCGCGTCCATCTGCGCATTGACGGCGTGCAGTTCGCCTTTGAGCCGCGCGACATCCGGCTCGCGGTCGCCGTCGAACAGCGTTCCCATCGGCGTCGGAACGCCGAGGGTGCGCGTGCGATCGTCGGCCGCGATCTGATCCTGCGCGGAGCCGGCGAAGATCAGCGCCTGCGAGATGCGGGCGCGCCGCGCCACGAGCTGCGCGCAATCGGCTCCGACGAAGAGCGCCGGATCGACCGGAGCCGGCTCGATGTCCCCCGCCGTCTTGGCGCAGGCCGAGAGGCCGAGCGCGGCCACGACCGCCCAAACCGCGAAGCGCAGCCGACGCGCGCGCGCCGAACCGGGAATTGGGAATGGTTTCGTCGGATTCATGGCTCTCGATATCATGCACGCTGTTCAGAAATCGGTCCAGACTCTGCTGCGACGCTCGCTCGCCCCGATGCGCCCCGACGCGACGACCTCGCCGCCGGACGCCGCCAGGCGCGGAACGGCCGCATAGGGCGTCGCGACTTCGAAGTCCCGGGCGATGCGGAAGCGCGAGATCAAGTCGATCAACCGCTTCGTCTTCTCGCTCAGCTCATGGCTCACGGCGGTGGTCTGCTCCGCCATGGCGGCGTTCTGCTGCGTGATCATATCCATCTGGCGGACGGAGCCGTTCACCTCGTTGAGCGCCGCGGCCTGCTGGCGCGCGCGCTCGGCGATCTCCGCGACGACTCCATTGACGCGCCCGATCTCCTCGACGATATGCGAAAGCGCTTCGCCCGTGTCGCCGACGAGCGAGACGCCGCGGCCGATCTGCGCGTTCGAGACCGAGATCAGAATGTCGATCTCCTTGGCGGCCTTGGCGCTGCGGCGCGCGAGGTCGCGAATCTCCGCCGCCACCACCGCGAAGCCGCGTCCCGCCTCACCGGCGCGCGCCGCTTCGACGCCCGCGTTCAGCGCCAGCAGATTGGTCTGCGTCGCGATCGAGTCGATGACGCCGATGATCTGCGAAATCTTCTTCGACGATTGCTCGATATCGCCCATGCCGCCGATCGCCTGTCGCACGATGCCGCCGCTGGATTCCGCCTCCGAGCTCATATTGGAGACGATCTGCCGCGCATTCTCGGCGTCTTCCGCGGTCCGCGCGACGGTCTCGGTGATCTGCGCGAGCGCCGCGGCGGTCTCCTCGAGATTGGAGGCCTGGCTCTCCGTGCGCCGCGACAGATCGTCGGCCGCGGCGACGGTCTCCTGCATGCCGGAGCCCAAGAGCTTGGTGCTCTCGGCCATTTCGCCGATCGCCTCCGACAATTGTCCGACCGCGGTGTTGAAGTCGGTCTGCAGCCGTCGATAGGATCGAGGAACTTCGTCGGTCAGCCGATAGGTCAGATCCTTTTCGGCGATCTTGGCCAGCCCGTCGCCGAGCAGCTGGACGATGCGCGCCTGTGCGGCGTTGGCTTCCACGATGAGGCTCTCGTCGGCGCGGTGATCGAGGATCACCTGCCGAAGATTGACGAAAGCCTCGGCGAGACGCCGGACGCTCTCGGAACATTCGTCGATCTCGAGCCGATAGGACGTGTCGCCGTCGGCGAGCCGGCGGATCGCCTCGGTCACGGCGGCGAGGGGCGTGACCATGCGCGTGCGCACGGCGACGGCGCCCAGAATGCAGAGAAGGGCGATGAGTGCGGGGCCGACGAAGAGCGTCGCCAATCTCGGATCGCGCGCGGCTTCCCAGCCGCTCGCCGCGGCGAAGAGACGCCAGCTCACGATGGCCTGCGCGAATGCGATCACGGCGATGACGGACAGCAACATCGCCGACCGTGCGCGCAATCCCGTCGGAACAATGTCGCGCAAGCTATTCACCATGGAATCTCCCGGCCACCCGAAACGAATGGTCGACTGCGACGCTCGCGCCGACGAGATGTCATCGGCTCGATAACGCCGGGTCGAGAGCGCGACGGATAGACGCCCGCCCGGGACAATGTCCAAATCGACCGGAATCCTGAACCGCCGCGAGACAGTAATGGACCAGTCGCCGTTAAGTTAAGGTTAATAAAAGCCTACTTCTCGCCGTTGGCGAGCGCGGCGGCGCGCGTCTGCGCGAGCGCTTTTTCGATCTCGGGAAGCAGCGTCTCTTCCAGCGCCTGACGTGTCAGAGGCCCGACGAATTTATAGGCGATGGCGCCGTCGCCGCGAATGACGAAAGTCTCCGGCACGCCATAGACGCCGAAGTCGATCGCCACGCGCCCGGCGAGATCGACGCCGATCGCCGCATAGGGATTGCCGACATCCTCGAGGAAGCGCAGCGAATTGGCGGGCTCGTCCTTATAGGCGAGCCCGGCGAGCGTGACGCCCTTTTGCGCGAGAGCGGCGTCCTTGGCGAGCGCCAGCAATTGCGCATGCTCGGCGCGACAGGGCGCGCACCAGGAGGCGAACACATTCACGACGCTCACATGGCCCTTGCGCAGATCGTCGCCGGCGAGGCCGCCGACGCCGGCGAGGCCCGGCAGAGCGGGAAGCGCAAAAGCCGGCGCCTGCTTGCCGATGAGCGCCGAGGGCAGCCGCGAGGCGTCGCCCGCAAAGAGCCGCGCCAAGAAGAGAATGGCGAGCGCCGCGAATATCGCGAGCGGCAGAAAGAGCGCCAGCCGGCCGCGCGGAGCGGAGTCTTGCGCGCTCATAGCGTCTCCCCGCGATCGCCGGCGCCATTCTTCTCGAGCCGCGCGAGCTCGCCGGCGAGGCGCCTATGCTCGACGAGAGTGCGAATGAGCAGGACGAGGATGGTCGCGGCCGTCAGGCCATAGGCCAGCAGAATATAGCCCCAATGTTCGTCGATCACTGCGCCGGCTCCAGCAATTGCCCCGCGGCGCCGCCCTCTTCTCCCGCGGCGGCGGCCTGCAGCGCCAGCCGCGCGACGCGGCGGCGCAGAATCTCATTGCGGATCGCCATCAGATGCAGAGCCAGAAACAGCGCCGTCGCGCCGAGCGCCATGATCAGCAGCGGCCACAACATGGAGGAGGCGATCGTCGGGCCGCCGGCGCGGAACACCGAGGCCGGCTGATGCAGCGTGTTCCACCAGTCGACGGAATATTTGATGATCGGGATATCGACGAAGCCGACCAGAGTCATGATCGCCGCTATGCGCGCGCCGCGCGGACTGTCCTCCATCGTCTGCCGCAACGCGATCAGTCCGAGATAGAGCAAGAAGAGAATCAGCATGGAGGTGAGACGCGCGTCCCACACCCAGAATGTCCCCCACATGGGCTTGCCCCAGAGCGAGCCGGTCACGAGGCAGACGAAGGTGAAGGCGGCGCCGAGCGTCGCCGCGGTCTTCTGCGCGGCGTCGGCCAGCGGATGCCGCCACACCAGCACGCCGAGCGAGGCGGAGGTCATGACCACATAGGCGAACATGGCGAGCCAGGCCGCCGGCACATGGATATACATGATCTTGACCGTCTCGCCCTGCTGATAATCGGCGGGCGCGACGAAGAAGACGAGATAGAGGCCGAGGCCGATGAGCAGCGCGCTCGCGCCCCCCAGCCAGGGCAGGACGCGCCGCGTCAGCCGCAGGAACACGGCGGGATTGGCTAAGGACGAAAACGCGATCATGACGGCCCGCGGAACGAGACGGCGCGAGCGGCGGAGGGCTCACGCCCTCCCCGCCCGCGTCGCGATCAGTTGGAGACCTTGGACTTCGACGACTCCGCAGGCTTCGACTGCTCGGCCGTGCTCTGCGGCTTGAACTTGCCGTGCAGAATCTCGACCGCCGCGATCAGCTGCTTGTCCTTCTTCGCGTCCGGCGGGACATAGGCCTGCGAGCCGCTCTTCTCGTCCTCGCCATTCTTGAGATGGCCCTTCAGCGAGGCCTCGCCCTTGGTGTCGTCCTTGCCCTTGAGCTCGTCCGGCACATCCTGCAGCAGATTGATGTCCGGATCGATGCCCTTGGCCTGGATCGAGCGGCCGGACGGCGTGTAGTAGCGCGCCGTGGTCAGGCGCAGCGCGCCATTGTTGCCGCCGAGCGGGATGATCGTCTGCACAGAGCCCTTGCCGAAGGAGCGCGTGCCCAGGATGGTCGCGCGCTTATGGTCCTGCAGCGCGCCGGCGACGATCTCCGAGGCGGAGGCCGAGCCGCCGTTGATCAGCACCACCACCGGCTTGCCGCGCGAAATATCGCCCGCCGCCCGCGCATTGTAGCGCTGCGTCTCGTCGGCCGTGCGGCCGCGCGTCGAGACGATCTCGCCATGGTCGATGAAGCTGTTGACCACCTGGATCGACTGGTCGAGCAAGCCGCCGGGATTATTGCGCAGATCGACGATATAGCCCTTGAGCTTGTCGCCGGGCATCTCCTGCTGGAACTTCTGGATCGCCGTGCGCAGCCCGTCCGACGTCTCCTCGTTGAACTGGGAGATGCGGATATAGCCGATATCGTCCTCTTCCTTGTGCGAGCGCACCGATTTGATGTGGATCTCGGCCCGCACCAGCTTGACCTCGATCTTCTCCCGGTCCTTGCCGCGCAGCAGGGTGAGCTTCACCGAGGTGTTGATCGCGCCGCGCATCTTGTCGACGGCCTGATTGAGCGTGAGGCCCTGCACATTGTCGTCGTCTATGGCGAAGATCAGGTCGCCGGACATCACGCCGGCGCGCGAGGCGGGCGTATCGTCGATCGGCGTGACGACCTTCACCAGGCCGTCCTCCTGCGTGACCTCTATGCCGAGGCCGCCGAACTTGCCCTCGGTCTGCGTCCGCATGTCCTTGAAGCCCTTGGCGTCGAGGTAGCTCGAATGCGGATCGAGCGAGGTCAGCATGCCGTTGATCGCCGATTCGACGAGCTTCTGCTCGTCCGGCCTCTCGACATAGTCGGCGCGCACCTTGTCGAACACATCGCCGAAGAGGCTCAGATTCTTATAGGTGTCGGCGGCGGCGGCGAAGGCCGGGGAGCCGATCAATACGCGCGCATTCTGTCCGAGCGTGGCGCATCCCGCCCCGATGACGATTCCCGTTATGATCAATGAGGCCTTGCGCATCATCCGCCAACCTTCTGAAGTTCCGGCTTCGCCCACCATGGGCCCGGATCGATGGACGTTCCGTCCTTGCGAAACTCTACATAGAGAATGGGCTGTTTCGCGCCGATAGCAATGGCCGCCGCAGTCCTGACGGCGCCGCCGCCCATGTTCGCCACCGGCTCGCCGGCGAGGACGAATTGTCCCACGGCGACGGAGATCTGGTCCATCCCAGCCAAGGTGACATAATAACCGCCGCCGGCGTTGATGATCAAGAGTTGTCCATAGGAACGGTAACGGCCGGCGAATACGACCCAGCCGTCGCAGGGCATGGCCACGATCGCGTTGTCCCGCGCCGCGATCGACACGCCTTTCTCGGTCGCGCCCGAGCCATCCGACGCGCCGAAGCGCTTGATGATCGCGCCCGCCGTCGGCAGGGCCAACCGACCTTTCAGATCGGCGAAGGCGACGGCTGGAGCGAGACGGGCGGCGTCCTTGAACGGCGCCGCCAGCGCCTTGGCGCGGCTCTCCTGCGACATTGCAGCGTCCGCCGCGGCGCGCTCGGCGTCCGCCCGCCGCGCCGCTTCGGCCGCGCGCCGGGCCGCATCGACCTCGCCCTCCATATGGGCGATCAGCTCCTTCAAATTCGTCGCCTTGGCCGCGAGCGAACGCGCTCGTTCCGCCTCGAAATCCAGCGCGCTCTGCGCCAGCATCAACGCCTTCTGCCGCGTCTCGACGAGGGCGGCGAGGCGAACGCGCTCCTCCTTCAAATGCTCGAGCTCGGCAATGAGGCTCGTCTTCTCCGTCTCGATGCGGCCCCGCAGCGCGATGAGCTCGGAAAGATCGGATTTGAGCGTCTCGACCTCGGCGCGCATCTGCGGCAGCACCGAGCCGAGCAGCATGGCGGCGCGAATGCTCTCCAGAATATCCTCGGGCTTGGCCAACAGAGCCGGCGGCGGCTTGCGCCCCATGCGCTGCAGCACGAGCAGCACCTCGCCGATCAGCGCGCGGCGGCCGGCGAGCGATTTGACCAGCGCCCGCTCGCTCTGCATCGAGGCGTCGAGCCGCGCGCCGACCTCATCGGCGCGCTTCTCCAGCACGCCGACGCGCTGGACCGCGTCCACCAGCGCAGAATTGAGCTTCGCCCGATCGGCGCGCAACGTCTCGATCTCCGCCTCGATCTTGCGGCGGCTCTCGGCCGAGACGTTCATCGTGTCCTCGAGGCTGCGCAGCTCCGAGCGTTTTCCGGTAATTTCGGGATGGTCCTCGGCGCTCGTCAGCGTCTCGACGATCGGCGTCGGCTTCAGCGTCATCGGCGCGATGGCCCCGCGCAGGCTCTCCGCACGCGCCGGCTCCGCGGTCGCCGCCAGAATGAGACACATTGCCGCAGCCGCGCCGCGTCCCTCGCCGAACTCCCACCGCTCCGATCTACGTCCCATCGTCCCCGCCGCTCGCCCTTCGCCTTCGAAGCGGCGCCGATTCCGCCCGCGACTCTCCGCGCCCGTCGCATGCCGAGGGGCGAATCTCGATCGCGGCAGTTGGCTATTCAATAGCGTCCACAATACGGCGGAGACGGCGCCTATCGCCGCGGCGACAGCTGGAAATCGACGCCGCTCCCACTCGCGCTCTCGGGCGCGTCCTTGGACACGGGCCGTCCGCTCTCCCCGGCGACCGAAAGACGCCCACGCTCGACGCCCATATGGCCGAGATAATCGACGACGCGAGCGGCGCGGTCGCGCGCCAGCGTCCGCGCAGCGCGATCGCCGCCCTCGGCGCGCACGCGCACCTCGACCTCGCTCTGCGGGCAGCGCTGGAGCAGACCGATCGCCTTGTCGAGCGCGCCAGTGGAAGCGCGCCTCACCCCGGCGCCACGTCGGCTGAATCGAACAGGCTCGCGCGCGAGAGCCGCGGTCAGCGCCTTCTGGCAGGTCGGGACGTCGAGCTCGCCGCTCGCCGGGATCGGCCGCTCGGCCTCGCTCTGATCCGGCCCGGACGCAGCCGGAGCCGCGGGCGGAGCCGGCTCGGAAGAGGCGGAGGCGGCGCCGGACGGTCGAGCGAGCTCCGGCGCGACCGCCACAGGCGTCGTCGGCGCCGGCTTCGCGCCGCTCCGCATCTGGTCCTTGGATTTGGGCGCCGATCCCGACGGAGCCGCCGGCGAGGCGGCGCCCGGCCCCCCATTCGCCGCCGGCGGCTGGCCGTTCTGCGGTGTCTGGGCCGGACCTTCGGCGCCATTGGGCGCGACGCCGGATGCGGGCGGCGCCGAAGCCTCGTCCTCGCGCGCGGCGCGCCGTGCGGTCACTGCGTTCTCGAAGGATTTGGCGGCGGAGCCGGCGAGCCCGTCCACATCGGCAATGCGCCTGACGCCGGGAATATGCGCGATCTCCGCTTCCGCCGCGGCGCGCTTGGCGGCGTCGCGCGGCAGCAATATGTCGCGGCCGGCGACGTCGAGATAGGCGGGATCTCCGCCGACTTTCTCGATCACGCTCGCCGCCTTGCGCTTGAGATCCTGCTCCACCGAGCGGCCGGCCAGGAAATCGGCGCCGAGCCACATCAGCGCCAATGGAATGAGGCCGATCGCCCAGCCCTCATTGTCGCGCAGCGAATGCCCGCCGATGAGCGCGCCGAGCGCCGCGCCGGCGAGAAAGCTGGGAAAAAGCAGCAGCCCCGTCTCGAGCCAGAAGCCGGAGCGTCCCGGCAAGAGCTCGAGCGCCGCGACCGGCAGGCCGGCGGCGAAGGCCAAAGCGAACCAGACCAGCCAGCCGGAGACAGGCCCACGCTCGGACCGTCTCGCGACCGAAAGCGCCGTCGCGAGCCCGACCGCGAAGGCCGAGACGCCCCAGGCCCAGAAATGCGTGAGGAGATAAGTCATGGCGCTCGAATGGTCCGGCCGGGGTGGCGAGATTGCGTCACGGGCCGATCTTTGGCAAGGCTCGGGGCCTCATCGGGAGACGCGCGTGACGCGGACATTGTCTCTATTCCTTATCCTCGCAGCGGCGCTGGCCGCCGCGCCGGCCGCGGCCTTCGACGCGGTCGGCGAGACGAAGGCGCAAATTCTCCCTGTCGAGAGGACGCCCTTCCATGTCCCGGCCTTCCGCAACGACGCCGTCGCCATGCTGAATGTGCTGCTGCCGCCCCATCGCGTCGCGCCCTATCACGAACATTCCCGCGATTTCGCCTATGTCGTGGTGCGCGAGAGCCCGACCCTGGTGCAGAATTGGGGCGACGCCGAGCCGGTGTCGATCCGTTGGCCCCGCGGCGCGGTGGGCTTCGGCGCTTTTTCCAAACAGAGCCTCACCCATAAAGCGGAAAATGTCGGAGACGCCGCTCTGAGCATCGTCGGCTTCGAGCTTTTGGAGCCGGCGCCGAAAGGCCGCGCGCCCTCGGCGCGCCCCGCCGGCTTCGAGCAGATTGTCGACAATGAGCGCCTGCGCGGCTGGCGCCTCGCCTTGAAGCCCGGAGAAACCGTCCCCGCTTTCACGCAGAGCGCGCCGGGCGTGCGGATCATCGTCGAAGGCGGCGAGCTGATCGAGACGGACGCCGCCGGCGCCGGGCAGAATATGGCGCTGCAGCCCGGCGATTTTCAGTGGCGCGACGCCGGCCCCGCCCGCGCGCTGCGCAACGCCGGGGAAGCGCCGATCGAGATGGTGGAATTCGAGCTGAAGTGAGGCGTATCGATTATATCGATAAACTGCAATCGGCTCCGACCAGCCGTCCCTTCACCGGGTAAACCGCAACGCCGCGAACAACAGCCCGCCGACTGCGAGCTGCGTCACCACCATCCAACGCAGGATTTCGACCTTCAGATTGGCCGAGCTCGTGTCGATCTTGGCTTCCAGCCGGTCCATGTCGGACTTGATCTTCGTTTCGAGCCGGTCGATGTCGGATTTCGAAGCGACTCCGTCGCGCAAGGCGACGTCCAGCGCCTCGGCGTGAGCGCGCGCCTCCTTTTCGTCGACCCCGGCTTCCCTCAGGCGATCGACATAGGCGAGGCGGTCGAAAACAAAGGCTGCGGAACTCATGCGCGGAAAGATAGGCTCGCGTCGACAGGAAGGCAAATTATTCGCCGCGGAGAGCGACGCCCGGTAGCCTCACACGCGCATCGGCATCAATACATACAATGCGCTCGCGCCGTCGCGGTCCTGGATCAGCGTCGGCGAGCCGGGGTCGGCCAAGCGAAACAGCGCCGTGTCGCTGTCGAGCTGATCGGCGATGTCGAGCAGATAGCGGGAGTTGAAGCCGATATCGATCGGCGGCCCGTCATAATCGGCCTCGATCTCCTCCACCGCCGAGCCCTGATCGGGATTGGTGACCGAAAGCACCAGCTTGCCCTCGGAGAGCGCGAGCTTCACCGCCCGCCCACGCTCGGAGGAGATGGTGGAGACGCGGTCGACCGCCTCGCGGAACACGCCGCGCTCGACCGTCAGGCGCTTGTCGTTGCCGGCAGGAATGACGCGGCCGTAATCGGGGAAAGTGCCGTCGATGAGCTTGGTCGTCAGCACGGTCTCGCCGAAGGAAAAGCGCATCTTATTGGTGGAGAGCTCGATCTCCACCGCGCCCTCGGCGTCCTCGACGAGGCGCAGAATTTCATTCACGGCCTTGCGCGGCAGAATGACGCCGGGCATCCCGGTCGAGCCGGCCGGCGCCGGCAGCTCGACGCGCGCGAGGCGATGGCCGTCGGTGGCCACGGCGCGCAGCAGCTGATGGCCCTCGACCTCGGTCGCATGCAGGTAGATGCCGTTGAGATAATAGCGCGTCTCCTCGCTGGAGATGGCGAATTGCGTCTTCAAGATCAGCTTCTTGAGGTCCGCCGGCGGCAGCGAGAAGCGATGCGAGAACTCGCCCGACGTCACATCGGGAAAATCGCTCTCCGGCAGGCTCTGCAGGCTGAAGCGCGAGCGGCCCGAGCGCAAAGTCAGCTGGCCCTGCTCGCCGGTCCCCTCGAGCGAGACCTGCGCGCCCTCCGGCAATTTGCGGACAATGTCATAGAGCGTATGGGCGGGAAGCGTCGTCGCCCCCGGCTGCGCCACATCGGCCAGGACTTTCTCGGTGATCTCGAGATCGAGATCGGTCGCCTTCAGGAGCAGAGCTCCGGCCGAGGCGTCGATGAGCACATTGGCGAGGATCGGAATGGTCGTGCGCCGCTCCACAACACGGTGAACATGGCCGAGGGCGCGCAGCAGCGCCGCTCTCTCGATGGTGACTTTCATTGCGCTCGATCCGTGCCGCGTTTTCACTCGAAGGGCGAGACTTTGGCAAGCCGCAACGAATAGCGCAAGTGGCGCAGGGGGATCGACCGGAGCCTGTGCATAAGTTCCTATCCGCTTTGCCGTCGAGACGAGGGAGGACGCCGTCGCTTTGCTTAACCGGCCCTTAAATCGACAGCATTAAAGCTAGTCTTCGCGTCGGCCGCGGGCACTCACGTCGCGGCGGAACGAAACCCGAGGCGGCGGACCCCCATGGCGCGCGAGAAACAACGCCGCGAACCGCGTTTCGACGGCGACGGGAGCGGCGATCTTCGCGCCGACCCTCGAGAGGATCGCATGGCGAAACCCAAACGCAAGGGCAAGAGTGGGTCGGGCAAGAGCGCGTCAGGCAAGAGCGCGTCGCCCAGCAGCGCGCCGCCGCCGGACGACGATTTCGACGAGGCTCCGCCGCGCGCCGCCAAGGCCAAGAAAGCCAAAGGCGGAAGCGCCTTCGGCCTCGGCGGGCTCGTCTATTGGGGCGCGGTGCTGTCCATCTGGGGCGCGATCGGCGTCGGCGGGCTGTTCATCTATCATGCGGCGCAGCTGCCGCCGATCGACACTCTGGCTGTCCCCAAACGCCCGCCCAATATCGCCATTCTCGGGGCCGACGGCGAATTGCTGGCCAATCGCGGCGACACGGGCGGAGCCGCGGTGCGGCTCGGCGATCTGCCGCCCTATCTGCCCAAGGCCTTCGTCGCCATAGAGGACCGGCGTTTCTATTCGCATTGGGGCGTCGACCCCATCGGCATAGCGCGCGCGCTGACGCGAAATATCACCGGGCGCGGCGGCATGCAGGGCGGCTCGACGCTCACCCAGCAGCTCGCCAAAAATTTGTTCCTCACTCAGGAGCGCACCATCACGCGCAAGATCCAGGAGGCGATCCTCGCACTCTGGCTCGAGCACAAATATTCCAAGGATCAGATTCTCGAGCTCTATCTCAATCGCGTCTATTTCGGCTCCGGCGCCTATGGCGTGGAGGCGGCGGCGCAGCGCTATTTTGGCCATGGCGCGAACCAGGCGACGCTGGCGGAAGCGGCCGTGCTCGCCGGCCTCATGAAGGCGCCGAGCAAGCTCGCGCCGGACCGCAATCCCGAAGGCGCGACCGAGCGCGCGGCGCAGGTCGTCACCGCAATGGCGCAGGAAGGGCACATCACAGAATCGATGGCCAAGCTCGCACTGGGACGCCCGGCGCTTGCGCGAAGGGAGCGCGGCGCGGGCTCCATCAATTACGCCGCCGATTATGTGATGGACATGCTCGACGACACGATCGGCGCCATCGACCAAGACATCATCGTCACGACGACGCTGGATCGCAAGCTCCAGGAGGTCGGCGAAAGGTCCGTCGCCGAGGAGCTGGACAAGAAGGGCGACAAATTCGGCGTCAGCCAGGGCGCGCTGGTCGCGCTCGACCCCAATGGCGCTATTCGCGCGCTGGTCGGCGGCCGCAATTACGCCGAGAGCCAGTTCGACCGCGCAGTCTCGGCCAAAAGGCAGCCGGGCTCGGCTTTCAAGCCTTTCGTCTATCTCGCCGGGCTGGAGCATGGGCTGACGCCCGACACGGTGCGCGAGGACGGGCCGATCAATGTGAAGGGCTGGCAGCCGGAGAATTACAGCCACGAATATTTCGGCCCCGTCACGCTCACCAAGGCGCTGGCGCTGTCACTCAACACGGTGGCGGTGCGCGTCGGCCTCGAGGTGGGGCCGAAGACGGTCGTCAAAACTGCGCATCGGCTCGGCGTCGCCTCCGAGTTGCAGCCCAACGCCTCCATCTCGCTCGGCACCTCCGAGGTCACGCCGCTGGAGCTGGTCGCGGCCTACGCCCCCTTCGCCAATGGCGGCGTCGGCGTGCAGCCGCATATCATCACCAGGGTTCGCACGGCCGGCGGCAAGCAGCTCTACGCCCGCAAGGGTTCGAGCAATGGCCGCGTGATCGAGCCGCAATATGTGGCGATGATGAATTCGATGATGGAGGAGACGCTCTCCACCGGCACGGCGCGCAAGGCGGAGCTGCCCGGCTGGCGCGCCGCCGGCAAGACCGGCACCAGTCAGGATTTCCGCGACGCCTGGTTCGTCGGCTATACGCCGCATCTCGTCGCCGGCGTCTGGCTCGGCAATGACGATAATTCGCCGACGAAGAAAGTCTCCGGCGGCAATCTGCCCGTGGAAGTGTGGAGCCGCTTCATGAAGGCGGCGCATCAGGGCGTGCCGGTCGCCGCCCTGCCCTCCGGCTCCTGGCGCTCGGCCTCCGTCCCGGACAGCGCCTCGCCCATCGCGCCGCTGCTCAATTTGTTCTCCTCCGATCCAGAGCCCGAAAGCCCGCCGCCGAAACCCTCGCGACGCCGCCAGGCGCGCGACGAGGACGAAGACGCCGCCGTCGGCTCGGTTCATGGGCTCGAGGCGCTGCTGCCGCCGGCCGACATTCCGAGCTCCCAGCCGCCGCGTCCGCGACGCGCTCCGGCGCGCGAGGAAAAGAATATCTTCGAGAAATTGTTCGGCGGCTGACCCGCCGAACGAAAGGTCTTCGGCTTCCTCAAATTGTGAGACGCGCGGCACGACAATTGCGATACGTGGGGCGAGAACCTGTCCCGCATGTCGCTTTTGTCGCAAAAGCGGCGTGCATTTCGCAAAGTGGAGAAAGCGATATGAGACTGGCGGAGGCTTTCGCTTCGGCGACGCTCGATGATATCAAGGCGGCGCTCGACGGCGGTAAATTGGTTCTGTATTCGACCGGCCGTCCGGTCGGACCGGACCATAAGATCACGCGCAGCGAGGCGCTGGCGACCTTCACCTTCCAGTCTCCCGCTTTCGGCCCCGACGCGGCGGACGGAACCCCGGCGGCGCTGTTCGCCGAGACCAGCGTCATCGCGACGGCCATCGGCACGCCCGGCTGGGCGCGTCTCACCAAGGCCGATGGCGCGCCCGTCGTCGACCTTTCGGTCGGCCCGGGCAATACGGAGGTCAAGCTGGGGAGCGTGTCCGCCACCAAGGACTTCCCCGTCACCATCACTTCGGTGAAGTTCCTGGCGTCCGAGGCTGTCGAATGGTCGAAGACCGAATTCGGCCATGTCTATGTGACGAACCACGAGAATCCGTTCCGCAAGGTCTCGGTTCGCGGCTGACGTCGATCTTGCGCGTTTCCAGCCGAAGCGGACGCCGCTTCGGCGTCGGAAACGCCGCGAACAAAAGCAGGGATAGCGACGCCGTCTCGGCCCGGCGGCGTCGTTCTCGCGCGGTCCCCGACGCATTCCCGGCGTCCGCGGACCGCGCACTTTTTATTTGGCGATGTCAGCGAGCCAGCGCGCGATGAAGCGCCGGCTACGCTCGCGCAGGCCCGGCCCCACGGCCGCCGCGGCGGCGCGCAGCCCAGCAATGGAGACGCCGGCCGCGCCGAGTTCCGCCGTATGGCCGATGAACCAGCGCTCGAGACTTTCCGTCTCCGCTTCCGGATGGAATTGCAGCGCGAGACCGCGTCGCCCCACGGCGAAGGCCTGATGCGCGTAGAGCGCCGAAGACGCGAGCAGAACAGCGCTGTCCGGAAGATCGAAAGTGTCGCCGTGCCAGTGCAGCACGTCCGCCTCCGGCTCGACGAGGGCGGCGAGCGCGCTCTTCCGTCCCACATCCGTCAGCGTGATCGGCGCAAAGCCGATCTCCTTGCCGGCGCCGCCCGGAAAGACGCGGGCCCCGAGCGCCGCGGCCATGAGCTGACTGCCGAGACAAACGCCCAGCGTCGGCGCGTCGCGCCCGAGCCGCGCGCGAATGAGCGCGGCCTCATCCGATAGAAAGGGATATTCCTCGGTCTGATAGACGCCGATCGGCCCGCCGAGCACGATGAGGAGGTCGGCCTCGGCCGCCTCGGCGGGGATCGCCTGCATCCCCGCCTCGACATAGTGGATCGAAAAGCCGGCCTCGGCGATCGGCTCGGCGAAGCTGCCGAGATCCTCGAAGGCGACGTGACGTATGGCCAAGGCGGTCTTCATCGCTTCCTCGCTTGGACGATTCCGGGCGGCTCAGTCTAGGTCGCCGCCGCCCGGGCAGAAAGGTCCAGGAAATGAGAAAACGAGGGAGCCAACGACGGCTCAGTCCGAGGTGATGACGACCTCCGGATAGACGTCGTTCTCCTCGCGGTCGAGGCCGTCCTCCTCGGCTATGGTGACGCCCACGAGGCAGACCTCATTGTCGTCTATGACCACCTCGACCTTCTCGAGCTGGGCGCCGACACAGGGGCCGTCGTTGCAGACGCCGGTCGGAATGTCGAATTGCGCGCCATGCTTGCCGCAGAGCAGGAAGCGCTGCGTCGGGTCCAGGAAGGATTTCGGTTCGAAATCGAGCCGGCTGCTCTGATGCGGGCAGCGGTTCACATAGGCGTAGTATTTGCCGACATGCCGAATGATGACGACCGGGAAGGGCACGGTCTGGCCCTCGTCATTGACGCGGGCCAGCACATAGCCGACGGCCCGCCGTTTTGCGACGTCGTTCACATGGCAAACGGCGAAGATTTCGTTTACCGGCTCTTCCATACCGTTTTCCTCCTCGGAATCTCTACAAAGTCCGAAAAGGCGAAGCAATCTCGGCGCCGAACCGGCCGAAAAGCCGGTTTCACGTCCCGTCCGGGAGCCTTTTTATCGCGTCGCCGTCTGCTCCGCGTCTCACATAGCCGGCGGCGATGTCCGCGACGGCGAGGTGGAGCGCTTTTTCGCTCAACACGTCGAGCCGTCCCTCCAAGAATTTGATTCTCGCCGTCAACTCGGCCTCGGCCGTGATCCGCTCCCGCTCGATGCGGTCGATCTTATCGCTTTGCCGCTCGAGCAGGCGCTTGAATTCGTCGAGCGATTCCTTGGTGTATCGACGCAACTCGTCGAATTGCACCGTCGTCGTCACCAGCTCCTTATAGAGATCGGCCAGCTTCGTCGCGAGCTGAGCCAATGTCTCTCTCGTCCCCCCGAACACTCGTACGCGCTCCTCGAAATGAAATCGACGAATTCACTCGCTCAGAAAAATTCTCGCTCAGAAATTCTTCGCCCAAGCCCCATAGCCGCGCAATTCCGACCCGTAATCCTGCATCGATTTCGAGAGTTTTCGCGCCTGCGCCGAAATCGTCCCGATCTCATCCTCGAGCGGCCGCGTCGCCTCGAAGCCGCTCGCTATCATGCGCAAGAAAACGCCGATGGGATGGAAGAAAGCGGCGACCCACCCGGGCCGGCGTTCACCTATCGAGCGCTTCGTCGCCCCAGTCTCGGGCGTGAGGCGCTCGCGCTCCTCCGCGAGGATTTCCCGAAGCTGAAACTCGGAACGGATCGTCCAACGTCGATCGAAGGGTTGGCGTCGACTATGCGCAGAGTCGTTCATGAGACATCTCCATGCTCCGACGGCGACGGACGAAGCGCCGCTCTCCCGACGGCCCAAATCCTCGCCACGACATTCGACCGATGGAGTCTATCCCACTTTCGTCGCCCCGTCAGCCTGCCTCAGTGGAGGCTGACGGTCTGGAGTTGCTGCTGCCAGGCGTTGGCGAGGGCGCCCTCTTCCGTATCGGCGAGGACGATCGGCGTGCCGTCCGCGCCGAGCAACGCGAAGAGGGTCAGGCCGGGCTCTATGGCCGGAGCCTGCGGATAGAGCCTCTTGACGTCCTCCGAGCGCATCGTCCGCACATAGGCGATCGCACCATCGCCCAGATGCGCGAACTGCTCAGGGGTCAGCAGGGGGGATCTTTTCTCGGTCGCGGTCTTGCCTTCCATCTCACACTCCTCGGCGGTCGTATCGACCCGCTCGGCGGACGCCTACTTTCGTAGCACGGGAGATATCTGTGCATCGCAGCGGCCGATTTTCAGGGGCGGCTCGGATTTTTTCGTGAAACCGTCACAAATCCAGCACGAGCCGCGCAGGATCCTCGAGCTGTTCCTTGACCCGCACCAGGAAAGTGACCGCCTCTTTGCCGTCGACGATGCGGTGATCATAGGAGAGGGCGAGATACATCATCGGGCGGATTTCGATCTTGCCGGCGACGACGACAGGCCGCTCCTCGATCTTATGCATGCCCAATATGCCCGATTGCGGCGCGTTGAGAATGGGCGTCGACATCAGCGAGCCATAGACGCCGCCATTGGAGATGGTGAAAGTGCCGCCGGTGAGATCGTCGAGATCGAGCCTGCCCTCTCGGGCTTTGCGGCCGAATTCGCCGATCGCCTTCTCGATCTCGGCGACGCTGAGGCGGTCGG
This sequence comes from Methylosinus sp. H3A, assembly GCF_015709455.1. NCBI lineage: Bacteria > Pseudomonadati > Pseudomonadota > Alphaproteobacteria > Hyphomicrobiales > Methylocystaceae > Methylosinus > Methylosinus sp. H3A. Next base: position 334,233 of record NZ_JADNQW010000005.1, read on the forward strand.
CGTCGCGCACCACCGGCACGACGAGGCCCTTTTCCGTGCCCACGGCGACGCCGATGTGGCAGTAGTGCTTATAGATGACGTCGGCGCCGTCGATCTCGGCGTTGACGGCCGGCACCTCCTCCAGCGCCTTGCAGCAGGCTTTCACGAAGAAGCCCATGAAGCCCAGCTTCACCTGATGCTTCTTCTCGAACAAATCCTTGTAGCGATTGCGCAGCGCCATCACCGACGACATGTCGACCTCGTTGAAGGTCGTCAGCATGGCGGCGTTGGATTGCGCTTCCTTGAGGCGCTTGGCGATGGTCTGGCGCAGGCGCGACATACGCACCCGCTCCTCGCGCTCGGCGTCGGCCGCCGGGGCGGTCGGACGCGGCGCCGCCGGAGCGTTCACGGGCGCAGGCGCCGCGGGCGCGGGCGCGGACCGCGCCGCGAGAGCGAGAACATCGCCCTTGAGCAGCTGACCCTGCTTGCCGGAGCCGACGACGCCGGAGAGATCGACGCCCTGCTCTTTCGCGATCTTGGCGGCGGAGGGCGCCGGCGGCCGGGCCGACGCTTCGGCGACAACGGCCGGCGCGGCTGCTGCGGGGGGCGGCGCGACGGTGGGGGCCGCGGGCGCCGGACGCGGCGCAGCGGCGGCGCCTTCGGCGATCTGCCCGAGCAGCGCGCCGGGCGTGACCGTCTCGCCATCCTTGGCGATCACATCGGTCAGCACGCCGGCGGCGGGCGCATTCACCTCGAGTGTGACCTTGTCGGTCTCGAGCTCGACGAGCGCTTCATCCGCCGCGACAGCGTCGCCCGGCTTTTTGAACCAGCGGCCGATCGTCGCCTCGCTCACCGATTCGCCGAGCGTCGGAACACGGATTTCCGTCATGATCACTCCGCCGCCAAAGAGATGCGCGTCGCAAAGGCCTCGTCGAGGAAGGCCCGCAGCTGCGCCTGATGCTTGGACATTGTGCCCGCCGCGGTCGAGGCCGAAGCCGGACGGCCGATGTAGCGAGCGCGTTTGGACTTGCCGCCGACCTGCGTCAGCACCCATTCGAGATAGGGCTCGACGAAGGACCAGGCGCCCATATTCTTGGGCTCCTCCTGGCACCAGAAGACATCGGCCTGCTTGAAGCGCGACATCATCGTCACCAGTCCCTTCAACGGGAAGGGATAGAGCTGCTCGACGCGCAGGAGATAGACGTCATTGGCACCGCGCGACTCGCGCTCCTCGAACAGGTCGTAATAGACCTTGCCCGAGCACAGGATCACGCGCGCGATCTTGTCGTCGGGCGCGAGGCGGAATTTTTCCGAGGGCTGCAACTCCGCGTCGTCGGAGATGAAGCGATGGAACATCGTCCCCTCGCCCATCTCGTCGAGACGCGACACGCAGCGCTTGTGGCGCAGCAGCGATTTCGGCGTCATCAACACCAGCGGCTTGCGAATGTCGCGATGCAATTGCCGACGCAGAATATGGAAGTAATTGGCCGGCGTCGAGCAATTGGCGACTTGCAGATTATCCTCCGCGCAGAGCTGCAGATAGCGCTCGAGCCTGGCCGAGGAATGCTCCGGCCCCTGCCCCTCATAGCCATGCGGCAGCAGGCAGACGAGGCCCGACATGCGCAGCCATTTGCGCTCGCCGGCGGAGAGGAACTGATCGAAGACGACCTGCGCGCCATTGGCGAAATCGCCGAATTGCGCCTCCCACAAAACCAGCGAGCGCGGCTCGGCGAGCGAATAGCCATATTCGAAGCCGAGCACCGCCTCTTCCGAGAGCATCGAATTGATGACCTCGAAACGCCCCTGCCCCACGCCGACATGATCGAGCGGCAGATAGCGGGCCTCGTCCTCCTGATCGATCAGCACGGAATGGCGCTGCGAGAAGGTGCCGCGCTCACTGTCCTGGCCAGAGAGGCGGACATTATAGCCTTCCGCCAGCAGCGAGCCGAAGGCCAGCGCCTCCGCCGTCGCCCAATCTATGCCGACGCCGCTGGTGATCGATGCGCGGCGCCCGTCGAGGAAGCGCTGGATCGTGCGGTGAATGTGGAAATTCTCCGGCGTCTGCGTCAGCTCCATGCCGATGCGGCGCAGAGTCTCGACCGGCACGCCGGTCTTGCCGCGCCGCTCGTCCTCGGAGGATTGATAGCCGGGCTTCACGCCCGCCCAACGTCCGTCGAGCCAATCCGCCTTATTGGGCTTATAGGATTGCGACGCCTCCATCTCCTGCTCGAGACGCTGGCGCCATTCGTTCTTGATCGCGTCGACATCCTCGCGCGTCAGCAGTCCTTCGGCGATCAGCCTCTCGCTATAGAGCTCCAGCGTCGTCTTGTGCGCGCGGATTTTCTTATACATCAGCGGCTGGGTGAACGCCGGCTCGTCGCCCTCATTGTGGCCGAAACGGCGATAGCACCACATGTCGATGACGACGGGCTTCTGGAACTGCTGACGAAACTCCGTCGCTATGCGCGCGGCGTAGACGACCGCCTCCGGATCGTCGCCATTCACATGAAAGATCGGCGCCTCGACCATCTTCGCCACATCGGACGGATAGGGCGAGGAGCGCGAATAGCGCGGGTAGGTGGTGAAGCCGATCTGATTATTGATGATGAAATGCACCGAGCCGCCGGTGCGATGGCCCTTCAGCCCCGACAGGCCGAAACATTCCGCCACGACGCCCTGGCCGGCGAAGGCGGCGTCGCCATGGATGAGCAGCGGCATCACCACGCGCCGCTCGGTCTCGGTGCAGCGATATTGATCCTGCTTGGCGCGCACCTTGCCGAGCACGACGGGATCGACGATCTCGAGATGCGACGGATTGGCGGTGAGCGAGAGATGCACCTTATTGTTGTCGAACTCGCGATCCGACGAGGCGCCGAGGTGATATTTGACGTCGCCCGAACCTTCCACCTCGTCCGGCAGAAAGGAGCCGCCCTTGAACTCGTGGAACAGAGCGCGATGCGGCTTGGCCATCACCTGACAGAGAATATTCAGCCGGCCGCGATGCGCCATGCCGAGCACGATCTCCTTGGCGCCGAGCGCGCCGCCGCGCTTGATGATCTGCTCCAGCGCCGGGATGATGGCTTCCGAGCCGTCGAGGCCGAAACGCTTCGTGCCCGTATATTTGACATCCAGAAACTTCTCGAAGCCTTCCGCCTCGACCAGCTTGCGCAGAATCGCCTTCTTGCCCTCCTCGGTGAAGACGATCTCCTTCTTCGGGCCTTCGATGCGCGCTTGAATCCAGGCTTTCTCCTCCGGATTGGAGATATGCATGAATTCATAGCCGATGGGGCCGCAATAGGTGCGGCGCAGGATCGCCACCATCTCGAAGACGCTGGCGTATTTCATGCCCATCACGCCGTCGATGAAGATTTTGCGATCGTAATCCTCATCGGTGAAGCCATAGGTCTCGGGATGCAGCTCGCCATGGTCGTGGCGCTGCTCGAGGCCGAGCGGATCGAGATTGGCGTGCAAATGGCCGCGCATGCGATAGGCGCGGATCATCATCAGCGCGCGCACGCTGTCGCGCGCGGCGCGCTGGATTTCCTCGGCCGAAGGCGCACGCTCGCCCGCCGCCGCCTTGCCCGCCGCGGGCTTGACCGTCTCGCGCGCCTCGCCGCCCAGCGCCGCGACGAGTTCGTCCGCAGGCGTCGCCGGCCAGCCGGGCCGCGCCCAAGACGGGCCGGCCGCAGGAGCCGCGTCTACGCCGAGGCTCGCGAAATAGTCGCGCCAAGCCGGGCCGACCGACGAGGGATCGGCCTCATAGGCTGCGAGCAGATGTTCGAGGTATCTCGCGTCGACGCTCTGCAGAAGCGAGTTCTGGGCAGAAGCGTTCCCGCGCGGCGAGGGCTGTTTTTCACCGCCCGCCGATCCGCCATTCGTCTCGAGACGCGCCATTCTGTTCAGTCTCCCGAGCGCAGAACTTTCTCGAAGTTGAGCGAAATCATTTTGACAATTCTTTAAAGATTTCGCCCCGCGCTCATATTTCGGGGGAGCGCGCCGGCGATTCGCCGACGCGCAATGTCGCCGAACCTCAGCGGTTCAGCGTTTCGACCAATGTCTTGCCGAGCCGCGCCGGAGACGGCGAGACGACGATCCCGGCCGATTCCATCGCCGCGATCTTGCTCTCGGCGTCGCCTTTGCCGCCGGAGACGATCGCCCCGGCGTGACCCATGCGCCGCCCCGGAGGGGCGGTGCGGCCCGCGATGAAGCCGACCATCGGCTTCATGCGGCCCCGCTTGGCCTCGTCTTTCAAGAACTGGGCCGCGTCTTCTTCGGCGGAGCCGCCGATCTCGCCGATCATGACGATGGATTTGGTGGCTTCATCGGCCAGAAACAACTCCAGCACCTCGATGAAGTCGGTTCCCTTGACCGGATCGCCGCCGATTCCGACGGCGCTGGTCTGGCCGAGGCCCTCGCGGGTCGTCTGGAACACGGCTTCATAGGTCAGTGTGCCGGAGCGCGAGACGACGCCGACGGAGCCGCGGCTGAAGATATTGCCCGGCATGATGCCGATCTTGCTCTCGCCCGCGGTGACGACGCCCGGGCAATTGGGCCCGATGAGGCGGGATTTGGAACCAGACAGAGCGCGCTTGACGCGGATCATGTCGTGGACCGGAACGCCCTCGGTTATGGCGACGATGAGCGCAATCTCGGCGTCGATCGCCTCGCAAATGGCGTCGGCCGCGCCCGGCGGCGGCACATAGATGACCGAAGCGTCGGCGCCGGTCTTCTCCCGCGCCTGCGCGACGGTGTCGAAGACGGGGAGGTCGAGATGCGTCGAGCCGCCCTTGCCGGGCGAGACGCCGCCGACCATGAGCGTGCCGTAACGCACCGCCTGCTCCGAGTGGAAAGTGCCGGTCTTGCCGGTGAATCCTTGACAGATGACCTTGGTGTTCTTGTCGATGAGGACGGACATTCGAGCCCCTGGGGCGTCGGGGCGCGTCAGCGCCGCCAGTCTTGTTCGGGGAACGCGCCCGCACAAATCACGGGCGGCGCGACGATCTGCTCGCTCGAAACGCGTTTTTCGCCGTTTCGAGGAGCCGCAACTGCAAATTATTGAGAAACGTCGCCCGCATCAAGGCTGAGTGGCGCGGAAGCGGGCTCAGCTCCTGCGCGAAATTGCGGCAGAATGCGCAGCCGCCGCCGTCGCCGGAGAATTTCTAGGCGCCGAGCCGACGCAGGAAGACAATCCGGCGCTGCGGCGCCTATATCCGCCGAGCGGCCGCCCGCGCGGGCGAGGAGCCGAAACCGAGGGCGCGAATGGACCAGCATAGCGTGCGGCGCGAAAGCCGCTTTCTCGCCGCGGACGACGGGCTGCGGCTCCACTATGTCGACTATTCGCCGGCGAGCGACAGCGAGACGATTCCCGTCGTGTGCCTCCCCGGCCTCACGCGCACGGCGCTGGATTTCGAGCCTCTGGCGCAGGCGCTGGCGGCGCGCGGCCGGCGCGTGCTGGCGCTCGACTATCGTGGCCGCGGCCTCTCGGAATGGGATGCGGACTGGAAACGCTACAGCCTGGACGTCGAGGAGGCCGATATTCTGGCCACGCTCGCGGCGGCGGGCGTCGCCTCGGCCGTCTTCGTCGGCACCTCGCGCGGCGGCATTCACACGATGCGCTTCGCCGCCCGCAGGCCGGAGATTTTGCGCGCGGCTGTCGTCAATGACATCGGCCCGGTCGTGGATGTCGGCGGGCTGTGGCGCATAAAGGGCTATGTCGGACGCCAGCCGGGCTCCGCCTCCATGGCGATCGCGCTGGCCGCGCTGAAGCTCGTCGCCGGCCCGCAATTCACCAGCCTCACGCAGCAAGAATGGGAGGAATGGGCGCGGAGCACTTTCATCGAGACGGACGGCCGGCTCCAGCTGCGCTATGATCCCGCGCTCTCCCACACTCTGGACGAGGTCGGGCCCGACAGCGGGCCGATCCTGTTCCACGAGGAGTGGAAGGCGATGGCGGCCATCCCGACGCTGGTGATCCGCGGCGGCAACTCCGATCTGCTCTCGGTCGAGACCTTCGCGGCGATGGGCGACGACCATCCGCTGCTCGAGCGGCTGACCGTGGCGGGCCAAGGCCATGCGCCGCTACTGCTCGACGCGCCGACGATTCGGGCGATCGGCGATTTCATAGAGCGGCGAGGGTGAGGGCTTAGTCGCCGAGCGGATGCAGGTCGCGCACCATGGCGCGGATGCGCTCGTCCAGCACATGCGTATAGATTTGCGTCGTCGAAATATCGGCGTGGCCGAGCAACTCCTGCACGACGCGCAGGTCCGCGCCATTCTGCAGCAGATGGCTGGCGAAGGCATGGCGCAGCCCATGCGGGCTGATGTCGCGAGACGGCAGCCCCGCCGCCGCGGCCGCGCTTTTGAGATCGCGCGCAAAGGCTTGGCGTGTGAGATGCCCCTCCGCGGCGTCCGAGGGGAAGAGGAAGGGCGACGACGCGAGCCCCGGCGAATGTTTCGCGAGCAATGCGCGATAGACGTTCAGCGCCGCCCGCGCTCGCTCCGAGAGCGGCACGAGCCGCTCCTTCGCGCCCTTGCCGCGCACAGTGACGAAAGGCTCGCGCGCACGCGCCGCGCTCGCCGGCAGGGATACGAGCTCCGACACGCGCAGGCCGCTGGCGTAGAGAGTCTCCAGCGCGGCGTAGAGACGCGCGACACGCATGCGTTCGCCGACAGGGCGCGCCTCGTCGTCGATCCCCTCCCGCGCCGTGTCGATGAGGCGCGTGACCTCCGAAATCGAGAGAATGTCCGGCGCGCTGCGATGGCGACGCGGCCCCTCCAGCGGCGCGGCCGGATCGTCGACGCGATAGCGGTCGACATAGAGGAATTTATGGAATTGCTTGAGCGCCGAGAGCCGCCGCGCGGCGGTCGCGCCGGTCATGCCGCGCGCCTCCAGCGCGGCGAGATAGGCGCGCAGGCCATCGGTCTCGACGCGAAGCGGATCGGCGCCGGTCTTCTCGAGAAAAGCGAAATAATCCTCGAGGTCGCGGCGATAGGCGTCGAGCGTGTTGCGCGCGGCGCCGCGCTCGGCGGCCAGCATGTCGAGAAAGGCGGCGATCAGCGGATGGCGCTTGCCGTCGCCCATCGAAGTCTCACTTGTTGAGGCGCTGCGGGGCGATCGACTGCGTCATTTCGCGCGGCTGCGGCGTGACATAGGCGACGAGCGCCAGCATGCCCGCATAGGCGAGCGCTGCGAGCACGCCGACAATGACCAGAAAACGGATGAGGCTGGGCAAGAATTGGGCCCTTTCGAGGAAAACGCATGGCAGCTATCGCCCGAAGCCGGCTGTTTTGCAACCGTCCGCGCGCCTCGGGAAATAGGCGCGCGCCCCCTGCTCCGCCATGGGCGACTTCTCGCCAGAGTCAACGAACCACCACTTTCGTTCCGACATGGACGCGGTCGTAGAGATCGACGACGTCGTCGTTCATCATGCGGATGCAGCCCGAGGAGACATTCTGGCCGATCGTATAGGGCTCGTTGGTGCCGTGGATGCGATAGAGCGAGGAGCCGAGATACATGGCGCGCGCGCCGAGCGGATTGGCCGGGCCGCCCTCCATGTGGCGCGGCAGATCGGGCCTTCGGGCGAGCATTTCGCCGGGCGGCGTCCAATCCGGCCACTCGGCCTTGCGGGAGATCGCCTTGACGCCCGCCCAGGTGAAGCCCGGCCGACCGACGCCAATGCCGTAGCGCAGCGCCCGCCCGCCGCCCTGCACGAGATAGAGGAATTTATTCCCCGAATCGATGACGATCGTGCCGGGACGCTCGGCACCCTCGTAATCGACCTCGGCGCGGAAGAAGACGGGATCGATCTGGCGCTGGACAGTCGCCTCCGGGGCGCCGAGAGCGGCGAGGCGCCGGCGCGGCTGCGGTTCCGGCGTCTGGCCGGTGACGAGCAGCTCGATAAAGCCGCCGCCATAGGCGCCGGGCGCCGCGGGCGGCTCTACCCGCGCCGCCAGGACGCGCGGCTGCGGCGCCGGCCGGGGCGGAACATAGGCTGGGGCCGGCGGCCGGGCGGCGGCGAGAACCGGCTCGGGCGCCTGCTCCGCGGCGGCGGGAAAGAGGCGGCCAGCCTCGGGCTCGCCTATGCCGGTGATGACGCGCGGCGCGGCGGTTGCGCCAAAGGAAGAAGCGAAAAGGATGGCGACGAGAAAAGAGACTCTTGTGGACATGGAACGCACTGCCCCCCGCGCCGCTGTAAGGATCGACGCGAACATCTTGCTCTAGCTGGACCGCCGGAAGAATAAACCCTGAATTTTAATCGTAAATCTGAAGCATTATTTATGGTTTACGAATATTAAACAAGCGAGTCGAAGCCTCCGCTTTCATAAACTCGTATCCCGATCATTCGTCTATAGTCATGGTGAACGATCTCTTTCGTCGATCTCCTCTTCCTCTGCTTCCTGCACCGGCAACGACACGAAGATTCGCAGGCCGCCGGTCGGACGGCTCTCGACCGTCATCCACCCGCCAAGCGCTTGCGCGCGCTCACGCATGCCCAGGAGCCCGCGGCCATATCGAGGCGGACCGGGCATGCCGACGCCGTCGTCCTCTACGACGATCTGCAGGACCGGAGCGCCGTCCTGCTCCTCGTCGCCGGCGCTCGCGGCGAATTCGATTCCGATCCGCGCGCGGCGCGCGTCGGAATGGCGAAAGACATTGGTCATCGCCTCCTGCACGACGCGATAGGCGGCGGAGAGAGTCGGCTCCTCTAGCGACGAGAGATCATGCGGCGCCGCGAGCTCGCAGAGAATATCCGGCCGGCTCGCCCGCCAAGACGCAATGAGCTCGTCGAGCGCCGTAGCGAGCCCGAATTCCGCGAGACCGCGTGGCTTCAACCTGCCGAGCAGGCCGCGGACGAGCGCTTGCATCGCCTCGCTCGCCTCGTTCATCTCGGCGCAAATCCGGCGGAGACGCTCAAGGTCGGGCGCAGGGCCGACCGTCATGTCGGACAGCGCGACCACGCCCGCGCGAATGGAAAAGAGACAGGGACCGGCTTCGTCATGAAGATCGCGGGCGATCTCTCTTCGCTCCTTTTCCTGGACGCGGAAGAGCTCGCTCATCAAGCTCTGGTTCTCGGCCTTCACCTGATCGAGAGTCGCGGCGAGCGAATTCAGCGCGCTGGAAATGCCGCGGAACTCACTCGCTCCGCGCAGCGCGACGCGCACATTGGACTTTCCCGCCTCGAGATCGGTGAGCGCGCGGCGCATGTCATCGAAAGGCGCGAGCGAGACATGAACCAATCCGAGAACGAGCGCGAAGAAGAGGAGCGTGGCCGCGAGGCTGATGAAGGCGAGCCAGGACAGATCGGACCATATCTCCGCCAATTCGTCGATCGGATTGGAGACAATGGCGACCCGTCCATCGCTGACGCCGCGGATCAGCACGGTCGGCAGGTTGCCGAGCCGCAGGATCGACACGCGCGTCGGCGCATCCACCAGAGAGACGAACCAATCCGGCACGCCGGCGCCGTCGTGGGCCTTCGGCGTCAGCTTGGCGAGCGAGGCGGCGTCCTCGCTGGCGAGAACCTTGATGTCGACATGGCGCAGCGCGCCGAGGCTCTCATAGAAGCGGCGCAACGCCGGAGCCGGATCGGCGGTCTCCTGGAGGCTGGCGAGCGCCGTCGCGAGCAATTCATGCGTCAGACGCAGAGTCGTCTCGTCTTCCGCACGAATTCGCGGCCCCGCATGCAGAACCAGAACCGCGACATTGACGAAAAGCGTCAGCAGTAGAACGACGCCGACGAGCCAGATCAATCCCGCCCGAAGCGACAGAGAGCGCATGAGTTTCCGTCCCGCCATGGACGACGACAGTACCAGGACGTCGTCGAGCATTCGATGCTGACATGGCGTTTCGCCGTGCGTCTACGGAGATTTCCCCGTCGTATCGTTCCTGTTTTTCCCGATGAACGCCAGAACAGCCCGAGCCAACCGATCGCAGCGCGGCACTCTGCGATCTTTCATAAATCGATCTCGGCGAAGATCGCCGCATGGTCGGAGGCGGCCTCCGAGGCTTTGGTGATCTCCGGATAATGCGGGAAGATCGTCCCGTTCTTGCCGCCCCACACGCCCTTGCGGAAAACGCCGCCGCCTTTCGCCGCGGCAAACAGCGCCGGCGACAGAAGAATATAGTCGATCTTGTTCGACGCCGCGCCGGCGGCGAAAGTGCCCGGCCTGCCGCCATCGTCGAAAGCGGCGTGCTCGCTGATATCCTTCAGATCGGTCTGGAGGATGAGCGGCGCCAATGGCGCGCTGTCCGGCGTGTCGTTGAAATCGCCGATGACGGCGACGAAATCCTCGCTCTTGCGCAGCGCGTCGTAAATCTCCTTCACCCGCGCCGCCTGCCGCTCGCGCTTGGCGTTGGAGGTCGTCTGCGAGCCGAAGCCCTTGCTCTTGAAGTGATTGATCAAGAGATGCAGCGTATGGCCCTTGGGCGTGCGGATTTCATAATGCGCGCAATCGCGGCTGAAGATGCGGCCGGTATTGTCCGCGTCGTCGACATGGCTGTGAATGGCGACGATCTCATAGCCCGTGCGCGAATAGAGGCCGACGTCTATGCCGCGATCGTCATTGCCGTCGATGAGCATGGCGTGGGCGTAGGGCTTTCCGCCCTCCCCCTTGATGACATTGTCGTTGAATCGCACCAGCGCCGGCCGGCTCTCCGCCTCGATGACGCCGAGCACATCGGCGTCGACATCGATGATGACGCGCGCGGTATTGCGCGTCGCCTCCTCGTTCACTTCCTCGCGCTTGAGCTCGACCCAGCCGATCCAGTCGTTGCGGCCGCCGGCGACGACCTCCATCCCGGTCTTGGCGCGCTTGACGAGATGGCCGCGATTTTGGCGCAAAATCGCGAAAGGGCCGCCGTCGTCGGATTTGTCGAGCTTCAACTCGCCGAGCAGCTTGATGATCTTCTTCTTGTCGGCGCCGGTATAGACGGGCTTGCCGAGAATGGCGGAGAGCTCGGCCTGCGCCTCCAGCGCCTTCTTGCCGTCGGACCAGGTCTCGCCATTGAGCGCATGGGCGCGCAGGAAGAGATTTTCGAGATTGTAGGACGCGAGCTTCATGGGAGGGCCCCGAAACGAAGCGGAAAAGACAATTCATGCAACGGCCGGCGGCGCCGACCTGCGAATATAATCATTGTCCACGATTTGTTTCAATAATGCGATGTCGCGCGAAAAAAGCGCGGGAAGAGGTCGTTTCATGTCGCAGAGCCGCATTCTGATCGTCGGAACCATTCGCATCCCGCCGGGCTCGCTCGAGCGGGCGCGACCGGCGATGGAGGCGATGATCCGTGCGAGCCGCGCGGAGCCGGGCTGCCTCGCCTATTCCTATGCGGAAGACGTCATGGAGCCGGGCCTCGTCCGCGTGACGGAAATATGGGAGAGCCGCGCGGCGCTGACCGCGCATTTTCAGTCCGACCATCTGCGACGATGGCGCGCGTCCTGGGAGGCGCTCGGCGTCGCCGATCGCCGGCTCGTGTCCTATGAGATCGGCGCGGGGGAGCCGAGCTGATACGAAGCCCGCCGCTCACTTCGGCGCGTCGACGATGAGAATGTCGAGATCGCGCGTCGGCGTGAAATCGGTCTTGTGGACTTCGAAACGCGTCGGGCCGGTCTTCACGACGCCGCTCTCGCAGAAGCTCACCAGAGCGGCCGCGTCGCCCTTGTCCACGGTGAGGCGGAAATCGCCGATCGGCCCCGCCCAATTGGCGCCGGTCTTCAGCACATAAGCGATGCGGAACTCCGGCGGCGGCGCGCCGCCATTCTTCTTCGTCAGGGCGGCGACGCCGGCGATGAAGGATTTGTCCGGGCAAAAGCGCGTCTGATAATCCTTCGTCTCGGCGGCCGTGCTCGATTTCGCGCCCACGCCCGTCTGCACGGAGCCGCCGACGCTCGGCGCATAGGCGTGCTCGACAGCGATTTCGCGGCCGGCTGGAAAAGTCTGCTCCCAATAATAGGTCGTCTTCAGGCTCCATTCGGGCGCGACATGATGCTCCATGCCCTTGCCCTGGTCGTAATCATCCGGGCGGACGAGCTTCTCCTTCAGCAGCAGACGCTCGACCTCCTTCGGCAGCGCGTCGAGCGCCGCGGCGGCCGCCCTCGAACGCGGCTGCAGCGGGACGCCGAGCGCCTGCAGCCGCTGCGTGACCTCCCTCCCGCCGAGAAAGGCCTTCTGCTCGATCTGCGCGACGACCTCGCGCCCCTCGACGAGCGTGCGAAACTTCAGGAAATTGTCGGCGTCGCCGTCCGGCACGGAGATATCGCTCGACTCGCGATAGTCGAGCTCCGGCAGGGGAAAGGCGACGGTGACGGTCCGGTCCACGGCGGCGCGGTTGAAGAAGCGGTAGCGCGCCTCGATCCGCTCGCGCGAAATGGACAGATCCTCGGAACGCATTTCTATGTCGGCGTCGGCGAGGAGAACCAGACCGCCGGTCGTCAGCGCCGCCGTGGAGTCATTGGCCAGCGCCGACGCGCCGCCGAGGCCGAGCGCAGCGAGCAACAGCCTCGCCGCGCGCAGTTCCATTCGCGTCATCGACATCCTCCCGCGCTCAGTCGGCGACGGGCTGCGCCAGAGAGAGCTGATAGCCGCTGTCGTCCAGAAGGCCGAACTCGCGCACGCCATAGTCCATCGTCGCGATCGGATAGACGATGCGGACGCGATCCTTCAGCCGCTCCCATAATTCGTCGACATTGTCGACGCCGAGATAGATCTCTCCGGTGAAATGCGGCCCCTGCCACGCCTGATGCGCGTCGGGCGGCGCCAGCATGATGTCCGCCGCCCCCGATCTCACCCGCGCAAAACTCTCCAATTTGAGCAGGCAGACGAAGCCGAGCTCCTCGACGTAGAATTTCACGGAACGGGAAATATCTTCGGTGGCGAGCGAAATGGAAATGGTTCGAAGGGTCATGCGGTCGTCTCGAATGTCATTCCCGCGCGACGCGGGATCGGCGCACGCAAACTGCTGGAGATCGCCGCGAAAGTCGAGTCGAGACGCCCAGGGATCAGCCACAGGATCAGCCGCAGGCCGGCGCGTCGCATTTGCGGCTGGCGGCAACCATGCGCGCGATCGATTTGGGGCCGGGATAGCCGACTATGCCGACCGAGCTCAGCGCGAAGGATGGCGAGGCGACGAATCCGAGATCGGCGGCGAGCTGGATATGGCGCTTGACCACGCCGCCGATCATGTCCGAATTCGCGGAGGCCTCGATCGCAGAGGCGTCGAGACCCATCGTCTTCGCGACGGAGAGGGCGCCGACTCCGTCGTTCGACCCACGATGCGCGAATAATTGCTTGTGAAACGCATAGGCGCGCTCGGGTCCGTAGAGGCGCAGGACCGCCTGTTGAACTCTGGCGGTCAGAAAAGAGCCGAGGCCGAGGACGGCGTTATTGGCGAGGCCCAGCCGCAAATTCTTGTCCTTGCTCACGAGAGCGTCGAGATCGGCGGCGGCCTTGCGGCAATAGGGACAATTATAGTCGAAAAACTCGACCAGAACGACATCCGCCTCTTTCGAGCCATGCCAGACGATTCCCGGCAGGTCGGAGGGCGAGAACTCGGACGGCAATTTGTAATTGGCGACGGGCTTTCCATCATCGGCGGCGAGCGGATAGAGGCCGTCCTCCTGCGCCTGCGCGGGTCTAAGGAGCGTCTTCGCGGCCACGGCCCCGAGGAGCGAGCCGAGCATGAGACGGCGGCTGAGCGCGTCGATGGGGCCGTGGTCGGTCATGAGCCTGCGCTGCTTTGGTGGCGTGGGCTCGACTACCACAGATCGCGCCGGCGCAGCGAGACATTCTCGGCGTCTGCGCCGCTCAGCCGCACCAGCCGCCGCCGCAGATCACCGAATGGACAGCCCCCGCGCCGACCGGCCCCGAAGCGATGGCCGCCTCCGCATCGAAGAGCGAGAAAGCGGCGCCGACGACGATCGCAACCAGGAGAGCGACGAAGAGCTGGGCGAATTCGGTCATGGCGAGCGTCCTTCTCGTCGGAACGGCCGCATCGGCGGCGAACGCCGTGACATTTAGCGTCGCCGCCGGCGGGCGCCTGTGTGAGATCGCACAAGACGCGTCGGACGAGAAAGAGAGGAAAATCCGTGAGGTTCCGCGCTCAGAAATGGCTGTCCGGCGCCTCGGCGCCGTCGTCCTTCTGCTCGTGGCGCATCATCAGCGGGATTTGAGCGAATGCGAAGAGAAGCGTCAGCGGCAATATGCCGAAGACCTTGAAATTCACCCAGACGTCGGTCGCCACGCTGCGCCGCACGAATTCATTGAGCACGGCGAGAAAGAAGAAGAAGAACGCCCAGCGCCAGGTGAGCTTGCGCCAGCCGGCGTCGTCCAGCCGGAAGGCGGATTCGAACACGGTGGGCAGAAGCAGCTTGTCGAACCATAGCGCGCCGAGCAGCGCCGAGCCGAACAGGGCGTAGAGGATCGTCACCTTCAGCTTGATGAAATTCTCATCCTGCAAAAAAAACGTCAGCGAGCCGAAGACGAGCACGAACAGCGCCGTGACCATGGGCATGGTCGGCAGATGGCGGGTGATGGAATAGGAGATGGCGAGCGTCGCCACCACCGCGACCATCAGCGCCGCCGTCGCCTGGAAGATGCCGAACTTCTGATTGACGATGAAGAACAGGACCAGCGGCCCCATCTCCAGCGCGAACTTCAATCCGGGGTGAAGGCGCCTCTTGGCCGGCGCTGCGGCTGTGTCTTCGGTCATGTCGTCTGATCGCCTGTTTCGGCGTCGGATTCGAGCCCGGCTATTGCGCGGGCGAAATCGCGCGCGGTGAAGGGCTCGAGATCGTCCGAGCCTTCGCCGACGCCGATGAAGTGGATGGGGAGACCGTATTTTTCGGCGATCGCCACGAGAATGCCGCCGCGCGCGGTGCCGTCCAGCTTGGTCATGACGAGGCCGGTGACGCCCGCCGTCTTGCCGAAGGCGTCGACCTGGGCGATGGCGTTCTGGCCGACGGTCGCATCCAGCACCAAGAGAACGGCGTGCGGCGAGTCCGGCTCGGCCTTTTTCATCACGCGCACGATCTTGGCGAGCTCGGCCATCAGCTCGGCGCGGTTCTGCAGGCGGCCGGCCGTGTCCATGAGCAGAATGTCGGAGCCGCGCTCGCGCGCCGATTTGATCGCGTCGAAGGCGAGGCCGGCGGCGTCCGCGCCCTCCGGCGCGTAACATACGGGCGAGTTGAGCCTTTCGCCCCAGATGCGGAGCTGCTCCACGGCGGCGGCGCGGAAAGTGTCGCCGGCGGCGAGCATCACTTTCTTGCCCTCGCCGGTCCATTTGGCGGCGAGCTTGGCGATCGTCGTCGTCTTGCCGGAGCCGTTGACGCCGACGACGAGCACGATGAAGGGCTTTTTCGTCTCGTCGATCTCGAAGGGACGCGCGACGGGCTCGAGCGAGCGCTCGACCTCCTCGGCCAGAATGGCGCGCACCTCGTCCGGGCCGATCGTCCTCTCATAACGCGCGGCGCCCACTTTGGCTGCGATGCGCTGCGCCGCGGCGACGCCGAGGTCGGCGCGGATCAGAACGTCCTCGAGCTCCTCGAGCGTCAGAGCGTCGAGCTTGCGCTTGTTGAAGAGGTCGGCGATGCCCTGGACGATCGCCTGCGAGGAGCGCGACAGCCCCCCGGTCAGCCGCTCCCACCAGGAGCGCTTCTTCGGCCGGTCGACGCCGGGCTCGACGGCGGGCGTCCCGCCGCGGCCGAACAGCCGCGAGAAGAGTCCCTTTTTTTCCTCGGCTTCGCTCATGGTCCCTCTCGGTCGCGGCCGATTGCTACACCAGCCGGCAGCGAAGGGCCAGCGGCGCGTTTCGCCGCGGCAGGGTTGAATAGGCGAAACGGCGGCTCGATATGACACGCGGGGGCTGGCTCTGATCGACTGGTGGGTCGTCGAAAGTGACAGCCGGCGCAGCCTGGATCGACGTCGCGGAAAGGCGATCCGGAGGGTTCTTCTTCGGAGACAGCGAAACCGCTGCGGCGATCGCCGCCGCCAATTGGACGAGATCGCCGCTCGGCCTGCCGCAGACCTGGCCGAAGCGCCTGCGCGTCGCGCTGGAAATCTGCCTCAACAGCGCCTTCCCCATCGCCATCTTCTGGGGGAACGAGCTCTGCCTCCTCTACAATGACGCCTATCACGGCCTGCTCGCCGACAAGCACCCGCGCGCGCTCGGCCGGCCGGCGCGCGAGGTGTGGCCGGAAATCTGGGACGTGATCGGCCCCATGCTGCAGGGCGCGCTCACCGACGGCCTACCGACGCGCTCGGAAGACCTGCAGCTGCACATGATGCGCAACGGCCGCCGCGACGAGGGTTATTTCACCTTCTCCTACAGCCCCACCCCCGACGACGACGGAACGATCGGCGGGGTCTTCTGCCCGGTGGTGGAGACCACCGATCGCGTCATCGGCGAGCGCCGGCTGCGCACGCTGCGCGATCTCGCCGCGCTGAGCCGCGCCGAGGACGAGGGCGAGGCCTGCCGCCTCGCCGCCAGCGTGCTCGCCGTCAATGGCTACGACCTGCCCTTCTCGGCGATCTATCGTTTCGACGAGACGCGCGGCGAGGCGGAGCTGATGGCGACGACGGGCGTCAAGCCGGGCGGACGCGTCGCTCCGCATCGCATTCCGCTCGGCGATCCCGATCCGATCCGCGGCGACATATGGGGTCTCGCCGAGGTCGCGCGGCTCACGCCCGGCCGGGTCGCCATTCGCACGATCGACGCACGCTTCGGCGAGCCGCCTTGCGGCCCCTGGCCGGCGGCGCCGGACGAAGCCGTGCTGTTTCCCATCGTGCTGCTCGGCCAGGATCGCGCCGTCGCGGCGCTGATCGTCGCCGTCAATCCGTTCAAGCGGCTCGACGCGGCCTACGCCTATTTCCTCGATCGCGTCGCCGCCAAGATCGCCTCGGCCATGACCGACGCGCGCGCCTATGCGGCGGAGCGCGAGCGCGCCGAGGAGATCCGCGTGCGCGAGCTGGCGTTGCGCCGCACAGAGGCGGAGCTGCGCGAGGCGCAGCGGCTCGGCCGCATCGGCAGCTGGCGCTGGAGCGGACGCCATGACGATCGCGGCGGCGGCTCGCCCTATCTCGCGCGCATCTTCGGCCTCGATCCCAATGCGCCGCCGCCGAGCTTCGCCGAGCAGAAAGGCCTGCTCTACGCCCCCGCCGATTGGCAGCGGCTCGACGCCGCGACGCGCGAGACGCTGCGCACAGGCGAGGGTTTCGAGCTCGACCTCCCGGCCCATCGCGCCGACGGCGCCGCCATTCATGTCACCATTCGCAGCGAGGCGGTGCGCGACGAGCGCGGCGCGATCGTCGGCCTGCGCAGCACGGTCCAGGACATCACCGAGCGCAAGCAGGCGCAGGAGCGCGTCGAGCTGCTGCTGCGCGAGGTCACCCATCGCGCCAAGAATCTGCTGACCGTGGTGCGCGCGGTGGCGCGCCAGACGGCGCGACGCGACTCGCCAATGGCCTTCGCGCAGCATTTCGATCAGCGCATAGCGGCGCTCGGCGCCAGCCATGATCTGCTGGTGCAGAACGAATGGCGCGGCGTCGAGCTGCATGCGCTGACGCGCTCGCAGCTCGCCCATTTCCGCGATTTGTTCGGCTCGCGCATTCGCATGGAAGGCCCGACGACGGTGGTGAAGCCGGCGGCCAGCCAGGCGATCGGCATGGCGCTGCACGAGCTCGCGACCAACGCCGGCAAATATGGCGCGCTCTCCAACGACGTCGGCGTCGTGCGCATCGCCTTCGGCGTGACCGACAAAGGCGACGCCCCGCATTTCGAGATGGACTGGCGCGAGAGCGGCGGTCCGCCGGTGGTCGCGCCAAAGCGCCATGGCTTCGGCCATATGGTGATCTTGCAAATGGCCAAGCATGCGCTCGGCGGGCATGTGACGCTCGATTATGCGCCGACCGGCGTCGTCTGGAAGGTGAGCGCGCCGCTCGACAATGTGATCGAGCCCGCCCAGGGAGAGGATTAGATGAACGCGAACGAACCCATCCGCATTCTCGTCGTCGAGGACGAGCCGGCGATCGCAGCCGATCTCTGCTTCGTCGTCGAGGAGGTCGGTTACGAGATCGGCGGAACGGCGAGCTCGGTCGACGAGGCGCTGAAGCTGATCGAGGACGAAGACATAGACGGCGTGATCCTCGACGCCAATCTGCGCGGCGTGTGCAGCTCCTGCGTGGCCGACGCGCTGCGGGCGAAGAAGCTCCCCTTCTTCGTGCTGTCGGGCTATCTGCAGCGGCAATTGCCGGAGCAGCTCTCCGGCGCGCCTTTCCTCGCCAAGCCCTATGACCAGGAGGAGCTCACCTCGCGCATATTGGCGCTGGCGAAGTAGCGCCCGGCGGAATGGACGCGCGCGTCGTCGCCGCCGCCCACGCGCAATGCCGGAGCCCTCACCCTCCGACGTGTCCGCGTCGCAGACCCGCCTCGGGCGAGAGCCCCGAAATCATCAGCGGTGATGATGGTGATGATGGTGATGATGGTGATGGTGGTGGTGGTGATGGTGGCTGTGCTTGTAGTGGCGCGGATGGGCCGAGGCGGCGAGAGGCGCCAGCGCTACGGCGCAGCCGAGAGTGAGAATCGCAATCAATTTCTTCATGAGTCGTCTCCGATGCAGAGAGCGTCCAACCGGACGCGCCCGAGGGGACAATGCGGCGGCGAATATGAACAAATGCCGAATGAGCCGCCGCGGCGCCCAACATAGGGGCGCCGAGCCCGAAACCAAAGCTTGTCGCCTTGCCCGCCCCCGGCACAAAATACGCGGGCCGATCCCCTATCGCGCGGATTTGCGAGCCTCTATGAGTTGGCGGACGCTCCACGCCGCGCCCAAGGACAAGTCGATGCCGATCTGGAAACCCGATCTCGATCGCCAGAAAAACGCCATTCTCACCCGCTTCGCCCAATCCATCGAGGCGACCAAGCCCTTCGCCGAGAGCTTCGACTATGACGGGCTCTTTCACTGGAGTCTTACGGATTCGCCGCAATTCTGGTCCGCGATCTGGGACTTCTGCGGCGTTCTCGGCGAGAAGGGCGAGCGCATTCTCATCGACGCCGACAAAATGCCCGGCGCGCGCTGGTTCCCGGACGCGCGGCTGAACTTCGCCGAAAATCTGCTGCGCCCGCGCCCCGCGGACTCCGAGGCCATCGTCTTCTGGGGCGAGGACAAGGTCGAGCGCCGGCTCTCCTTCGGCGAGATCGTCGCCCGAGCCGGCGCGCTCGCTTCCTATTTCCGCGCGCAGGGCGTCGAGCCCGGCGACCGCATCGCCGCCTATATCCACAATGGGCCGGAGGCGATCATCGGCATGCTGGCGGCCGCATCGCTCGGCGCAGTGTGGTCCTCCTGCGCGCCGGAGTTCGGCGTGCAAAGCGTGCTCGATCGCTTCGGCCAGATCGCGCCGCGCATTCTCATCGCCGTCGACGGCTATTTCTACAAGGGCAAGACGCTCGACCGCGCCGATAATCTGCGCGAGATCGCCGGCAAGCTGCCCAGCGTGCAGAAAATCCTGCTGGTCCCTTATACGAAGACCGCGCCCTCGCTCGACGGGCTCGCGAATGCACAGCTCTGGTCCGACGCGATCGCCGCGCATGAAGGCGCGGAGCTGCGCTATGAGCGCCTGCCTTTCGACCATCCGCTCTACATCATGTTCTCCTCCGGCACGACGGGCGCGCCCAAATGCATCGTGCATGGCGCCGGCGGCACGCTGCTGCAGCATTTGAAGGAGCATCGGCTGCAGAGCGACATAAAGCCCGGCGACCGCTTCTTCTACGCCACCTCCACCGGCTGGATGATGTGGAACTGGCTGGCGAGCGGCCTCGCCAGCGAGGCCACGCTGCTGCTCTACGACGGTTTCTTCAACGCCGGCGAGGATGGCGCGATATTGCTCGACTTCGCCGCCAAGGAGAAGGCGACCTTCTTCGGCACATCGGCCGGCTATTTGAAGCAGATCGAGAAATCCGGGTTGAAGCCGCGCGAGAGCCACGACCTCTCCCGCGTGCGGACGATCGCCTCGACCGGCTCGCCACTGCTGCCCGACAGCTTCGATTACGTCTATCGCGACGTCAAGGAAGACGTGCAGCTCGCCTCGATCAGCGGCGGCACCGACATCGTCTCCTGCTTCGTCGGCGGCAATCCCTGGAGCCCGGTCTATCGCGGCGAGATTCAATGCGCGGGACTCGGCATGGCGGTAGAGGTGTGGGACGAGGAGGGCAAGCGCGTCACCGGCCATGAAGGCGAGCTCGTTTGCACGCAACCTTTCCCGTCCATGCCGATCTATTTCTGGAACGACGCCGACGGCGAGAAATATCGCAAGGCTTACTTTTCGGAACATCCGGGAATCTGGCGTCATGGCGATTTCGCCACGCAGACGGAGCACGAAGGCTTCCTCATCCACGGCCGCTCGGACGCCACGCTCAATCCGCAGGGCGTGCGCATCGGCACGGCGGATATCTACAATATCGTCGAGCGCCTGCCGGAGGTGCTCGAATCTCTCGCCATCGATCAAGAGTGGGAAGGCACGACGCGCATCGTGCTGTTCGTGAAGACGCGCGAAGGCGCGGAGCTAGACGACGCGCTCGCCGCGCGCATCAAGCGCGAATTGTTCGAGAAAGCCTCGCCGCGCCATGTGCCCTCGGTCATCGTCGCAGCGCCGGATTTGCCGCATACGCGCTCCGGCAAGCTCGTGGAGCTCGCGGTGAAGGAGATCGTGCATGGGCGCCCGGTGAAGAATGTCGGCGCGCTGTCCAATCCGGAAGCGCTCGACTTTTTCGCAAATCTTCCGCAGCTCGCGGGCAAGTGAGCCGTCCCCTCTCCCGCAGAGCGGGAGAGGGCAAATCCATTAGAACTCGGTCCAATCCTCGTCTTGCGCCGGCTCCGGCTTGCGCACGGCCGCGCTGGACCGCGACGTCGCGGTCCGCTTCAGCATCGGCCGCGCCGCGGAGGGCGCGCGGGTCTCGATCTCGCCGATCTTGAAACGCGCGACGAGCTGCACCAGCTCGGCGCTATCCTCGGCGAGCGAACGGCTCGCCGCATTCGTTTCCTCGGACATGGCCGCATTCTTCTGCGTGACCTGATCGATCTCCTGCACGGCGGTGTTGACCTCGCGCAGGCTCGTCGATTGCGCCGCGGCGCTCGCCGCTATGCCGGTGACGACGACGTCGATGCGATTGACCTGCTCGACGATGCGATGGAGCGAAGCGCCCGTCTCGGCGACGAGCCCGACGCCATCCTGCACGCGGGCGTTGGAGACGGCGATCAGATCCTTGATCTCCTTGGCCGCCTCGGCCGAGCGCTGGGCGAGCGAGCGCACCTCCGTCGCCACCACGGCGAAGCCGCGGCCGGCCTCGCCCGCGCGCGCCGCCTCGACGCCCGCGTTGAGCGCCAGAAGATTTGTCTGAAAGGCGATCTCGTCGATGACGCCGATGATCTGGCCGATCTGCTCGGAAGATTTCTCTATGCCGCTCATCGCATCGATCGCCTCGCCGACGATCTTCTCGCCCTTGACGGCGTCCGTCTTGGCGTCGCCGACGATCTCGCGCGCCTCGACGGCGCTCTCCGCCGCCTTGCGCACCGTGCCGGTGATCTGGTCGACCGCCGCGGCCGTCTCGGCCAGCGTCGCCGCCTGCTGCTCATTGCGCTGCGAGAGATCCTCGGACGCGCGGGCGATCTCGCGCGTGCTGGAGCCGATCGCGCCGCTGGTCGCCACAATTCCGCGCAGAGTGTGCTGCATGCGCTCCACGGCGGTGTTGAAGCGCGCGCGGAGCTTCTCGTAATCCTTGATGAACTCCTTCTCGAGCCGCACCTCGAGATCGCCCTCGGCCAGACGCTCCATGGCGGCGGTATATTCGGAGAAGAAGAAATCGCGGTTCTCTATATACCATTTCGCGCCGGCGGCTTTCTCCTCCAGCTTGCTGGCGGCGGCGGCGTTCTGCTCGGCGGCGCGCGTCTCGGCGAGGCGGACCTCCTCGAGCTTGTCGCGGAATATGGCGACGGCGTCGCGCATCTCGCCGATCTCGTCGCTGCGGTTCATCACGGGCGGCTTGTCCAATATCTGGCCGCGCGCGAGCTTGGACGTGTAATCCGCGAGCGTGACGATCGGCCTCACGACATGGCGATGCGCGATCAGGCCCGCGCCCGCGAGAAGGCACAAAATAGCGATCGTCGCCGCGAGGCTCGCGACGTCGGAGCGATCGCCGAGCAGAGTGGCGTCCTTCTCCGCCGACAACGCAAAAGCATTCGCCAAATCGGTTTGGCGCGTCTCGACTGCGCGATGCGCGACGAAGCTCGCATCGAGACGACCCATGGAGGCGGTCACGCCGGCGCCGTCGCCGCGCTCGAGCGCCGGAAGAAACGCATCGATCTCACGCCAAAAAGCGTCGGCCGCCTCTGCCGCCGGCCCTTTGACGAGCGTCGTCAGCTCGGCGGGCAACAGCGTCGACTTGGACCAGAAGGCGCGACGCTCCTCATATTGCTTGCGCAATGAAGCGAGGCGCGTTTTCGCCTCGCGCGCGTCGATCCTGTAGGAAGCGGCGAGTTCGACGTCGAGATAGGCTTCCAAGAGGGAGAGCGGAGGCGGCAGCGCGTCCGCGACGAAATCCTTGCCGGCGGCGATCTTCTGATAGACGTGTCCGCCGATGCGCAGCTCGTCGAGAATATAGCGTCCAGCCCCGGCGGTCGCCAGGAAAGCGATGAATGCGACAGCGGCGAGCAGGCTCGCGGCGCGAGCAATGGAAAGGCGCATCGACAGTGCCTCCGAGAGGAAGCCGCTCGGAGACATTCCAGTCCTGGCGGCGGGAAAAGTTTCGAGGGGGAGCGAAGGTGTCGGTCCGCGGAATTATCCGCGACCGGAACAGCCGGATCGACGCCGGAATGGCGGAACGGCGTCATGCCTCCGAGCGCATGGCCGCCACCTGCGCTCGATCCTCCATGCGACGAAATTACACAGGACGGATTAAGAAATCATGCGATGCGCTCGAGAGGTCACTTGCGCTGGATCGAAGTGAGATAAGCGAGCAGCGCCTCGATCTGGCCGGGCGAGAATTCGAAGCGCGGCATGTCGAGCCCGCCATGGCCGACGACTATGCCCTCGGCCAGCGCCTCCTCGAGATTGTCGAGCGGATATTTTTTCGCAAGCGTGCGGAAGGGCGGCGAGGCCGGATTCGGGCTCTTGCCGCGCGCGCCGATCGCGTGGCAGCGGCTGCAATTGGCGTTGGCGATGGCGCGTCCGCGCTCGATCTGCTTGTCCTGCGCGAATGTCTCGCGCGGAATGAGGAGGAAGGCGGCTGCGGCCAGAACCAGAATGAAACGCATGGACGCCTTCCCCTCTTCTACTGCGGATGCGCGGCTTCGCGCGTCAGCCGCGCGCTTGCAGCGGCACGACATTGTGCAGCGTCGTCTCCGCGCCCTCGAAGAAGCGGCGCAGATTGCGCGCCGCCTGGCGGATGCGCTGCTCGTTCTCGACGAGCGCGAGACGAAGATATCCCTCGCCATGCTCGCCGAAGCCGACGCCCGGCGCCACCGCCACATCCGCTTTCTCGATGAGGAGCTTCGAAAATTCGAGGCTGGTCATGCCGGAAAAGCGCTCCGGGATCGGCGCCCAGACGAACATGGACGCATCGGGCGCCGGAATCGTCCAGCCCGCCTGCGCGAAGCTCTCCACCATCACGTCGCGGCGCTTCTTATAGATGGCGCGCATCTCCTTGATGCAATCGTCCGGGCCGTTCAGCGCCGCGGTCGCCGCCACTTGGATCGGCGTGAAGGCGCCATAGTCGAGATAGCTCTTCACCCGCGCCAGCGCCGCGCAGAGCCGCTCATTGCCGACGGCGAAGCCGATGCGCCAGCCGGCCATGGAGAAGGTCTTCGACAGCGAGGAGAACTCGACCGCTATGTCGATCGCGCCATTGACCTGAAGGATGGACGGCGGCGGATTATCGTCGAAATAGACCTCGGCATAGGCGATGTCGGAGAGCACGAAAATATCGTGCCGCTTCGCGAAGGCGACGAGATCCTTGTAGAAATCGAGCGAGGCGACCGTCGCCGTCGGATTGGCCGGATAGCAGACGACGATGGCGATGGGCTTCGGAATCGAATGCGCGACGGCCTTTTCCAGCGCATGGAAGAGCTGCGGCGTCGGATCGGCCGGCACGGAGCGGATGACGCCGCCCGCCATCAGAAAGCCGAAGGCGTGGATGGGGTAAGAGGGATTGGGCGCGAGGATCACATCGCCGGGCGCGGTGATCGCCTGCGCCATATTGGCGAAGCCCTCCTTGGAGCCCAGCGTCGCCACCACTTGCGTCTCGGGATCGAGCTTCACGCCGAAGCGGCGCTCGTAATAGCCGGCCTGAGCGCGGCGCAGCCCGGCTATGCCCTTGGAGGCCGAATAGCGATCGGTGCGCGGACGGCCGGCCGTCTCGACGAGCTTCTCGATCACATGGCGCGGCGCGGGCAGGTCCGGATTGCCCATGCCGAGATCGATAATGTCGGCGCCGCCGGCGCGCGCCTTGGCCTTGAGCCGATTGACCTGCTCGAAAACATAAGGGGGAAGCCGCTTGATGCGATAGAAGTCCGACATCGCCGATATCCGTTGAAAGCTCCGCCTGCCCCTTTTTCGAGGCGCGGCGGACGATTGTGACGCGAAACCCTTTCGAAAGAGCTAGGGCCGTTTCGTCTCGGCGCGCCTTTCTTTCGGCGCGTCGGGAATTTTGACGCGGGCGGCGCGGGCGCGATTGGCGGCGGCCGCGGCGGCGAGCTCCTTCTCGAGCGAGGCGGCGCGGGCGGCGCTCTTCTTGGCGTCCTTCTTGACGTCGGCCGCCGGCGTCGGCGCGGCGAAGGGCGTGTAGCCCGTCGCGCCATTGCGCGAGCGCTCGACGAAATCGGCCGGCGGCGGCGGCGGACGGCGCATGTCGACGCCCTCGAAGAATTTGCCGATCGATTGGCCCACCGTCTCCGACCCGGCCTCCTGCGCGCGCGCGCCGCCCATGGCGACGGCGAACAGGGTCAGGCAGATCGCGAAACGCGAGATCATCGGCTTCTCCAGACAGCTGGCTTTCGTCATAGAGCGACAATGAGGCTTTGATAAGGGGGCTTCCGCCCTTCCGCGACGCATCGCCGCGCTTAAGTATTGGAGGAAGCGCTTTTCTCCGGGGGAGACGGTTTCCGAACCTTCGCGGGATATGCTCTAAGGAAGCGACGAGGCCGGCGGCCGGGGAGCCGCCGAGGACAGGACAGCCCATGACCGCACAACGCCGTTCGCCTGCCGGAGCCAAACGGCGGCCCCCGCTTCGCGCGGCGGCCGAGCCCCCAGCCGAGGCGCCGAAGGGGCCCGCCGCCGCGGCCGGCGAGCGGAGCGTGAAGCTCGCGCCCCAGAGCAATGGCGCAGCGAAAAAGATCGCGAGCCCCGTCGTCGAATCGCGAGCGGCGAAAGCCGCGACGAAGAAGAAGCCGCAAAAGCCCGTCCCGGCGAAAGCCGCGCCGGCTCCGCATCCCGCGGAGGCGACGGGCGACGCGTTGCGTCGCGACGCGCTCGACGCCGCAGCCGCGCTGCTGACGAGCGCCGTGGAAGAATTGACCGAGGAGCAGCGCCGTCTGCTCGTCGGCCGCCTGCTGCGCCATGCGCAGGAGCCGGAGCCCGAGCCTGCGGAGCCCGCCCCGCGGCCGAGGCGGCCGGCCCCCGCGCCGGCCGCGCCGAACGGCCATGACATAGAGATTTTCGCCGAAAATCTGGCGCGACTGGTGGATCAAGGACGCAAGGCGCTCGCCGCGGCGATCGGCGGCATGGAGCCGGGCGACACACGCAGCGAGCTCGCCAGCAATGTCGCCGACGCCGCCAAGACGCTCGGCGTCGTCGCCGAGCGCTGGATAGCCAAGCCCGAGCAGGCCTACGCCGCCCAGGCGACGCTCATCTCCGGCCTCACCGACATTTGGAGCCAGACGCTGCGCCGCTTCTCCGGCGAGGATGCGCCGCCGATCGTCCCGCCGGACCCGAACGACAAGCGCTTCGCCGCGCCGGAATGGCGTGACAATCCCTTCTTCGACTGGCTGCGCCAATCCTATGCGCTGACCTCGCGCTGGGCCGGCGAGACGGTGGAGAGCACGGAAGGGCTCGACCCGCAGGTGAAGGCCAAGGCCGGCTTCTATACGCGGCTCATCGCCAGCGCGCTGTCGCCCTCCAATTTCGTCGCCACCAATCCCGAGCTGCTCCGCGCCACGCTGGACGCGCGCGGCGAAAATCTCGTGCGCGGCATGAAAATGCTGACCGAGGATCTTTCCGCCGGCCATGGCATGTTGAAGCTGCGCCAGAGCGACGAGAGCAAATTCGAGCTCGGCGTCGACATGGCCACGACGCCCGGCAAGGTGGTCTATCGCACGCAGGTGATGGAGCTCATCCAATATGCGCCGTCGACCGAGACGGTCTATGAGCGCCCGCTGTTGATCGTGCCGCCCTGGATCAATAAATTCTACGTGCTCGATCTCAATCGCGAGAAGAGCTTCGTGCGCTGGGCGACGGCGCAGGGCCTCACCGTCTTCGTCATATCCTGGGTCAATCCGGACGAGAGCCAGGCCGAGAAGGGCTTCGACGCCTATATGAAGGAGGGCGTGCTCGCCGCGCTGGACGCCGTGCAGAAAGCGACCGGCGCGGAGAAGGTCGCCGCGGCCGGCTATTGCGTCGGCGGCACGATGCTCGCCGCCACGCTCGCCTATATGGCCGAGAAGGGCGACGACCGCATCGACAGCGTGACCTTTCTGGCGACGCAGGTGGATTTCACCGACGCCGGCGACATGCAGGTGTTCATCGACGAGGCGCGCCTCGCCGCGCTCGACGAAGCCATGTCGCGCACCGGCTATCTCGAAGGCGTCAAAATGGCGACGACCTTCAATCTTCTGCGTCCGAACGAATTATTCTGGACCTATTTCGTCAACAACTACATGAAGGGCGTCGAGCCTGCGGCTTTCGATCTCCTCACCTGGAACTCGGATTGCACGCGCATCCCGCGCGCCAATCATCTCTTCTATCTGCGCTATTGCTACATAGAGAATGCGCTGTCGCAGGGCCGCATGGTGATCGACGGCGTCACGCTCAATCTGCGCAAGGTGAAGATTCCGATCTATGAGCTGGCGGCGAAGGAAGATCACATCGCGCCGGCGCGCTCCGTCTTCACCGGCGCGAAATATTTCGGCGGCGAGGTGCGCTATGTGCTCGCCGGAGCGGGCCATATAGCCGGCGTCGTCAATCCGCCGGCCAAGACCAAATATCAATATTGGACCGGCGGCCCGCCGGTCGGCGTCTATGAGGATTGGGCCAAGACCGCCCATGAGACCAAGGGCTCCTGGTGGGGCGACTGGCTCGCCTGGCTCACCGCCCAGGCTCCGAAGCGCGTGCCGGCGCGCATCCCCGGCGGCGGGAAACTGAAGCCGCTCTGCGACGCGCCGGGGGAATATGTGCGCGTGCGGGGGTGAGGAACGGGTCGTTCCTCGACCTTTGCCGTAATGGCGCATCTAGCGCGTCACAGCGAGCCTCCAGCGCTGCTTGATATCAAAGTTATCCGAGTATATGATTTTTTCGCTATAAATAGCTAAGGTCGCTCGAATTGGACATTGTGCGCAATCCATATGCGCCCGGCGCTGGAACCCCGCCGCCAGAATTGGCCGGGCGATCATCGCTCATCGAGGACGCCACCAACGCGATCAAGCGCATCGCGGCCGGACGTCCGGCACAAAGCTTGATAATGGTCGGGCTACGGGGCGTTGGCAAAACAGTTCTGTTGAACAGAATCGAAGAAATCGCCTCCGATATAGGCTGCAAGTCGGCTTTCATAGAAGCCCACGAAGGCAAGAGCCTTCCCGAGCTGCTCGCACCGAAATTACGATCTATTCTCTATTCGTTGAGCAAGGTGGAGAGCGCGCAAGAAATGGCGCGCCGTAGCCTGCGCGGCCTGAAGGGCTTCTTGAACGGATTGAAAGTCACGATAAACGACGTCGACTTCGGTCTCAGCATCGAGCCGGAAAAGGGCGTCGCCGATAGCGGCAACATCGAAGCGGACCTGCCTGAATTGATCGCAATGGTCGGCGAGGCGGCGAAAGCAGCGTCGACGCCGATCGCTCTGATCATCGACGAATTGCAGTACCTATCTGAAGACGAATTCAGCGCGTTGATTATGTCTATCCATAAGACGAATCAAAAGAGCCTGCCGATCGTGATGATCGGAGCCGGGCTCCCCCAGATCAGGGCGCTCGCGGGAAACTCGAAATCCTATTCCGAACGGCTGTTTCGGTTTCCCGACATAGGCGCTCTGAAAAGTCAGGACGCCATCAACGCCCTCCAAGTTCCCGCAAAAGCCGAAGGAGCCTCGTTCACCGACGAGGCTATCGCTCATATTCTGAAAGTAACCGAGAGATACCCGTATTTTCTACAGCAATGGGCATATACGGCTTGGAACCTGTCGGACACAGAGCAGATCGACGCGGAGACAGCGAGAGCCGCCGATGTTCCCGCCATCGACGAGCTCGACAAGAGCTTTTTCCAAATGCGGCTGGAGAGATGCAACCCGTCGGAAAAGAGATATATGAAAGCGCTTGCCGAGCTCGGAGCTGGCAAGCAACGCTCGGGCGAGATCGCAGACATGCTCGGCGTGAAAGTACAGTCCGTCGCGCCGACCCGAAGCGCATTGATAAAAAAGGGGATGATCTACTCGCCATCGCATGGCGACACAGAATTTACGGTGCCGCTTTTCGATCAATACATGCATAGAGCAATTCCGGAGTTCAAAGTCGACTACGAATAGCAGGCGCGTGACCGAGTTTTGCGGCGTGCTCGACGCTCGTTCGCCCGGCCCCCTCCCCGCGACCTTCCTCCCCCTACCCAAAACCGCGCGGCTCCAATATAGCTTCGCCCAGCCAACCGACCGCTTAGGGGACTTCCCGCTATGTCGCACGACTCCACTCCGCATTTCCACAATCAGCCGGGCGTCGCCAAGATCAAGGTCGGCTCCAAGGAATTCATGTGCATCGGCGCGTTGCCGCCCTTCGACCATCCGCATGTCTTCATCGACATGGGCGCGGCGGACGAGGCGGTCTGCCCCTATTGCTCGACGCATTATGTCTTCGACGCGAGCCTCGGCCATGGCGCGGCCGATCCGGCCGAATGCGTCTATCATTCCGAGACCGTCCTCGATCCGACCGCCTGACGCCGCGCGAATGGGCGCCCCCTTCGTCGTCGTCGGCGCCGGCATAGGCGGGCTCGCCGCGTCGATCGCGCTGGCGCGCGCCGGCAAGCGGACGCTCGTTCTGGAGCGCGCCGAGCGAATCGAGGAGGTCGGCGCCGGCCTGCAGATTTCGCCCAACGCCGGCCGCATCCTGCAGGATTTCGGCATGCGGGCCGCGCTCGACGCCGTCGCGGTCGAGCCTCGCGCCCTGAATATAAGGCGCGCCGCCGATGGCGCCGTTCTGGCGCGCCTGCCACTCGCCGAGGCGCGCGACCGCTGGGGCGCGCCCTTCCGCGTCTTCCATCGCGCCGATCTACAGAAGGCGCTGCTCGACGAGGCGCTACGCCTCGGCGTCGAGACGCGCGCCGCCGCGCGCTGCGACGGCTTTGCGCAGGACGCGGGCGGCGTGCGGCTGACTGTGGGCGACGAGACTGTGGAGGCCGCGGCGCTGATCGGCGCCGACGGGCTGCGCTCGACGATTCGCGATGCGCTCGGTCTGGTGGCGGCGGACGCGCCCCGCCCCGTGGGGCTCACGGCCTGGCGGACGCTGATCCCGATCGACGCCGCGCCCGCCGCTCTGCGCGAGCGGGAGACTCACATCTGGCTCGGGCCGGGCGGCCATATCGTCCATTATCCGCTGCGCGACGCTAGAATCGTCAGCGCCGTCGCCATTCTCGAGGATCGCGCGGATCGCGGCCCTGCCGCCGATATCCGCACCGGCGAGGAGCTCGTTCGCGCCATGGGGTTCGCGCGCTGGAGCCGCGATCTGCGCGGCCTGCTCGAGGCCGGCGGCGAGTGGCGACGCTGGCCGCTCTACGCCCGGCCGGAGCTCACGCGCTGGGGCCGCGGCCGCGTGGCGCTGCTCGGCGACGCGGCGCATCCCATGGTTCCCTTTCTCGCCCAGGGCGCGGCGCAGGCGATCGAGGACGCCGCCGCCCTCGGCCGCGCCTTCGCGGACGGACGCGCGGAGATCGAAACGGCGCTCGACGCCTATCAGTCCACGCGCGTCGAGCGGGCGATTCGCATTCAGCGCGCCTCGCGGCGTCAGGGCGCCAATTGCCATTACGCCGGGCCGATGGCCGCGCTGCGCGACATCGGCGTGCGACTCATGGGCGGGGAGGGCGTTCTTTCCCGCAACGCCTGGATTTATCGCTGATCCGGCGCGCCGGCGACGATTTTCTCTATGCGCGGATCGGGCGCGAACCACATGATCGCGACCGCCACATAGAGTCCGAGCGCCAGCAGCGGCGAGACGAAATAGCCCGCCGCTATGGCGCAGAGATAGACCGCGATCGACGCCCTGCCCTTCACATCGCGGCCGACCGCGCCGGCGAGCGTCGAAGCCGGGCCGTCCGCCCGCAAAATCGCCGCGGTCAGCAGATTATATGCGATCGCCGGCATGAGCAGCGCGGCGCCGTAGAGAATCGTCGGCGCGCTGGCGAAATCATTGTCGGCCATCCAGGCGGTGGCGAAGGGAATGAGCGACAGCCAGAACAAGAGATGCATGTTCGCCCACAGCACGGTCCCGTCCACCCGCGAGACGGCGTAGAGCAGATGATGATGATTGTTCCAATAGATGGCGACATAGACGAAGCTCAGCGCATAGCTGGCGAAAGTCGCAGCGAGAGGCGCGAGCGCCGACCATTGCGCGCTGTGCGGCGCTTTCAGCTCGAGCACCATTATGGTCACGATGATCGCGACGACGCCGTCGCTGAAAGCCGCGAGCCTGTCCTTCTCCATCGTTTCGCTCCCCTCGCGCCCGCCTCCGGGAGTGGACGCATCGCGGCGAAAAAAAGGCCGCGCCCCCACGGACTTGGCGCCTATGTCCGCCGGCTGATAATGATGACGAATTGGTTACGCTGCAACGAGGGTCCGCCCATGCCTCTCGCCCGCGCCGCGATGATCGGCTTTTTCGCCTGCGCCGGCCTTGCCGTCGCAGCGCCGTCGGCACGCGCGGAAGATGCGCCGACGCCGGCTCCCCTCCCTACTTTCGCCGCCGCGGAAGAGGGTTGGATCGTGACGATTCGCGCCATCGGCGCGCTCACCCCGAGCTTTCCGGGCTCGGGCACGCTGCGTCCCTACCCGTTTCCGTCGATCAGCTTCCGGCGCATCGGCGAGGCCGAGCTGTTCTCGGCGCCGGACGACGGATTCGGTTTCGCGCTCATCGACTCCAACGGCTTTCGCGCCGGCCCGGTGGCCAATTTCGTGTTCAAGCGCGGCCAGCGCGACGGTCTCTACGGCCTGCACACCGTCGAGCTCACTCATGAGATCGGCGGCTTCGCCGAATATCAGGGCGAGCATTTCCGCACGCGCGCGGAGCTGCGGCAGGGCATAGACGGTCACAAGGGCTTCGTCGCCTCGCTGGGGGCGGATGTCTATGGCGGCGACGGCCGCGCGACCTTGTCCTTCGGACCGCGCCTCAGCCTCGGCGACAATCGATACGCCAACGCCTATTTCTCCGTGTCGCCATTCGAGGCTCTGGTCAATGGGCGCATCGAGCCCTATGAGGCCAATGGCGGTTTCACGGCGGCCGGCGGCCTCGCCACCTTCCGCTACGACTTCACCAAGGACACCAACGCCACCATTTACGGCGGCCTGCAGCGGCTGACGGGCAGCGTCGGCTCGAGCCCGATCCCCAATGATATCGGCTCGCGCAATCAATTCACCGCCGGCCTCTCGATCGCGCGCTCTTTCGAGCTGCGCGGGTTCGGCTGGTGAAGCGCCGCCAGTGCGCGCGGCGCTTCTTGACTCTCGCTACGATGAGTGCAAGTCTCGCTCACCATGGCCGATAGATTACGCTCGATCTTCTTCCGGCGACTGGCGCTGGGGCTCTATACGCTGACGATCATCGTCGGCGCGCTGGGCTTCGCGTCGCATCGCGGCCACGGCGGGGCGGGCGTCAGCGTCTTCGAGGATCGCGCCGCCTTCTGCCAGGATTTCCAAAAGGCCCATAGCGTGCCCAAGACGCCCTTCGTCGTCTGCTGCGACGCATGTGTCTCCAGCGCGCCGCCGACCCTCCCGGCGGTCATTACGCATATTATTTATCGTTTCGAGATTTCCACGCGTTTCGATTTCGCCTCTCGCCTCGGTCGGGATCTCGATGAGAGCCCGGACAATCTCCGCTCGAGAGCGCCGCCCTCCTTCGTCTGATACGTCGATGCGGCCCTCCCGGGCGCAATGCGCCCGGCTTGTTTCCTAAAGCAGCTTCCTCGCTTCGTTCTGCGTTCTCTCGCGCGGGCGTCGCATAGGCCACAGGAACAAGAAGCACGAATCGTCGCCCTCTTCTCCCGAGAGAAGCGACGATTCCAGCGGACTTCCGCGAGCGCTCGCCGTCTCAGATGGCGGACCCCGCAGTTGCGTCACCCCATGTCTCATCCTCGACGCGCCTTTCCCCGAGGCGTGGAATCTCCCCCCGATACGAGGCGGGTCATGGCGACGGAAATGCGGTTCAGAGCCGGTGAGGCTCGCGGAATCTGTCGACCGACTTGCAAGGTGGAGATCGGACCTCCCTCCGATGACTGCGCCTAGTGAGCGAGCGCCGAGCGGACCTCGACGGGTTCATGCCGCCTCGCTCCTCTTGTCGGCCGCCACTGCGCGGCGCTCCCTCTCCCCCGGGGGAGCGCCGCCCTTGGCCCGGCCGCTCCCGATATGTCCCGCAAATTGCTCCGGCGCTCAGCTCGCGACCACCTCCTGCTCGATCGCGCCGAAGATCGAATGGCCCTGCGCATCGCGCATTTCGATCCGAATGCGGTCTCCCGGCTTCAAAAATTGCGTCCGCGCCGCGCCGCCGACGAGACTCTCCACGACGCGCTGCTCGGCGAGACAGGAATAACCGAGCCCACCCTCGGCGATCGGCCGGCCGGGCCCGCCATCCGCTGCGCGATTCGACACAGTGCCGGAGCCGATGATCGAGCCCGCCGCCAGCGCGCGGGTGCGCGCGGCATGGGCGATGAGGCGGCCGAAATCGAAGGTCATGTCGACGCCGGCGTCGGGCCGGCCGAGCGGCGCGTCATTGACGAAGGAGAGCAGCGGCAAAGCGAGCGTCGCGCCGTCGAAGGCGGCGCCGAGCTCGTCCGGCGTTACCGCGACGGGTGAAAAGGCCGAGGCGGGCTTCGATTGAAAAAAGCCGAAACCCTTGGCGAGCTCGCTCGCAGTGAGGCCGCGCAAGGTCACGTCATTGACCAGCATGACGAGGGCGATGCGCTCGCGCGCGGCCTCGGCCCCGACGCGAGCGGGAACGTCGTCGGTGACGACGGCGACCTCCGCCTCGAGATCGAGGCCGAATTTCTCGTCGATGAAGGGGATGGGATCGCGCGGGCCCAAAAATCCGTCCGAGCCGCCCTGATAGATCAGCGGATCGCTCCAGAAGGCGGCCGGCATCTCGGCGCCCCGCGCTTTTCGAACCAGCGCGACGTGATTCACATAGGCCGAGCCGTCGGCCCATTGAAAGGCGCGCGGCAGCGGCGCGGCGCAATCATTCTCGCGAAAGCGAAAGGACGGCAGCCCCCCCGCCTCCAGCCGCTCGGCGAGCGCGGCGAGACGCGGCGCCGCGCGCGGCCAATCATCCAGCGCCGCCTGCAGAGTCGGCGCGATTTCCGCCGCCTCGGTCGCGCGCGTCAAATCCCGCGAGACGACGACGAGCCGTCCGTCACGTCCCTGCTTCAAAGAAGCGAGCTTCATGTCCTCTCCTTTCTTTCCGTGTTTCATTGAAACAGGGAAAGACTCCAGGCTTTTGTATCGACGCGTTTCCAACGCCGAACCGGCGTCCACTTCGGCTGGAAACGCTCAGGGCGCGCCGTCGAAGCGACGGCCGAGCCCGGCCCAGCAATCGGCATAGTCCTTTTGCAATGTCTCGAGCGTCGCGGCATAGCGCGTCGGATGCTGCGGCAACCGCGTCTCCAGCATGAAGGCGAGCGTCCCCTCGAGCTTTTGCGGCGTCAGCGCTTCGGCCGTCGCCTGCTCGAAGCTCTGCGCGTCCGGCCCATGCGGCAGCATGCTATTGTGCAGCGAGACGCCGCCGGGGAGAAAGCCCTCCGGCTTGGCGTCATAGCGCCCGTAGATGAGCCCCATGAATTCGCTCATCACATTCATGTGGAACCAGGGCGGCCGGAAGGTGTGCTCGGCGACGAGCCAGCGCTCGGGAAAAATCAGAAAATCGATATTGGCCGTCCCCTCCCGCTCCGAGGGCGCCGTCAGCACGCAGAAGATCGACGGATCGGGATGATCGAAGAGCAGCGCGCCCACCGGCGCGAAGCGCGCGAGATCATATTTGTAGGGCGCGTAATTGCCGTGCCAGGCGACGACGTCGAGCGGCGAGTGATCGAGCCCGCAGATGAAGAATTTGCCGCCCCATTTCACCGTGAGCCGGCACGGCCGCTCCGCATCCTCGAAAGCGGCGACCGGCGTCTCGAAATCGCGGGCGTTGGCGAGACAATTGGCGCCGATGGGCCCGCGGTTCGGCAGAGTGAAAGGCGCGCCGTAATTCTCGCAGAGATAGCCGCGCGCCTGCCCCTGTACGAGCTCCGCCTTGAATTTCACGCCGCGCGGAATGACGCCGATCTCGCCGGGGGCGACCTCCATCGCGCCGAATTCCGTGACGAAGCGCAGCGCGCCCTCTTGCGGGACGAGCAGCAATTCGCCGTCCGCGTCATAGAAATAATCGTCGGTCATGGAGCGCGTGACGAAATAGAGCCCCGCCGCCATGCCACTCTGCGCGTCGACGTCGCCCGCGGTCGTCATCACGCGCAGGCCGGCGAGAAAAGTGAGCGCGCCATAGGGCATGGGCGGCGGGCCCCAGCGATAGCGGCCGAACGGCAGATCATGCTCGTCGCGCGCCGGCGCGCTTTTCCACAAGGGAAGATCGAGCCGCTCGAACCGCCCGACGTGACGCACGGACGGGCGAATGCGATAGAGCCAGCTGCGCGCATTGGCGCCGCGCGGCGCGGTGAAGGGCGAGCCCGACAATTGCTCCGCATAGAGCTTGTAAGGGCAATGCTGCGGCGAATTCTGCCCGACGGGCAGAGCGCCGGGCAGCGCCTCGCTGGCGAATTCATTGCCGAAGCCGGACATATAGCGGAGAGTCATGGCTCACGCTCCCGCGCGCAGCACGCCGCGCTTCACCTGATCGTCCTCGATCGACTGAAACAAAGCGCGGAAATTGCCTTCGCCGAATCCCTCGTCGCCCTTGCGCTCGATGAACTCGAAGAAGATCGGCCCGATCACCGTCTTGGAAAAAATCTGCAACAGCAGCTTGTGGCCCTCGCCGTCGATCAATATTCCGAGCTCGCGCAAGCGCTCGAGCTTCTCGCCATGCCCTGGAAGCCGCTCCTCGACGCGCGCGTAATAAGACTCCGGCGGCGCCGGCATGAATTGCAGACCCCGCGCCCGCAAGGCCGAGACCGTGCGATAAATATCGTCGCAAGCACAGGCGACATGCTGAATGCCTTCTCCCCGATAAGCGACGAGATATTCCTCGATCTGACTCTTGTCGTCGACGCTCTCGTTGATCGGAATTCGTATCTTCCCGCATGGGCTCGTCATCGCGCGCGAATGCAGGCCGGTGAGCTTTCCCTCTATGTCGAAATAACGAATCTGCCGGAAGGAAAAGAAGCGCTCGTACCACTCCGCCCATTCGTCCATATGGCCGCGATAGACATTATGCGTGAGGTGATCGATCACGGTGAGGCCGACGCCTTCTGGGCGCGGATCGCATGCGCCGGTCCAGCGAAAATCGACATCCCAGATCGAGCCGCGCTCGCCATAGCGATCGACGAGATAGACGAGCGCGCCGCCGACTCCGACGAGCGCCGGAATCTTCAATTCCATAGGCCCGATCTTGGTTTCCGCCGCGCTCGCGCCCAAGGCGAGCGCGCGCTCGAAAGCGAAGCGCGCATCCGTGACGCGAAAGCCCATGGCGCAGGCGCAAGGCCCATGCGCGCGCGCGAAAGCGGCGGCGAAGCTGTCCGGCTCGGCGTTGAGGACGTAATTCACATCGCCCTGTCGATAGAGCGTCACATTCTTGGAGCGATGGCGCGCGACGGCGACGAAGCCCATCTCTTCGAGCAGAGCCGCGAGCTTTGCTGGCTCGAGATGCGCGAATTCGACGAATTCGAAACCATCCGTCCCCATCGGATTTGCAGCGGCCTGCGGATTTTCGCCGATCTGCGGATTTTCAGCGGTCTGCGGAGAAGGCGACATTTCGGCCTCCTTGCGATTCGAGCTCGCCTTCAACATATTGCGTCCGGCCGCCGATTGAAGGGCCGGCGGGCGGCCGGGAGGCGCCTCGCGTGAAGCTCTATGATTATTTTCGTTCGTCGGCGGCCTATCGCGTGCGGATCGCGATCGAGCTGAAGGGTTTGGCCGTAGAGCGCATTCCCATCCATCTCGCGCGCGGCGAGCAGCGCCGGCCCGATTATCTTTCGAAAAATCCGCAAGGCCTCGCGCCTGCGCTCCAGCTCGACGACGGAACCATAATCACGCAATCATTGGCGATCATCGATTATCTCGACGCGCTGGCGCCGCAACCGCGGCTGACGCCCGCCGATCCTCTGCTCGCGGCGAAGGTGCGCGGCGTCGCGCTCGCCATCGCCTGCGACATTCATCCGCTCAACAATCGCCGCGTGCTCGACTATTTGCGCGAGCGGCTCGGACAGGACGATTCCGGCGTCGACGACTGGGTCCATCATTGGGTGCTGAAGGGCGGGCTCGAGGCGGTGGAGCAACTCGTCGAGCCCGGCCCCTTCTGCTTCGGCGCGCAGCCGACGCTCGCCGATGTCTGTCTCGTGCCGCAGCTCTTCGCCGCGCGGCGCTTCTCGACGCCGCTCGACGCGCTGCCGAAGCTACGCGCCGTGGAGGCGCATTGCCTCGCTCATCCCGCCTTCGCCGCGGCCGAGCCGTCGCGACAGGGCGACGCCGAATGACGACATGCGACTCGACGCTTTTGTCGTGGTCGCGACAAGGATGAAAGCGAGACGAAAAGAAATAAGTTCTTTTACATCGCTATCACTCGACGAGTTCCTTCTCTACCTCGAGCGCATCGCAACAGTCTATGCCGCGCCCGTCACATAAAAGAGAAAGTTGCAGCATAGTACAATTGCCGACAAAAATGGCGTTGAAGGAGCATTTGTCTTCGGTATGATTTCTGCACAATGCGGCGCGACCCGCCGCGACTCTCGTGAGCGACGACGCAATAGGGTTCGAGCATCGAGCGAGGAGTAACGCATATGCCGCTCCAAATTGGCGAAGCAGCGCCGGATTTCGAAGCCGACACGACAGAGGGACGCATCAAATTCCATGATTGGATCGGCGACTCTTATGTCGTGCTGTTCTCCCATCCCAAAGACTTCACCCCCGTCTGCACGACAGAGCTCGGCTATCTCGCGAAAGTGAAGGCCGAATTCGACAAGCGCGGAACCAAGGTCATCGGGCTCAGCGTCGACAAGGTCGACAATCACGCCGCCTGGGCCAAGGACATAGAAGAAACCCAAGGCGCGGCGCCGAATTATCCCGTCATCGGCGACGCCGATCTGAACGTCTCCAAGCTCTATGGCATGCTGCCGGCGGCCGCCTCCGGCGACGCCTCGACGCGCACCCCGGCCGATAATCTGACCGTCCGCAATGTGTTCATCATCGGCCCGGACAAGAAGATCAAGCTCGTCATCGCCTATCCGATGACGACAGGCCGCAATTTCGACGAGGTCATTCGCGTGCTGGATTCGATCCAGCTCACGGCGAAGCATCGCGTCGCGACGCCGGTGAATTGGAAGCAGGGCGACGACGTCATCATCGCCGGCTCGGTTTCCGACGATGAAGCGAAGACGATCTATCCAGAAGGCTGGAAGGCGCCCAAGCCCTATCTGCGCATCGTGCCGCAGCCGAAGTGACGCGGCGCCGTCACCCGACTCGAAGTGAAAAAGCGATCCGGGTTCCGGATCGCTTTTTTGCTTGCGCCGAAAAGAACAGCGGCGTCAGCGCCCAGCGGCGCGCAGCCCCGCTATGCAGCGCGCGAGATTGACGCGCGCGGAGGCGTCCCATGCCGAGCGCGTCTCCGCGCGACGAAACACCGGCGCATCGCCTCTCGCGAGCCCTTCCAGCATCTTGGCCTGATTGGCGGCGAATTCGGCCTCCTCGACGCCGACCGACTCCGAGCGAATCTTCTGCGTATTGGCCGCGAAGATTTCCCAAGGCGCGGCGAGCGGGCTCAAATCGAGATCGACGAAAAGATCGAGATCATTGGAAAAACCGGGATAATGCTCGGTGGTCGCGCGCGCGCCGACATGATCGGCCGTCGCCATGACAAGATCCTCGACGGCCTTCGCCTCGTTTCCGTCGAGCAGCGTATGGCGATGGAAAGCGGCGACGCTGTCGCGCACATTCTGCTGGTCGAGACGCGTCTTTCCGTCCGGATCGCGCGCGAGATGGACGGCGTCGTGCCAGAAGATCGCCGCCGCGATCAGATCGGGCCGCGTCGCCAGCCTATCGAAAAGCTCGAGGCCGGCCAGCAGCTCGTCTATATGCGCCCAGCTGTGATAGGCGCGATGCGGCTGGCGATAGGCCGTGTCGAGCGCCTGATAGGCGCCCGGCTCATGCGCCCGCTCGATCCGCCGCCAATAGCGCAGCCTGCGCGCTTCATTTGCGCTTTCCATCGTCGCGCCCGTCATTTGCTGTCCATCTTCCAAATGGGCGCGCCTCCCGCCATGGAGGGTGGAGCCGCCTCGAAAGCCGCGAATCGCTGTTCCATAGCCATATAGCAACCACTCCAATGCGGCTCGACTGTCGTCTTCAGCCTCGCCGCCGCGGCGCGGGCGCGGGTGAAATCCAATTGGTCATGATACCGCATCATCGTCACATGGGCGTCACGCCAGGCGGCGAAGGCCTCGCTCGCCGCGAAGCTCTCGTCTCCCGCGAGCGCGAAGATTCGCGTCGGCGTCGAGCGTCCCACGACGAGCGCTTCGCCGAGATCGAGCCATGCGAATTCCTCGGCGGCGTCACGCAAGGCGCTGGAGGCGAGAATGTCCACGCGAAACCATTTGCACAGTCCTTCGAGCCGCGATGTGAGATTCACCACATCGCCGAGGATCGAATAGTCGAAACGGCGCGTCGACCCCATATTGCCGACGCTGCAAGGCCCGAGATTGAGGCCTATGCCCATCGCCGCCAGGCCGTAAGCGCGCCCCTCGCGCGCCGCATTCGCCGCCCGCTCCGCATTGAAGCGCGCCAGCGCGGCGCGCATGTCGAGCGCGGCGCGGACGGCCTTGCGCGGGTGATCGGCGATGTCGAGCGGCGCATTCCAAAAGGCGACGATGGCGTCGCCGATATATTTGTCGACCGTGCCGTCGCGATCGAGAATGGCGTCGGTCATCGGCGTCAGATAGGCGTTCATGAAATGTGTGAGCTCCTGCGCGCTCATCCCCTCCGAGATGGAGGAGAAATCGCGCAGATCGGAGAACAGCACGGTGAGCTCGCGCGTCTCGCCGCCGAGCACCAGCCGCTCGGGATGCTCGACGAGGCCCTCGACGACGGCGGGCGCGATGAATTTGCCGAAGGCCATATGCACATGGCGCCGCGCCGCTTGGTCTTGACGCCACAGCGCCACCGCGCCGACGCCATAGGCGAGCGCGATCGAGAGGCTGGGAAAAGCGGCGTCGACCAGCAGGCCGGAGCGATCGAAAGCGAGAAACGACACGGCGAATAGAGCGACGATCGAGCCGATCGCGCCGAGCGCCGAGAACAAGGGCGCGACCAGCGGCAGCAGCGCGGCGACGATGACGAAAGCGGCGCCGGCGATGACGAGCTCGAGGCCGCTCGCCCAATCGGGCCGCGACAGCAGCGCGCCGGACAGCAGCGATTCGAGAATTTGCGCATGGATCTCGACGCCGGGAATCGTCGGCTGCAGCGGCGTCGCGCGAATATCGCCGAGGCCGACCGCGGTCGTGCCGATGAAGAGGATGCGCCCCTCTATCTCCTCGCGCGGCGCGCGCCCCTGCAGCGCCGCCGCCGCCGAGAGCGCGCGCTCCGGCGCTTCGGCGCCGTAACGCGGACGAATGTCGGCGCCGGCGCCGACCGCGATCTCGAAGGCGCCCACCTTTACCGCATTGACGCCGGTCTGGCGTCCGAAGGCCGTCTCGCCGCTGGCGTTGGACGAGCGGATGACGATCGTCGAGGCGCCCTGCGCGACGCGCAACGCCTCCAACGCGAGGGAGGGCGTGACGCCGCCGGGCCCGACGCCGAGCAGCGGAATGCGACGCGCGACGCCGTCGCGATCCGGCGCCCAATTGGTCGCGCCGAGCCCGCGCGCCGCCTCGGCGAGCTCGCCGATCGGCGCGACGACGCCGGGAAAATTCGCGAGGAAAGACGCCGGATCGTCGCCGGCGATGGCGACGCCCGCCTTTTGCGGCGGCGCGCGCTTCGAGCCGGCGCCCGAAAGCGTGAGGCCGAGCGCGACCGGCGCCGCCGCGATGGATTGCGCGAACAGCCGATCATTGGGAATGGCGCGGGCCACGGCCGCCGCGATCTCCGCCTTGGCGGGGCCGTCGGGCAATTGCCGCACGAAATGATCGAGGCTCGTCTGATCCGCTTCGGCGAAGACGATATCGAAGGCGATCGCCGCCGCGCCCGCCGCCGCGAGCTTGTCCACGAGCTCGGCGAGCCGGGATCGCGGCCAGGGCCATTGGCCGAAGGCGGAAAGGCTTTCCTCGTCGACCGCCACCACCCGCACCGGAAGGCCGGGATCATAGGGCCGCGGCGCGAGGCGCTGAAACGAATCGAAGACGAAATTGCGCAGATCGTCCAGCGCCGGCGGCTGCAGCCGGCCGATCGCGAGAACGGCCAGAGCGGCGGAGGCCGTCGCGAGGAGATAGGCCGGCCTGCGTCGCCGCGAGCGCTTCAATTACGCCTCCCCTGCGCATCCGCTGCGGGCGAGAGACCCCGGAACCAATTTCTTCGTCAAATCGCCTATAGAACAGGCCCGCCCGTATCGACGGGAGGGAGGTAATAATAACCGTCGATCGGCTCTTCGACGATCGGCGGCAAAGGCTGATGGTCGACGCTCGCTTTGCTACGCGCCAGCGCCTGGCCCGCCCAGAACGGACGCAGAGTGTCGAGCCCCGGCTGCTGATCGATCTCGGCGAGGCCGAGCGGCGGCCGCACGTCGCCCAATCCGAGCTCGGCCTCCTGCTCCGTCGGCGCGCGCTTGGCGCCGGCTCGCTGGCCGGGGGCGCTCGCGAGCCGGGCGGTCAGTCGGCGGATCGTCTCCACGCCGACGCTGATGGGATCGCCGAAAACGCCATCGGCCGAGACGCACAGGCCGACGCCCGGACGCGACAAGGTGCGGACGACTC
Organism: Methylosinus sp. H3A; assembly: GCF_015709455.1. NCBI lineage: Bacteria > Pseudomonadati > Pseudomonadota > Alphaproteobacteria > Hyphomicrobiales > Methylocystaceae > Methylosinus > Methylosinus sp. H3A. The sequence goes on from NZ_JADNQW010000005.1 coordinate 375,741, forward strand.
CTCTCGCGGAGATGGTCAGTCTGCCATATTGGTCGACGATCAACGCGCCGCAGCCGGGCTCGTCGAGCACGATCAGCGCCGCGCCGCCGCGCACGCCGATCGTCGCCGAGGGAATACGCAGATTCGCGCCGCCGCCATGGCTGACGCCGCCGCCGACGAAGCGCAGCACGCCCTTGGCCATGGAGACGGCCTGCTCGCCGCCGGCGCCGCCGGAATAGACGAAACGATCGATCGTCACCTGGCTGTTGCGGCCGATCGACAGAGTCGACGTGTCGAGAAACACGATTTGCGCGCTGCCCTCGGCGCCCGTCTCGACGCGCTCGCGATCGACGACATCGGCGCCGAGCGCCAGCGGGCGCGCGGGACGCCCCGGAGGCGCGCTCTGCGCGCTCGAATTCACCGCGCCGACATTGCCGACGGGCTCGGCCTGCGCGGCGGCGGTCGCCGCGAGCAGGACCGCGATCGCGATAGATTGCGCCATTCTGGCCATCCGCCGTCCTCCTCGTTCAGAATCGCGCGACCGGCCCGAACCATACGGACAGATTATCCGTGCGGAAATTGGGCAGGTTCGACTCGTTGCGGGCATATTCGAAAGCGGCCGAGAGGCCGATCTCGCGTGTGATCGGCGCCTCGACCAGCACGCCCGCCGCCCAGCCGACGTCGCGCCGCGGCCGCCAGGGGTCGACCATCGGATCGACAGCGTCGAAAGCGAGCTGGAAAATGCGCCCATAGGGCGCGATCGACCATTTCCGCCCGAGCGAGGCCAGAGGCGGATCGAAATCGAGCCTCACCAGCGCCTGCTCCTCGATCTCGTCGAAAGATTGCGAGCGCAGCGCCGCATTATGGCGGGTGAAGGCGGTGCGCGTCTCGAGGCGCAACGCATCCGAAGGACGCCAGACGGTCCCGATCGAGGCGGTGACCGCGCTGCCGGTCGAAATAGCGCTCAGCGAGGCGAAGGGCCCACCGATGGAGACGCCGAGATAGCGATATTCGACGCCGGGCTCGATCGACAACGATTCGCCGAGCAACGGCAGGCGCGCGACGACGCCGGCGCCGCCCGAATTCAGAAAATTGCCGCCGCCGACATAAGAGGTGAGGCCGGTGACGTAAGGCTTGACGCTCGCGCCGGGAAGAAACTCCGCATCGAGCGCGAAGCGCGGCCCCGAGGAGAGGCCGAAGACGCCGACATTATAGCTCGCCACGTGGAATTGCTGCGTGGCGTAGCCCTTGAAGCGCGTCTCCAGCTGCGCCGACCGCTCGGCGTCGAGATCGGTGTCATTGGCGATGTCGACGAGCTCGAAAGCGTTGAAATCGGCGCGGCGCGGCAGCGGCGACAACACGCCCACGCCGCCGACGAGGAACAGCCCATTCGTCGGGAAGAAAGAGGCGTTGGATTGCGAACGCAGGCCGGTCTGCAGACGCGCCGACCAGCGGCTCGATTCGGTCTGGCGCTCGACATCCGGCAGCAGGGACTCGATCTGCGCTTTCTGCGCGGGGTCGAGATCGGGCGCCTCGAGCGCGGCGCGCAGATGCAGAGCCGCGGTCTGATAGGCGCCGAGGCGGGCGTAGAGCACCCCCAGCTCCTTGCGCGCCCGCGCCAGCGCCGGATTGAAGGCGATGAGACGCTCCAGCGCACCGATCGCCGCCTCGTGATCCCCGAGCTCCCGCGAAATCAGCACATAACGATAGGTTGCGTCATAGTCGGTCGGATGGCGCCGCAAATGATCAGAGAGCCGGGTCTGCTCCGCGCGCCCCTCCGGCTCGGCGGCCGCGGGCGCGGCGAAGAGAGCCGCCGCCCCGAGCAGGGAGACCGCGGCGGCCGTCTTTCGGAACATATCCAGCACGACATACCTCTCGGCAAAACATCGGAGCGCCGGCAATGGCGCAGGAAGAAAAGAGAAATTTCGCCGAAGGCGCGCTCAAGCTGACTCGAATCGCAGCCCGCGGCAAGCCGAGCCACCACGCGGCGGAAGAAAGCCCGCCGACTGTGGCCGATCCGTCACATCCCCCATCCGACCCCGCGCCTGAGCGGCGGATCGCGAAAAGCCGCTCGATGGGCGTCGCGCCGCGAGACGATCGATGACGCCGAGCGCGGCTTCGATCGCGATCCCGTCCGGCGGCGCGGCGCGGAAGCGCGGCTCGCCCCGCGGCACGGAGAGAAAGCGGCGCAGCACCAGCAGCAGCTCCGCCGCGAGACGGGTCGCGCCTATGTCGAGCGCCCGGCGCATGTCGCAGACGATGAGGTCGCGCACGAAATCCGCGCCGCGATCGCAGAGCATCAGATAGCTCTCATAGAGGGACTGATGAAAGGGCGACGGAATCGCGCCGGGAATCATCTCGTGCGGCCCGAGCCCGCAGAGCTCGGCGCATCGGGACAAGGGGATCAGAGCAAAGGACATGGCGGGCTCGTCTGGCGCGGACTCGTCTGGCGGGGTTGGACGCCCGCGTCGAGCGAGCGTCGCCACTCTAGCCGGCGCCCGGCCGCCCCTCTGTGCGCGATCGCACAAGAGGGACAGGCTCAGCCCGCCTGCTCGAGACAGGCGGTCAGACGCTGCTCCAGCTGCGAGGGCCGCAGCAGCACCAGCCCGCCTCTGATCTTCTCGGCGAGGCCCTCGTGGACCATCGCCTGCACCTCGCGATTCACCTGCTCACGGCGGCAGCCGATGCGCGCGGCGAGATCGTGCTGCAGCGGCGGCGGCGAGATGATCGACTGGCCGTCATGGCCCTTGCGCGGCAAAGCGAGGCGCAGCAGCTCGGCGTAGAGCCGATGGCGCAGATCGAGCACGGAGCGCTCGAACAGCCGCGCATTGAGATCGCGGACGCGCTTGCTCAACAGGCGCAGCACTTTTTCGCAGACGGCCGGCTGAGTGAAGAGGACCGTCTTGAACAGGCTGGCCGGCATGATGCACAGCTCGGATTTCGTCAGCGCGGTGACATTGGCCGAGCGCTCGGCGCCGTCGATCGCCGCCATTTCCCCGAAAATCTGGCCCGGATGGAGGTCTGTGAGAATGACCTCCTTGCCAGCCGGCGTGCGAATGAGCACGCGCAAATCGCCGGAGACGATGAAATAGACGTCGGTCGAGCGATCGTCATAGTCGACGACGAGCTCGCGCTCGTCGAAGCGCCGCCAGACGCATTTGCGGGCGACGCGTTCCGCCTCGGCGGCGTCCAACCCTTCAAAGAATGATATGCGCAACAAAGAGTTCGACACTTTACGTCCCGCCCAGAGCCCTGCGGGGGAGTTTTACAAGGAATTAGCGGCGCGTCGAGCGCAAAGGCTTGTCAACGCTGGTAGACATACTGTCCGGGCGCCGCGCAGAGCGGCGTGAAGCCGCGCGAGGCCGCACCCATGGGCGGCGGCACGACGCGTTCCGCCGAGCCATGGGCCGCGAGCCAGGAGGCCCAGAGGGACCACCAGGAGCCCTCCACCCGCCGCGCCGCCGCGAGCCATTTGTCGGCCGAGACATAATGATCGCCGGCCCTGCGCAGGCCGGCATGATAGGAGCGGCCGGGATGGCCCGGCTCGCAGACCACTCCGGCGTTGTGGCCTCCGGTGGTCAGCGCGAAGGTCAACTCATTGTCGGTGAAGAGATGGACCTTATAGACCGAGCGCCAGGGAGCGATATGATCGGTCTCCGTGCCGACGACGAACATGGGCGCGGAAATATCCTTCAGCGCCACCACCTCGCCCTCGACGGCGTAACGGCCGGCCGTCAGCCGGTTCTCGAGGAACAGCCCACGCAAATATTGCGAATGCATGCGATAGGGCATGCGCGTCTGATCGGCGCTCCAGGCCATGAGATCATTGGGCTTCTGACGATCGCCGAGCAGATATTCGCGCACCGCCTTGGACCAGACGAGCTCATTGGAGCGCAGCGCCGCGAAGGCCCCGGCCATTTGGCGCGTGTCGAGCACGCCTTGGTCCCACATCATATCTTCGAGAAAAGCGACCTGCGCGGCGTCGACGAACAGCATCAGCTCGCCCGGCTCGCTGAAATCGGTCTGCGCCGCGAGCAGAGTGAGGCTGGCGAGACGCTCGTCGTGATCGCGCGCCATCGCCGCGGCGGCGATGGAGAGCAACGTGCCGCCGAGGCAATAGCCGCAGGCGTGGATCTTACGGCCGGGCAGCACGGCCCCGATCGCCGTGAGCGCCGCGAGCACGCCGGAGACGCGATAATCGTCGAAGGAGAGATCGCGATCCTGCGGCGTCGGATTGCGCCAGGAAATCATGAAGACGGAAAAGCCCTGCGAAACCAGATAGCGCACGAGCGAATTCTGCGGGCGCAGATCGAGCACGTAATATTTCATGATCCAGGCCGGCACGATCAGGATCGGCTCGGCGAAGACGCTGTCCGTCGTCGGCCCATATTGGATGAGCTCGATCAGCTCGTTGCGAAAGATCACCTCGCCCGGCGTCGCCGCAACATCGACGCCGACGCGGAAGCCGTTCCCGCCATTGGGCGTGTCGAGCAGAGCGCGCGTAAAATCCTCGATGAAATTCTCGGCGCCGCGCAGCAGATTGGCGCCGCCTTCCTTCATCGTGCGGTCGATGACGGTCGGATTGAGCCAGAAGGCGTTGGACGGCGAGAACAACGCCAGCCATTGCTGCGCCATGAAGGCGACGCGGGCCGCGTCATTGGGCGTCATGCCGCGCGCCTCGCGCGTCGCCTGCCGCCACCAATGCTCGGCTGCGAGAAAGCTCTGCTTCCAAAAGGCGAAAGGCGGCGCGTCCCAGGCGGGATCATCGAAGCGCTTGTCGAAAGGCGCCGGCTCGAAGGGCGCCGCCGCGACCTCGCCGCGCGCGGCGTGAACGGCGAATTGCGTATATCTGGCCGCGTCCTGCAGGGCGACGAGCGACAGTTCGATCTGCCGCCCCGGCGCGCGGGAGAGATGCGTCGCCCAATCGAGCCAGGCCGACATTTGCGCGAGCGGCGACACGCCATGAGTGACACGCGCGGTGAAGGCGCGGGCGGCGCGATCCAGCGTGTCGAAAGAGGGGATTTCTCTGCCGAGGTCGAGCTCGGGCGGCCTTTCCTCGGCGGTCGGGGGCGGCGGCGTCACGGTCGAGACGAGATTCATGCGGTCGCTCCTCTTGCGCGCAGGCCCATGTCGACCCAGCTTCATGAAGTGTGCATGACGGCGCAGGAATCGTGGCTCCGGGAGACGACGATGCAGCGCGCAGCCTATGTTTCAGCGAAGGACTTCGTCGACAGGGTCGTGGTCGCCGGTCGCTTCGAAGTCTACACGAGCGAGCTGGCGACGCGCTATGCGCGTTCCGTCGCGGTCAAACGCTTCGCGCAGCAGATGATCGCCGATAGCCGCGCGACCGAAGAAGAATTCGCCTCGACGTTGGAAAAAGCGGCGCTCGAGCCTCCCATCGACGCAATGGACATAGCCTATAGCGCGAAATATTTTCCGCTGCCGGCTTTCGGCCAGATGGATGATTTCGACGATTCTTATGTGCTGCAGCAAGTCGAAGTGCATGAGGACGCCGTTTCGCTCTTCAGCGACTATGCCGCGCGTGGGCAGGCGCCGGAGCTCCAGGCGTTTGCGGCGCGCCTGCTGCCACGTCTCGAAGAGCGTCTGCGCATGGCGCGGGAGTTGACGACGCGGCGATGAAGAGCGCGGCCGAGCCTATCCGACCTGCGCGGCCTCAGGCGCCCGTAGCTCGTGGACGCTGAACAGCGCGTCCGCATCGGTCCACACGCGGCCGGGCGCCCAGCCTGCGCCGCGAGCCGCCGCGCGAAACTCGCCCACGGCGTATTTGTAGCAATCCTCCGTATGGATCGCCTCGCCGCGCGAGAAGGCGAAGTCGCGCCCGCGAATTGTCGCCGTCTGACGGCGCCGGCTTACGAGACGCATTTCGACGCGGCCCGCGCGCTCGTCATAGATCGCCTGATGGCCGAAGCCCGAAAGGTCGAAGCCGCCGCCCAGCTCACGATTTATGCGCGCCAGCAGATTGAGGTTGAACGCCGCTGTCACGCCATGCGCGTCATTATAGGCGGCGATGAAACGGGAGGGCTCCTTCTTCAGATCGACGCCGACGATGAGCCGACCGCCCGGCCCGAGCAGGATACGCATGGCGAGCAGCAGACCGCGCGCCTCCTCCGGCGCGAAATTGCCGATCGTCGAGCCGGGGAAAAAGCCGATACGGCGGCGGCTGGCGAGGTCGTCCGGCAGCGCGACCGGCCGCGAGAAATCGGCAACGATCGGGCTGACGCGCAAATGCGGGAAGCGCGCGGAAAGACGCGCGCGCGCCTTTTCCAGCGCGCTGGCGCAGACGTCGATCGGCGCGTAGAGGGCGAGGCTCGGCGCGCGCTCGAGCAGGATCTCCGTCTTGCGGCTCGAGCCGGAGCCGAACTCGACGAGCGCGGCGTCCTCGCCCGCGCCGTCGAGCATCTCCTCGCCGTGAGCGCTCAGAATATCCGTCTCGACGCGGGTCGGATAATAATCCGGCAGGCGCGTGATCTCGTCGAACAATTCGCTGCCGACCGCATCGTAGAAATAGAGGCAGGAGAGGCGCTTTTCGGCCCGCGAGAGACCGTCGAGCACATCCGCCGCAAAGCCATGGCCTTTCGGCGAGAAAGGCTGGGCGCAATCGATCTCGTTCGTCATCGGCTCACATCCCTGGCGAGGCGCAGGCCGGCGAACAGCCAGCGCTGGCGCGCATAGAGGAAATTGCGATAGCTCGCGCGAATATGGCTCCGCGGCGTCACGCAGCCGCCGCCGCGCAGCACATGCTGGTCGCACATGAATTTGGCGTTGTATTCGCCGAGCGCGCCTGCGGGACGGCGGTAGCCGGGATAGGGAAGATGCGCGCTTCCCGTCCATTCCCACACATCGCCGAAGAGCTGGCGCGGATGGCCCTGAAAGCTCTCCGCCGGCGGCATGGGGCGCAGCGCGCCGCTGTCGAGCAGATTGCCTGTGACCGGCTCCTCGCTCGCCACAGTCTCCCATTCGAATTCCGTGGGCAGGCGCGCGCCGGCCCAATGAGCGAAAGCGTCGGCCTCGTAGAAGCTCACATGCGCGACCGGGGCGGCAGGCTCCGGCGGCCGCAGACCCTCGAGCGTCATCGCGACAAAGGCGCCGCCGCACCGCTCCCAATAGGCCGGAGCCTCCCAGCCCTCGCGCTGGACCACGGCCCAGCCGTCGAAGAGCCAGAGCGAGGGATCGCGATAGCCGCCGTCCTCGATGAATTCGAGCCATTCGGCGTTGGTGATCGGCCGATCGGCGATCTCGAAGGGATGAATCAGCGCATCATGGCGCGGCGTCTCATTGTCGAAGCAAAAGCCCTCGCCGCTATCGCGACCGATGCGGACGATTCCGCCGGCATAGCCGATCCAGCGCAGCGGCTCGGGGGCGTCGCCGAGGCTGCGCGGCGGCGCGGAGCGATAGGCGGGCCGCAACGGATTGGCGGCGAAGAGCGCGAGACTATCGGCGAGCATCAACTCTTGATGCTGCTGCTCGTGCTGCACGCCGAGCTCGATCAGCGTCGCGGCCTCGCTCTGCGGCGCGAGGCCGCGATCGAAGAGCCGCTCCAGCCCCGTCTCCACATGGCGGCGATAGGCGAGCACGCGCTCGAGCGGCGGCCGACTCAGCAGGCCGCGCCGCGGCCGCGGTTGCCGCGCGCCGACGCATTCGTAATAGGAGTTGAAGCAATAGCCGAAGGCGGGATCGAAGAGCTCATAAGCCGGCAGAAAGCGCGCCAGCACGAAACTCTCGAAGAACCAGCTCGTATGGGCGAGATGCCATTTGGTCGGGCTCGCCTCTTCGATCGCCTGCGCCGCCATGTCTTCGGCGCCGAGCGGCTCGGTGAGCGCGAGCGTGCGCTCGCGCGCCGCCGCCAGGCGGGCGCGCAATGTCTCGATCGGCGGCTCGCCATGCGGAGGCGCCGCGAAAACCGATCGCGCCATCGGCCGTGTCGCCATCGGCTCTTGTCCTCGCGAGGGTCCGCGCCCATGCCATTCGCGCCCGTGTCGTCGGCGCCATCGACACTGCGGCCATATAGGCCGCTCCGATGAGGCGGCAATCCGATGGCGACCCGTGCGTGCGCGCACAGAAGCAAAATTCGGCGGGCCCTAAGCTCCTCTCACGCTCGATGAGAAAAGAGCAAAACGAGAGGGACTGGGGCCATGATCGAATTCATCCGCCGCGCCATCGACGCCAAGGGCAATCTGCCGGTCGCCGCCGCGAGCCTTTCCGCGGAGGCCGATCTCTACGCCGCCGGGCTCTCGCCCTTCGGCGCCATTCAAGTGATGCTGTGGCTGGAGCGCGAGATCGACGTCGAATTTCCGAAGTCGATGCTGAACCGCCGCAGCATGGCGACGATGGCGACGATCACCGCCCTGCTCGGAGAGCTCGAGCAGGCCGAGGCTCGTCCGCGGGCAGCGTGATTATCTGACGACGACGCGGGCGCCTTTGGCGACGCGCTGGTAAAGATCGATCACATCCGCATTGAGCATGCGGATGCAGCCCGAAGAGACGGCGCGGCCGATGCTCTCGGGCTCATTGGTTCCGTGAATGCGGAACAAAGTGTCCTTCTGCCCCTGGAACAGATAGAGCGCCCGCGCGCCGAGCGGATTTCTCAGCCCGCCGTCCATATGCTCGGGCAGATCGGGGCGGCGCTCCAGCATTTCGGGCGGCGGAGTCCAGCCCGGCCAGAAGGCCTTGCGGCCGATCTTCGCCTCGCCCTTCCAGGCGAAGCCCGTGCGGCCGACGCCGATCGCATATTCCACCGCGCGGCCGTCCTCGAGCGAGAGATAGAGACGCCGCGCGCGCGTGTCGATCGTCAGCGTGCCGGCCTCTTGCGTCGTGGGATCGGCGACGAAACGGCGCCGCGTCTGGCGCATGTCGACATCGTCGTCATAATCGATCGGAGTCGAATAATCGGGATCGGCGTCGGGCGGCAGAGCGGCGAGGCGCTCCCTCTCCCGATCGTCCCGCGCCCGATTTTCCCTGCCCCGCGCGCGCGGCGGATCGCGCCGCTCTTCATCGAATGGCCAATTGGCGCGGGCGCGCGGGCGGCGCGGCTGCCGCTCGCCGTCCGGCTCGCCGGCGGCGCCGTTCTGCGCGCCATAGGTCGAATCCGGCCAATAATAATATTGGGCGGCGGCAGAGCCCGCATTCACGAGCAGAGCGACGAAGCCGAGGACGAGACCCGAACGAAGCGACATGACGATTTCCGATCGATCCAACTGTCTTTATCGGCGACGAACGCGGCGAAAAACCGGCGCGCCGCGCTCGCCTCCCAGATAGAGCCATATGGAGCGGCGGCGCGGGCGTGACAGGGCCGATCCGCGCAGAATGCACGAAAAACGCCACGCCGGCGCGAGCCCCGGCGTCATTCGAACACAAGGCGATGCATGATCCTCCCGGGGACGGCGAAAGCAACGACGAGGGGAATTCCGATCCCGAGCAGGGCGAGGCAAGCCATGCCGATCCGATGCGCGCGAATGCGACCGCGCCGAGCGTCCCGCACCGCACGCCAGAGAAGCGCGAGTGTCGTCACGGCGAGCAAATGAAGCCAGCTGACGCCTCCGATATGCGGCGGCGTCGGCCGGTCCAGAATGAAGAAGGACGAGGCGCAGACCGCGATCATCGCTCCGACCCACGCCCGGCCGATCGACTTATGCAACGGCGTTCCCTTCGGAAGGACGAATTGCGCCGGAGCGAGAAGGATGGCGGCGGCGACGGCGGCGACATGCGCGAGAATCTCCGGAGGAGCGGTCGCCAGCGGCTGAAAATCCATGGAAACGCCTTTGTTTGCAGCGTGGAATGCAATTGACAGGCGCGGCCGGTCCATAGGCATGATAGCAAAAAGCCCGGTCCAAAGGACCGGGCTTCGCTTCTGCGCGGATGTGTTGCGCATCACACCGGATGCGGCTCGAGGCCTCCCGTGTCCGGCTCGGGCGAGGGGCGCGCCGAGCCGGCCGTGGGCACGGGCGAGGGGCGCGCCGGCGGCGGCGGCGGAACGTCCTCGCGCACGGGCGTCTTGCCCTGCAGCAGGCCGATCAGCTCCTCGCCGGTCAGCGTCTCGAACTCCAGCAGTCCATTGGCCAGCAGGTCGAGATCGCCGCGCTTCTCGGTCAGAATGCGCTTGGCGTCGTCATAGCCTTCCTGCACCAGGCGCCGCACCTCCGAGTCGATCGTCTGCTGCGTCGCCTCGGAGAGCGTCTGCGTGCGGCCCATCGAATAGCCGAGGAACTGCTCCTGCTGCGGCTCGGCGTAGGCCACTGTGCCGAGCTTGTCCGAGAAGCCGAGCTGCGTCACCATCGCCCGCGCGATGCGCGTGCATTGCTGAATGTCGCTCGCCGCGCCGGACGTCACCTTGTCGTGGCCGAACACCAGCTCTTCCGCCACGCGCCCGCCCATCGCCAATGCGAGCATGGCTTTGAGCTGCTCATAGCTCTGCGAGATCTGATCGCGCTCCGGCAGGCCCTGCACCATGCCCAGCGCGCGGCCGCGCGGGATGATCGTCGCCTTGTGGATCGGGATCGCGCCCGGCATGTTGAGTTGCACCAGCGCATGGCCGCCCTCGTGGAAGGCGGTGAGGCGCTTCTCCTCCTCCGTCATCACCAGAGTGCGGCGCTCGGCGCCCATCATGATCTTGTCGCGCGAATCCTCGAACTCCTGCCGCGTGACGATGCGCTTGCTGCGACGCGCCGCGAGCAGCGCCGCCTCATTGACGAGGTTCATCAGATCGGCGCCCGAGAAGCCCGGCGTGCCGCGCGCGACGACCTTCAAATCCACATCCGGCGCCAGCGGCACCTTGCGGGCATGGACCTTGAGGATCTTCTCGCGGCCGATGAAGTCCGGGTTCGGCACATTGATCTGACGATCGAAGCGGCCGGGACGCATCAGCGCCGGATCGAGCACGTCGGGGCGGTTGGTCGCGGCGATGAGGATGATGCCCTCATTGGCCTCGAATCCGTCCATCTCGACGAGCAGCTGATTGAGCGTCTGCTCGCGCTCGTCATTGCCGCCGCCGAGGCCTGCGCCGCGGTGACGACCGACGGCGTCGATCTCGTCGACGAAGATGATGCAAGGCGCATTCTTCTTCGCCTGCTCGAACATGTCGCGCACGCGGCTGGCGCCGACGCCGACGAACATTTCGACGAAGTCGGAGCCAGAGATGGTGAAGAACGGCACATTCGCCTCGCCGGCGATGGCGCGGGCGAGCAGCGTCTTACCCGTGCCGGGCGGTCCGACGAGCAGCACGCCGCGCGGAATGCGGCCGCCGAGGCGCTGGAATTTCTGCGGATCGCGCAGGAATTCGACGATCTCCTGCAAATCCTCTTTCGCCTCGTCGACGCCCGCGACATCCTCGAAGGTCACGCGGCCCTGCGTCTCGGTCAGGAGCTTGGCCTTCGACTTGCCGAAGCCCATGGCGCGGCCGGCGCCGCCGTTCTGCATCTGCCGCGCGAGAAACACCCACACGCCGAGAAAGGCGATGAGCGGCAGCGCATTCAGGAACAGCGTCATCCACCAGCTGCCGCCGTCGTTCGACGGACGCGCGCTGATGGCCACATTCTTGGCGGTCAGGCGCTGCACCAGCGTCGGATCATTCGGCGAATAAGTGGTGAAGGAGCGATTGTCCGCGAAATGCCCGGATATCTCATTGCCGGCGATGGTCACGTCATGGACTCGGCCCTGGTCGATCTGCGCCAGCAATTCGCTGAAGGTGATGTCGCGTCCAGCCGTGCGTTGGTTGCGCTGATCGAACAGCATGGCCAGCGCGACCGCGAGCAGCGCGACAATCGCGAATATCATGAAGGGCTTGTAATTCAGTTTCATCGACGACCTCCGACGGACGGTCCGCCCGGCTGCGGGACGCCTTCCCCGCGTCGACGGCGCGTGTCGCTTTTGTGACCTTACGACAGCAGCTCCAAGTCGCCAAATTAAATGCAGTCATGCGCCATGAAACGCGAGCATGAGCAGGGCCGTGTGCTCGGCCATTGGCGCGAGCTTCGCCGGCGCCGGGCGGCTCGGGTCTCGCCCGAGACAAAAGGTCGCAGCGCCGATTCGTCTCGGCCGCCTTTTGCCGAGCGCGCCATCGAGACCGCCCTGCGCAAGCTCCCCGGCGAGACGTCACCCCAGATATTTCGGCAGCTCGCGCTCGAACTCCGGAAAATAGAGCGAGATCACGCTCACATCGAATTGCGCGAGAATCTGCTCCTTGGACTCGCGGTCGAGCAGGAAGCGAAACGCCGCGTCGAGACATTGCTCGGCGCTGGAGACGCCGCCGCCCAATCGCTCGGCGAGCGTTTGCGACATGGTCACGCGATGGCGCGATTTGCTGGCCGCGTCGCGCACGACGACGTCGAAGGAGAGCATTTTCGGCGCGCCGTCGTCGCGGCGCGCAATGTCGATCGCGATGGTCACGGCGCCTCCGCCAAAAGTTTCTCGATGTCGGCCGCGATCGCCTGCGGCTTATCGGTCGACGCATAGCGTTTCACGACGCGGCCCTTTCGATCGACGAGGAATTTGGTGAAATTCCATTTGATCGCCTGCGTTCCGAAAAGGCCGGGCGCCTGCGCCTTCAAAAAGCGATAGAGCGGATGGGCGGTCTCGCCATTCACCTCGATCTTGGCGAAGAGCGGAAAGGTCACGTCATAGCTCAGGGAGCAGAAGGCGCCGATGGCGGCCTCGTCGCCCGGCTCCTGATGGCCGAATTGATCGCAGGGAAAGCCGAGCACGGCGAAACCGCGGTCGCGATACTCGCGCCAGAGCGCCTCGAGCCCCGCATATTGCGGCGTGAATCCGCATTTGCTCGCCACATTGACGACGAGCAGAACTTTGCCGGCATAGTCGGCGAGGCTCTGTGTCCCGCCGTCTATCGCGCGCGCTCGAAAATCATATATCCCGCCCATGACGACGGCGACCTCTCTCCTCGTCGCCCGGATCGCGGCGCGCCCGAGCCTCCGCGCGAACCCACCGCATCTACGGCGGGTTTGCAAGGGAGCTGCTCGACCAATATGGCGCGCTCGCGCGATTTCGTCACCGCGCCCGCCCTCGGAGGGCGGGCGCCCGCGGACTCAGGCCTCGGCCGCGAGCAGCGCGTGAATGTCGGGCTCCATCTGGCGCGGCGTATTGGTCGCCTGGAAGCGCTTCACCACATTTCCCTTCCGATCGATGAGAAATTTGGTGAAATTCCACTTCACGTCTTCCGCCGGGCCCGGATCCTTCTCCTTCAGCAGCTTGTAGAGCGGATGCTGATTTTCGCCATTCACCTCGATCTTGCTGAACAGCGGGAAGGTCACGATGAAGCGGGTCGAGCAGAAGGTCTTGATCTCCTCGTCGGTTCCCGGCTCCTGATTGCTGAACTGGTTGCAAGGGAAGCCCAGAATGACGAAACCCTTGTCGCGGTTCTCGTTCCAGATCGCCTCGAGGCCATTGTATTGCAGCGTGAAGCCGCATCGGCTCGCCACATTGACGATCAGGATCACCTTGCCGGCGTAGTCGCCGATCTTGACGGTTTCGCCGTCGATCGTGCGCGCTTCGATATCATAGAGCTCGGACATGACTGAGAAGGTCTCCGTTCTTCGCGCGGCGCCCGAGAGCGCGCGGCGCATTCTAAGCCGCAGAATGGCCGCCAGCGCTTCCGCGGGCAAGCCGGCAGACGCCTAAATTCGCGGCGCCTTCGCCTCTTCAGGCGGCGTCGACATTCTCGTCCATCTCCTCGCCGAGCCCGTACTCCTTCATTTTCCGGTAGAGCGTCGAGCGGCCTATGCCCAGACGACGCGCAATCTCCGACATCTGCCCGCGATAATGGACGAGGGCGAATTTGATGACCTCCGCCTCCAGCTCCTCGAGGCGGCGCATATCGCCATGCGGCCCGAGCAGCGCCATCACATTGGGATCGCGAATCTCGACCCGCACGATCTCCCGCTCCGGCGCGGAGCCGGGCGCGACGGGCGCCGGAACCGGCGGCACGCGGGCCGAAAACCCGTCCACATGGGCGGCGATCTGCGGAAATTCATTGACCGTCAGCTCGTCGCCGTCGGCCAGCACCACGGCGCGGAACACGGCGTTCTCGAGCTGGCGGACATTGCCCGGCCAGTCGTAGCTGGCCAGCAGATTGGCCGCCTCATTGGCGATGCCGCGCAGACGCTTGTTCTCCTCCGCCGCGAAGCGGATGGCGAAGCGGCGCGCCAGATCGCCGATATCGTCGCGGCGCGCGCGCAGCGGCGGAATGGTGATGGGGAAGACATTGAGGCGATAGAACAAATCCTCGCGGAACTGGCCGCGCTTGACCAGCTCGATCAGATTTTGGTTCGTCGCCGAGATGAGGCGGATGTCGACGCGCACCGGGCGCTTGGCGCCGACAGGATCGATCTCGCCCTCCTGCAAGGCGCGGAGCAGCTTCACCTGCGTCTCGAGCGGCAATTCGCCGATCTCGTCGAGGAACAGCGTGCCGCCATTGGCCTCGAGGAATTTGCCCGAATGCTTCTCGGTCGCGCCGGTGAAGGCGCCCTTCTCATGGCCGAAGAGGATGGATTCGACGAGATTGGCCGGCAGAGCGCCGCAATTCACGGTGACGAAGGGCTTGCCACGGCGATCCGAGCCGCCCTGAATGGCGCGCGCGACGATCTCCTTGCCGACGCCCGACTCGCCCTCGATGAGCACCGGAATATTCGAATGGGCGGCGCGCTCGCCGAGGCGGATGACCCGCGCCATCTCGTCGCTGCGCGAGACGAGGTCGCGGAAGGTCAGCGCGCCCTGCGTGCGGCGATTGACACGGCGCAACTCGCCCGCGAGCGCATCGGCCGACAGCGCATTCTTGATGGAGACCTGCAGACGCTCCGCGCCGACCGGCTTGACGACGAAATCATGCGCGCCGGCGCGCATGGCCGAGATCACCGTCTCGATGGAGCCATTGGCGGTCTGCACGATGACGGGCACGTCGATCTTGAGGTCACGCATGCGGGTGAGCACCCCCATACCGTCGAGATCGGGCATGACGAGGTCGAGAATGAGCAGATCGATCGGCGTCGCGCCGTTCTTCGTCAGCCGCGTCAAAACCTGCTCGCCGCCGTCGACGGTCTCCACATCGAAGCCGAAACGCCGCGCCGAAGCCTCGAGCAGACGGCGCTGGACCGGATCATCATCGGCGATAAGTATCGTTGAAGTCATTGATCCTCTTGAAATCTCTCAAGGCTGCGCGGTGTGGGCTCGACCGGATCGCGACGATCCGACGCGTGCGGTAGAGGACGTGGACGACACCATCTCCAGCCCATGCTCGGGGATCAGGGTAAAGGGGTCGTTAACGAGAGCCTCGCCGTCCGGGCGATTCCAGGGGCCGAGGAGCGTGAAAGGGCCGAGGAGCGTGAAATCTCCCGAACGGCCTGCGACTTGCATTTTTTCCGTTCTGTGCCCGATATTCGGCGAAACGCCCTTCATCATCAACTCCCGGTTCGAACCATGCCGCAACTTCACGCACGCGACCAAGGCCCCCTTCGCGACGCCGTCTCCGAGGCTCAGGCCGGCGGCCCCGGCCCCGCGCTCCCCGAATGGAATCTCGCCGATCTCTATTCCGCGCCGGATTCGCCAGCGCTGGCCGCCGACATAGCGGCGGCGGAAAAGGAGGCGTCCGCCTTCGCGGCCGAGCTTCGTGGCCGTCTCGGCGAATTGGCGGCCGGCGCGGCGGCGAGCGAGAGGCTCGCAGAGGCCGTGCGGCGCTATGAGGCGCTACAGGACCTGTTGGGCCGAATCATGTCCTATGCGGGTCTCGTCTACGCCGGCGACACCAGCGACCCCGCGCGCGCCAAATTCTACGGCGACATTCAAGACAAGATCACCGAAATTTCCACGCAATTGCTGTTCTTCCAGCTCGAGCTCAACCGTATCGAGGACGCCGTTCTCGACGCCGCGGCGGCGACGGCGCCGCTCGCGCATTGGAAGCCCTGGCTCGAAGATATTCGCATGGAGAAGCCCTATGAGCTCTCCGACGAGCTGGAGCGTCTCTTCCACGAGAAATCCGCCACCGGCCGCGCCGCCTGGAACCGCCTCTTCGACGAGACCATCGCCGCGCTGCGCTTTTCGATCGGCGGCAAGGAGCTGACGATCGAGCCTGCGCTGAATCTAATGCAGGATTCGCATGAGGAGGTGCGCCGCGAAGCCGCGCTCGCCGTCGGCGCGACGCTGAAGGCCAATCTGCGCACATTCGCGCTCGTCACCAACACGCTCGCCAAGGACAAGGAGATCGGCGACCGCTGGCGCGGCTTCAAGGACGTCGCCGATTCCCGCCATCTCTCCAACCGCGTCGAGCCGGAGGTGGTGGAGGCGCTGGTCGCGAGCGTCACCGCGGCGCATCCCAAGCTCTCGCATCGCTATTATAAGCTCAAGGCCAAGTGGTTCGGCAGGGAGGCGCTGGACTATTGGGACCGCAATGCGCCGCTGCCGTCCGTGCCGTCGCATGCCTATAGCTGGGACGAGGCTCGCGACATCGTTCTCACGGCCTATAGCGGCTTCGCGCCGCAAATGGCCGAGATCGCCTCGCGCTTCTTCGAGCGCAACTGGATCGACGCGCCGGTGCGGCCCGGCAAGGCGCCGGGCGCCTTCGCGCATCCGACCGTGCCCTCTGTGCATCCTTATGTTCTGGTCAATTTCCAGGGCAAGACGCGCGATGTGATGACGCTGGCCCATGAACTCGGCCATGGCGTGCATCAAGTGCTGGCCTCGCGCCAAGGCGCGCTGATGGCGCCGACGCCGCTGACGCTGGCCGAGACGGCCTCCGTCTTCGGCGAGATGCTGACCTTCCGCTCGCTATTGGCGCAGACGACCGAGACCGCCAAGAAGCGCGCGCTGCTCGCCGCCAAGGTCGAAGACATGCTCAACACTGTGGTGCGGCAGATCGCCTTCTATTCCTTCGAGCGCAAGGTCCACACCGAGCGCAAGAATGGCGAGCTCACCGCCGACAAGCTCTGCGAGCTGTGGATGAGCGTGCAGAGCGACAGCCTCGGCCCGGCCATTCGCCTCGGCGAAGGCTATGAATCCTTCTGGGCCTATATTCCGCATTTCGTGCATTCGCCCTTCTATGTCTACGCCTACGCCTTCGGCGATTGTCTCGTGAACTCGCTCTATGGCGTCTATCAAAAGGCGGAGACGGGTTTCGCCGAGCGCTATTTCGGCCTGCTCGAA
Source organism: Methylosinus sp. H3A (assembly GCF_015709455.1). NCBI lineage: Bacteria > Pseudomonadati > Pseudomonadota > Alphaproteobacteria > Hyphomicrobiales > Methylocystaceae > Methylosinus > Methylosinus sp. H3A. Next base: position 392,880 of record NZ_JADNQW010000005.1, read on the forward strand.
GCGGGCGGCGCCAAGCCCTACAATGAGCTGCTCGCGCCCTTCGGCCTGGACGCGCGCGATCCGGCCTTTTGGGGCATAGGGCTCGAGATGATCGAAGGGCTCATCGCGGAGCTGGAGGCGATGGAGGGGTAGTTTTCAGCCGTCGTCTTTCTACGGGTGGACGCGTGACATATTCGATTTTCGTTTCCCACGGCTGGCATGATCGCTGGGTGGCCAGACAAATGGCGCGTTCGATCTCCGATGCGGGAGGCGCGCCATTCATCGACATATTCGACATCAAGAAGGGTGACCGTATCGAAGAGCGGATCCGCACGGGGATCGAGCACTGCGCCGAGCTGGTCGCTTTGCTTACGCCCTGGTCGGTCGACCGCAATTGGGTCTGGACCGAGATCGCAGCCGCCTGGGCATTGAAAAAGCGCTTCGTCGGGGTGACCTATGGCGTGACGATCGAAGAAATCGAAAGGAATCACGGCGGCATGGCTTGTCTCGGCCCGACCAATGTCGTTGCCCTCGACGATTTCGACGAATACATTCGGGAGCTGGCCGAGCGCATCCATTCGGGAGATCGCGAATGAAGCTGTTCATTTCCTACAGCCATGGGGACGAGCGCTTCGCCCACTCCTTGCGCGAGGGACTCGAGCGGATGGGCGTCTGTGTGATCGATCCCGCCGCCAGCGCTCGACCGGGAGATTCGCTCGGTCATGCTCTGCGACAGGCGATCGACGAATCCGACGCGGCGATCCTCGTCATTCCCGAGTCCGGCTCCAACGGTGCGAACCTGGCCTTTTTCGAAGCCGGCGCGGCCAAAGCGCTGGGCAAGCGGCTATTTGTCGTCATGCCCGGCGCCGGAGACCGCGAACTGCCCTCGATCGCCGATTTCGCCATTCTCGACGCCTCGCGAAAATCATCCGACGAAGTCGCGAAAACGCTCGTCCACGCGCTCGCCGCGGCATAGGCCCCTTTCACGCACGGAATCTCGCGCCGCACTCACTCCACATTTTGCCCGATCCGCCACAACACGCCAGATGGATCGTGCAGCGTGAAGTCGCGCATGCGCCAGGGCTGGAGCCGCACCTCCGAGACCTCGACGCCATAACGCGCGGCGATCCCGCTCTCCTCGACTTTCGCCCGCCACGCGTCGACATCCTCGACGAGCAGATGCATCATCAAATTCTCGGCGAATTCCTTCACGTAGAAATTCTGCAGCAGGAAGCTCACAGTCTCGTGATGGAAATAGGCGACGCCGTCGCCGTCCGAGGCGAGCGTGAAGCCAAAATCCTGATAGAAGCGCTTGGAGAGTTCAAAATCCTTCGCCGGGACGAAGGCCTTCAATTCGATCGTTCGCAAATTCGACATGAACAGCCCCCGAGAAACGGAACGCCGCTCATCATATCAGGAAAAGCGCATTACATCCCGCGATCCGGCCCGCCCCACAGCCATGCCGCCCCGCGCACGCCGCCCGAGTCGCCATGCACATTGCGCAATATGCGCGTGTCGATCGCATCCGAGAAAGCCTGCTTCTCGACCAGATCGCGCAAGCCCTCGTAAATAAAATCGATATTGGACACGCCGCCGCCGAGCACGATGACATCAGGATCGAGCAGATTGACGATCGCCGCCAGCGCGCGCGACAGGCGGTCGCGATAGACCTCCAGCGCATGGCGCGCCGCCGCCTCGCCCGCTGCGGCGCGCGCCGCGATTTCCTCGCCGCTCGCCTGCGCGCCGCTGCACTGGCCATAGTCGATAGCGAGCGCCGGGCCGGAGAGAAACGTCTCCACGCAGCCATGATGGCCGCAGTAGCAGAGCCGCCCGGGAAATTCGTCCGGCGTCATCCAGGGCAGAGGCGTATGGCCCCATTCGCCCGCCACCTTGTTGACGCCCGCCAGAACCTTGCCGTCGACGACGATTCCGCCGCCGACGCCCGTCCCCAAAATCACGCCGAAAACGATGTGCGCGCCCGCTCCGGCGCCGTCGACGGCCTCCGAAAGGGCGAAGCAATTGGCGTCATTCTCGAGCCGCACCGGGCGCTCGAGCAGGGCCTCCAAGTCCTTGTCCAGCGGCTTGCCGTTGAGCCCGGTGGTGTTGGAGTTCTTCACGAGGCCGGTGCGCGGCGAGATCACGCCCGGCGTGCCGACGCCGACGCTGCCGCGCCCGCCGATCTCGCGCTCGAGATCGAGCACGAGGCCGCCGATCGTCGCCAGAACGGCGGCGTAATCATGGGCAGGCGTCGGTGCGCGCCGACGCGCCAGCGTCTCGCCTCGCAGGCCGATGGCGACTGCCTCTGTCTTTGTGCCGCCGAGATCGACGCCGATGCGGAAGGGTTCTTGTGTCATCGCCCTTCGTTCATCTATGGCGGCGGCGCGATCGGGCAGCCCCCACCCCTAGAGGTTTCGACGCGTTTCCCAACGCCGAACCGGCGTCCACTTCGGCTGGAAACGCTCTATTGCAGATAGGCGCGATCGAGATCGACCGCGCCTTTCAGCGTCGCGGCCGCGCCTCTGTCGATCCGCACGGAGTCGAGCGACAGGCCCTCGGCCGAAGTTCCCTCGAAGCGCGCGCCGGTGAAATCGGCGCCGGCGGCGTCGACATCCTTCAGCGAGGCTTTGTCGAAGATCGCGCCCGGCGCCCGCGCATAGCGCATATCGGCGCGGGAGAGATCGGCGCCGTCGAAATGCGCGCCGTCGAGCCGCGCCGAGCGCAGCACGGCGCGCATCAGCCCCATGGACTGGTTCTTCATATCCGCGGACATGTTCGCGCCGCGGAAAGAGGCGCCGCGCAGATCGGCCCCGGTGAGATCGGCGGCGAGCCGGCTCTCGGAAAAATCCGCGCCTTCGGCCCGCGCGCGCTGGAGCTGGGTCGCGAAAACATGCGCGCCGCGCAGCGTCGCGCCGGAGAGATCGGCCTCCAGCAACCAGGCCTGATCGAGAATGGCGCCGTCGAGCTTGGCCCCGGCGAGCCGCGCTTTCACCAGCCGCGCCGCGCGCAGATTGACGCCGGTAAGATCGAGGCCGGAGAGGTCGAGCCCGTTGAGGCTGCGACCGGAAAGATCGAGCGTCTCGCCCGGCTTCGTCGCGGCGAGCCGCGCCTCAATGTCGGCGCGGGTGAATTCGGACTGCGAATAGGCGGGCTGGGCGAGATCGACATTGCGCAGCATGTCTTGCGCCGACGCCGCAGCGACCGCGCAGAAGAGAAGCGACGCTGCGAGACGATGCGCGCCCCTCATTCCGCCTGCGCCTGCTCGGAGGCCGCCTCGTTCTTCGCGCCGGCGAGATCCCTGGCCTGCGCCACCCAGCGGCCGCGTTCCGGACGGCCCGGAACCGCGAGCGTCGCGCCGATCCAGGCGACATTCTCGGAGGACCAGCCGGCGATCTGGTCGAAATGATAGACGCCGAGCCCATGCAGCTTCTCGACGCTCTTGGGGCCGAGGCCCTTGATCTTGGTCAGATCGTCGGGGCGGCCACCGCGCGGCGCGGCGAGTGCTTCGGGCCGCTGGCCGGGCGCTTTCTTCTCGCTCTCGGCCGGACGCGGCGAAGCCGGCGCCGCAGCGCGACGGCGCGGCTCGGCGGCGGGAGCCTCGGCTTTGGGAGCGGGCTCGGGCGCACGCGCGGCGACGACCGGCGGATCGACGGGAGCGGGATCGATGGGGGCGGGATCGATGGGGGCGGGAGTCGGCGCTTCCGCGGAGAGGGCGGCCGCCCCGCGAAGCACCACATGCGGCTGCTTTTTCTTCGCCGGCACGGCCGGTGAGGCGGCGCCGAACAGCAGCCGCACGCCGCCGCCGAAGGGCAGGCCGATCAGATAGGCCGTCGCGAAGAGCAGCCCCAATTCGAAGAAGAGCCCGCCACGGCCCGGAATGGTTTGCAGATTGGCGACGAAAAATCCGCCGGCGAGCGCGAAGGCCGAGGTCACGATGACCCCATGGCCGTCGAATTTCGCGCCCGACTTCTTTGTCGTGGTCCAGAAGCCGACGACGAGCCCCAGGACGAGCGCGGCGGCGAGCCACTCGGCGGAGGCGGCGAGCAGATAGAGCATGGCGTTCTCCCTCGAAAGCCCCGGATCACCGGATCGAGAATTCGATGCGACGGCCGCTTTTGTCGGCCGCAGCGGCGCCCGAGGCGGAGAGTCGCGCCGCTTCGACGCCCGCCTCGATGAGATAGTTGCGCACGGCCTCGGCGCGACGCAGGCCGATGGCCTCGTCCTCCAAATCCGAGCCCGCGCCCGCGAAACGCCCGACGATGTCGACCGCCGCGCCCGGGCTGCGCAGCAACACGAAAGCCAGAGAGTCGACGACCGGCAAGGATGTTTCCGCGATCGAATTATCGGCGCCGAAAGAAAGCCCTCTCGCCGCGGTCTCCGCCAGCGCGGCATAGAGTCGCGTCGGCGGAATCTCGTCGGTCGTCGTCGCGAGGCCGAGCCGCGCGGCGTTCTCGTAGCCTTCCGGCAGATCGCGGAACAGCCGCGCGCTGATGTCGAACTGCGCCTTGGCGTTAAAGGCCGCGCCTTCGAGCGCGAGCTTGCGGTCCGACAGAGCCGCGACGCCGGCGTCGAGCCGCGCCAGGGCCCGCAGAGCGGCGATCGCCGCCTCGGCGAACCCCTTGGGCGCGCCGTCGGCGACGGAAAGCTCGTCTTCCACGACCTCGCCCAAATCGCGCCTCGCCTGCGCGACGATGCGCGCGCGGGCGGCCGCGTCCGGCGCAAAGCCGGCCAGCGAGAGCGCGCCATCCTGCTTGCGCGCGGTGAAGACGAAAGGCGAGACGGCGCCCGCCGCCACCGCCACCTGACCGAGACGGAAGCTCTTGGGCAGGCCGACGCGCAGGCTCGCCTCTATGGCGGACGCGCCGATATTGGTCTTGCCGGAGCCTTCGATCGAGACGACGCCGTCCGAGATGGAGGCTTTGCCGCTCGAGAGCTTGGAGAGCTCGCGCAGCGCCGCGGTCGCCGCAGCGGCGAAATCGCCGGGCGCGCCGCCCGCGACGCGGGACTGATCGCTCGCCTTGCCGAGATTGGCGGCCTCGGCGACGAGCGCCTCGCGCGTCTTCTCGCTCGGCGCATAGCCGAACAGCGACACGATCTCGCCGGCCTTGGCCGCGCTCCAGACGAAAGGCGCCACGCGCGGCGGCGCGATCTCGGCCGCTTTCACCAAGACGCCTTCGGGCGGCGCCTTCAACGCCGCTTCGGCGCGATCGTAACCGTCGAAATTGGCGGCCGCGCCCGTCACCGAGAGCGCGGCGTCGGAGACCGTCACCCTGCCCTCGCCGAGCGCGTCGAGCAGCGTGACGCCATAGGCGGCGAGCGCGGCGAAATTTTTCGGCGCGCCGAGGGCCGAGACCGAAGCATCGGCGAGCTCGAGACCTTTGCCGGCGGCCGCGGCGCGGACGGTCGCGCGTTCGCCGGGGAGCGGCGCATCGCCGGAGAGAGCGAGCGTCTTGCCCTTGCGCTCGAGCGAGAAGACGAAAGGCTTGGCCAAGGGCGGCGGCGTCGTCGCGTCGATCACGCCGCGCACGCCCTCTTGTCCTTCGACGGCTCTGACAGCCTCGGCGACGGCGTTGGCGGAAAGGGCGACGCCGGAGAGCCTGACGTCGCGCCCGTCCACGCCGACGGCCGCTCCCTCGATCGCGCCGGGCGACTTGTCGAGCGCCGCGCGCGCGCGATCACCCAAATCCTTTTCGATCTTCTCGACGTTGGACGTCGCGACGATCGTGAACAAGACGGCCAGCACGGGCAGGCCGATCCACCATTTCGCCGGCTGGATCATGGCTTCCGTCGCTCCCTGGGGCGAGAATCATTACGTAACGGGCACAGTTCTACCAGTCGAGCGGCCACAGACCAACTCGAGGGAACCGCGTTCGCGCCACGCCGGAGGGCGATTCAGCGCTTTTTCTGGGAGGGCTGCTCGCCCGGCTGCCGCGGCGGAGCGGGATAGAGGTCGATGGCTTTTTCGTGCGTCCAGAAGCAATCCAGCGCGCCGGAGGGACGCACACACCACAGCGGCCCGTCCCGCTGATCGACGTCAACCTTTTGATCGCGCATGAGCTGCACGCATTGGCCAGACGACAGCTTGCCGCGGAAATAGGCGGGGTCGTCCTTGGCCGCCTTGTCCGAGACCGGGCGAAAGGCGCGTTTTATGTCGGCCTGGTCGCGGCAGGCGAGAACGGCGCCGCGCGCGGCCGCGGCCTTCGCCTCGGGGGCGAGGCCGAGCGCGGCGGAGAGGGTGATCGCGACGACGGCGCAGCGGGCGTACATGCTGGGAATCTAACGCATTGGCGCGGGCATTTCCAGCCGTGTTCGCGCTTGGAGAACCGGCGATTTTGGCCCGGCCCTACGATTTGGCCGGGCCTATTCGCCGCTCGATCTCGTTTTTCGCCTTTTTCCACAGCTCGATCGCGCGCGGCTTTCCCCATTCGTAGAAGCCGATCGCATGCGGCCGCGCCCAATCGTAGAAAGCGAGGCTCCATTCGCGGGCGAGACGGCCCGTCGCCTTGGCGAAATCGACCGCCTTGTCGAACCAGGGCAGGAACTGGCTGTCCGGCGGAATCTTCGCCCGCACCCAGGCGAGCGCGTCGCCGGCGATCTGCGAGACGGCGCGCCACAGCTGGTCCCAGGGGTCGTCCACCCTTATGCTGGCCACCTTGTCGCGATAGCGCGCGAATTCCTGGGCGAGCGCCGCCTTTGCGCGACCCTCCTCGTCGAGCCGGCGCTGCAGCTCGGCGGCGTGCGCCTCCTCCTCCCGAGCGTGGCGCACGCTGCCTTCGGCCTTCTGGGCGTTGCGCCGCGCTTCGAGCTGGGCGTCGTCGATCTCGCGGGTCGATTCGTCGACCTGAAGCGCCATCGCCTCATATTTGGAGAGAACGTCGTCACGCTGCTCGATGACGCTGCGCAGCAGCGACACGAGCGCGTCGCGCCCGAGCTTCTCGTAATCTTCGCCGGCGGCGGGGGTCTTCTGCGCCGCCGTGGCGACGTTGCGGATGCGATTGTCGGACAGTTCGGCCTCCATCGACTTTTCGCGCCGCGGCTTTCGAGCCGGCGCACGCCGATGCGGTTAGATAAGGAGGCCGAGCCCGCCGTCCAGCCGCGATAGCGCGGCAGACCGCCTCACGGCGCGCGCTGGAACAAGCCGAAGGTCAAGAGCGCGCCGATGACGACGACGACGATGCGCAGCCATTTGTCCGGAATATGATGCAGCATGCGCGCGCCCGCGACTCCGCCGATCGTCGCGCCGAGCGAGGTGACCAGCGCCTGCTCGAGATGCAGATCCGGCGAGAACAGGAAGATCGCCACGGCCGAGGCGTTCATCACCGCGGCGAGGACATTTTTCGTCGCGGCGGCGATGCGGACATTCTGCCCCGCCATGGTCAGCGCCGCGACCATCAGAAAGCCGATGCCGCCGCCGAAATAGCCGCCATAGACGGAGATGAAAAATTGCGCGACGCCGGCGCCTCTCGCCGAAAGATGCGCGTTCGCGTCGCCCGGCTTGCGCAGAAAGCTGCCATAGGCGAACACGACTGTGGCGAACAGCACCAGCCAGGGCACTAGTCTGGCGAAGAAGGCCGGCGGCGTCAGCAGCAATATGACCGCGCCCACCGCCCCGCCGACGATGCTGATGATGAACAAGGTTCGCAGGCCGAGGCCCGCTGCGCCGCGCGAGAGAGAGCGGCCGGCCCAGCCGGTGGCGACCTGCGCGGGAAACAGCGCGACGCAGGAGGTGACATTGGCGGCGCGGGCGTCCATGCCGGTGAGCATGAGCGTCGGCAGAGTGAGAAAAGAGCCGCCGCCGGCCAGCGCATTTTGCGCGCCCGCCCACATTGCGACGAAAAAGAGCAGAATCAGCAGCATGGGCGGCAGCGCCTCTGGAACTTCCTAAACCCGATATTTCAGGTCGGGCTCTGGAAGGCAAGCCATAGCTCGAAATGCTAGCCGTCTACGTCATTTGGACCCGAAGGCTCGCTCCCGCGAAGCGACAGGGAATCTCGGTCTCATCCCGATGAGGAAAACTTCACGCGGGCGACCGCTGGGTCACTCCGCCAGCGAAGGCGCGCACCAGCCGCTCGAGCTCGGCGTCGAGCACCGCCTCCGGCATCGGCGCGAGCTTTTCCTCGAGGCCGAGCGAGACGACCCCATGCACGGCGGAAAACAATGTGCGCGCCAGCAAGGCGCGGGAGGGCGCGGGCTCGTCGGGCAGCAGCCGCGCGAGCGGCTCTTCGACGAGGGTGAAGAGGCGGCTCTGATCGTCGAGATACCAGGCTGGCGCGTCGCGGCCGCCGGCGAGCCTGTGCTCGAACAGCGCCCGCCACAGCGCCTTATTGGCGCGGGCGAAGGCCAGATAGCCCTGCGAGAGGCGCAGAAGCTCGTCGGCGGGCTCCGGAACAGGCCCCGACGGCGCGGCCAGCCCCTGCTCCAGCCGCGCCAGAGTATCCGCGCCGATGCGCAAAATCAGGCCGTCGAGATCGTCGAACACATTGTAGATCGCCCCGACCGCGCAGCCCGCGGCGGCGGCGAGATCGCGCGCCTTCAAATTCTGCAGCCCGCCCTCGGCGATCGCGGCGCGGCCGGCGGCCACGAGTCGCTCGCGCAGATCGGCGCGACGTGCGGTGGTTTTGCCGGCAGGTCGTTCGGCGGGATCCGATTCAGATTTTTGAACGTCGTTCATTTTTGTGTTGAACTCCGCTCAGATCGTGCTAACGTTGCTCATGAACGGTGTTCATAGCAGGAGAATTCGGATGATCAAGACGCCATTGCGCTCATATCGATGAAAGCGAGCACGCTCGCGCCCCCTCCCCGCCCCTCTCCGGCTGAGAGGGAAGGGGCCATCCGATCCTAGAATCTCATCGCCGCGGGCCGCGCCCGAGGCGTAGTATGTGCGGGCGCGCAACGCCTGCGGACCAACCCATCCTTAAACAGAATCGGCGAAACCACGCCTTCTCGCCGCGCGCTGACGGAATTTCACCCATGTCGGAACATCTGCTTCTCACCAAACGCTTCGCGCCTTTGTTCTGGTGCCAGTTCTTCGCCGCCTTCAACGACAATTTCCTCAAGAATGCGCTGGTCCTGCTCATATTGTTCAAGATCGGCGGGCATGAGGGCGAGTCGCTCGTCACGCTCGCCGGCGCGGTTTTCATCGCGCCCTATTTCGTGCTCTCCGCGCTCGGCGGCCAGATCGCCGACAAATATGACAAGGCGCTCGTCGCGCGGCGTCTCAAATTCGTGGAGATCGGCGCGGCGCTGATCGCCGTCGCGGGCTTTGCGCTCTCTTCCGTGCCCGTGCTCTTCGTCGCGCTGTTTTCCTTCGGCGTGCTCGGCGCGCTGTTCGGCCCGGTGAAATACGGCATTCTTCCCGATCATCTGCGTCAGGAGGAATTGCCGGCCGGCAATGCGCTGGTCGAAGGCGCGACCTTCCTCGCCATTCTCGCCGGCACTATCGCCGGCGGCCTCGCCATGCATGGCGGCGGTGAGCCGCTCGTCACCACCATCGGCGTCACCGCCGCGGCGGTCGCGGCCTGGGGAGCGGCGCGCCTCATCCCCTCTACGGCGCGCGCCGCGCCCGAGATTCGCATCGATCCCAATGTGCTGCGCTCCACCGCCGCGCTGCTGCGCGAATTGTGGAAGGAGCGGCGGCTGTGGCGCGTCGGCGCGGTGACGAGCCTGTTCTGGCTCGTCGGCGTCATCGCAATGTCGCTGCTGGCGCCGCTGGTGACGCATGTGATGCACGGCTCGGAGCTGGTCGTCACTTTGTTCCTCGCCGTCTTCGCCATCGCCATCGCTGTGGGCTCCGGCCTCGCTTCCTTCCTGCTCGCGGGACGCATCGTGCTGCTGCCGGCGGCGATCGGCGCGGCGATCATCGCCGGCGCCTCGCTCGACCTCGGCTGGACGCTCGCCACGCTGGCGCCGCAAGAGACGACGACGCCGCTGGAGATCGCCGAATTCTTCGAGCTCGCCGTCGCCTGGCGCGTGACCATCGATCTCGCTCTGCTCGCCATTGCCGGCGGGCTGATGATCGTGCCCTCCTTCGCCGCACTGCAGGCCTATGCGCCGCCTCATGAGCGCTCACGCATCATCGCCGCGGTGAATGTGCTCAACGCCGCTTTCATGGCGGGCGGCGCCTTCGCCGTCGCGCTGCTGCAGAGCAAGGGCGTCTCCGTGCCGGATCTCTTTCTCGGCATGGGCGTGCTGATGGCGCTCGCGGCCCTATGGATCTACAAAGCCGTCGTCGTCTCCCCTTTTCGTGACGCCCTGTCGATCATCTTCCGCGCCTTCTATCGTCTCGAAGTGAGAGGCTTCGGCAATTTCGACAGGGCCGGCAAGAATCCGATCATCGCGCTCAATCATGTGAGCTTCCTCGACGCCGCGGCGATCCTCTGCGTGCTGCCGGTCGATCCGGTCTTCGCCATCGACTCGACGATCGCGACGAAATGGTGGGTGCGGCCCTTCCTGCGCTATGTGCGCGCCATTCCGCTCGATCCGACGCGCCCGCTCGGCACGCGCACGCTCGTCAATGCGGTGAAGAACGGCGATCCGCTGATCATCTTCCCCGAGGGACGCCTCACCGTCACCGGCAGCCTGATGAAAGTCTATGACGGCGCCGGCCTCATCGCCGAAAAATCCGGCGCCTGGGTGGTGCCCGTGCGTATCGAGGGGCCGGAGGCGACGATGTTCTCGCGGCTGACGCCCGCGCAAGCGCGGCGTCGCTTCTTCCCCAAATTCACGCTGACCGTGCTGGAGCCGACGCGGCTCGTGGTCGATTCCGCGCTGCGCGGCAAGGCGCGTCGCATCGCCTCCGGCGCGGCGCTCTATGAGATCATGTCGGACCTCGTGTTCCGCACGAGCCCGATCGACCGCACGCTGCATCGAGCGCTCGTCGACGCCGCCGCCGAGCATGGCGCCGGCCGCGTGGCGATCCAGGATCCGATCACCGGCGCGCTCACCTATAAGCGCATCATGATCGGCGCCCATGCGCTCGGCCGCAAGCTGCAACGCATTTCGGAGACGGGCGAGGCGCTCGGCGTGATGCTGCCCAATTCCAACGGCGCCGCCGTGACGATCTTCGCCGTCGTCGGCGCGGGACGCGTCGCGGCCATGGTGAATTTCACCGCCGGCGCCGCCAATATCGCCTTAGGCCTCAAATCGGCGCAGGCGACGACGCTGCTCACCTCGCGCGCCTTCGTCGAGAAGGGCAAGCTCGACGCGCTGATCGCTTCGCTCGAGAAGGAGTTCCGCATCGTCTATCTAGAGGATGTGCGCGGCGAGATCACGCGGGCCGACAAGCTCTCCGCCCTGCTGCGCCACAAGCGCCCGCTGGAGAAGCGGAGTCCCGACGATCCGGCGGCGATTCTCTTCACCTCCGGCTCGGAAGGCGCGCCCAAGGGCGTCGTGCTCTCACACAAGAACCTCCTCGCCAACGCCGCCCAGGCGGCGGCGCGCATAGACTTCGGCCGCACCGACAAATTGTTCAGCGTGCTGCCGGTGTTCCATTGCTTCGGGCTCAATGTCGGCTTCATCCTGCCGCTCGTCTCCGGCGTGCCGATCTATTTCTACCCGTCGCCGCTGCATTATAAGATCGTGCCCGAGCTCGTCTACAACGCCAACGCCACAGTGCTGCTCGGCACCGACACCTTCCTCAACGGCTATGCGCGCGTCGCGCATTCCTACGACTTCCGCTCGCTGCGCTATGTCATCGCCGGCGCCGAGCCCGTGAAGCAGGGAACGCGCGACGTCTATCTCGAGAAATTCGGCATTCGCATTCTCGAGGGCTATGGCGTCACCGAGACGGCGCCGGCGCTGGCGCTCAACACACCCATGTTCAACCGCTTCGGCAGCGTCGGCCGGCTGCTGCCCGGCATGGAGCTGCGCCTCGAGAGCGTCGCCGGCGTCGCCGAGGGCGGACGTCTCCATGTGCGTGGGCCCAATGTGATGCTCGGCTATCTGATGGCCGACGCGCCCGGCGTGCTGCAGCCGCCGGCCGAGGGCTGGCACGACACCGGCGACATAGTGACCGTCGACGCGCAGGGCTTCATCAAGATCCAGGGCCGCGCCAAGCGTTTCGCCAAGATCGGCGGCGAGATGATCTCGCTCGCCGCGGTGGAGACTCTCGCCGCGGAATTATGGCCGCAAGCGCTGTCGGCGGCGGCGCGCGAGCTCGATCCGCGCAAGGGCGAGCGCATCGTGCTGGTGACGCAGAACAAGGAGGCGACGCGCGCCGAATTCCTCGCCTTCGCCAAGGCGAGGGGCGCGTCGGAGCTGATGGTTCCGGCCGAATTCATGATCGTCGACAGACTGCCGCTGCTCGGCTCCGGCAAGCTCGACTTCGCGGGCGTCGCCGCAATGGTGCGCGACCGCGGCCGCTTCATCCTGCCGACGCCACGCGTTCCGAACGGCCTCGGCCGCATCGACGGCGACGCGGCGACGCAGCCCGCCTGAGACGAAAGGTCGTAAGACAATGGACTATCGCAGACTGGGCCGCACCGATCTTCGCGTGTCGTCGATCATGCTCGGCACAATGACCTGGGGCCAGCAGAACACCGAAGCGGAAGGACATGCGCAGCTCGACTACGCGCTCGATCGCGGCGTCAACTTCATCGACACGGCGGAGATGTATTCCATCCCCCCGCGCGCCGAGACGCAAGGCTCGACCGAGCGGATCATCGGCTCCTGGCTCGCGGCGCGCAACAACCGCGACAAAGTGATATTGGCGACGAAAGTCTCGGGCCGCAGCGAGAGCCCCTATCTGCGTCCCGACGGCAAAGGAACGCGCCTCGACCGCAAGAATATAAATTACGCGATCGACGAATCCTTGAAGCGCCTGCAGACCGATTATGTCGATCTCTATCAGCTGCATTGGCCGGATCGGCCGCTGCCGCTCTTCGGCGCCGGCGGCACGATCTTCCGCGCGCCGCCGAAGGTCGATGAAGTCTCCGCCGAGGAGACTCTCGAGGCGCTCGCCGATCTGGTGAAGGCCGGCAAGGTGCGCCATGTCGCGCTCTCCAATGAGACGAGCTGGGGCGTCTCGCGCTTTCTGAGCGCTGCGGAGAATGGACATGGGCCGCGCGTCGTCTCGATCCAGAACGCTTATAATCTCATCAATCGCACTTTCGAGATCGGCCTCGCCGAATTCGCATTGCGCGAGGATGTCGGGCTGCTCGCCTATTCGCCGCTGGCGCAAGGCTATCTCTCCGGCAAATATCAAAATGGCGCCCGTCCCGCCGGCGCGCGCACGACGCTCTTCGAGCGCGGCCAGCGCTATGAGAAGCCCGGCGTGGCGCAGGCGATCGACGCCTATCTCGCGCTGGCGAAAGACATAGAGGTCTCGCCCGCGAAACTCGCGCTCGCCTTCGTGACCTCGCGGTCTTTCGTGACGTCCAACATCATCGGCGCGACGACGATGGCGCAATTGCAGGAGGATTTGGATTCGCTCGAGGTGACGATCACGCCGGAGATCGAAGCGCGCATCGACGCGATTCACCAGCTGCACAGCAATCCTGCGCCGTGAGAGAGCCTTCTCCTCGCCCCTTCTCCGCGCAGCGGGCGAGGGTCGGGGAGGGGGCGCGAGGAGACGGAAGCGCGCGTCATGAAAGTGAGGCTGCGGCTCGCGCCGCTCGAGGAAAAACCGGAGATCGCCGCGCTGCTGCGGCGCTATCTCACCGAGCTCGGCCCCTGGGGCTATGACGAGCCGGACGCCTATCCCTTTCTCGATTCCTATTGGCGCGAGCCGCGCCGCTTCCCTTATGTGATCGAAGCAGAGGGGCGCGTCGCCGGCTTCACTCTCGTCAATGCGATCTCCATCTCCGGCTATCCGGTCGAGGCCTCGATCGCGGAATTCTACGTGCTGCCCGAGCTGCGCCGCACCGGCTGCGGGAGCGAGGCGGCGAGCCGCGCCTTTCACACGCGCTCGGGCTGGTGGGAACTCTCCTTCCATCGCGACAACGCCGCTGCGCGCGCCTTCTGGCCGACGACCGCCGAGCGCGCCGGCGGCAAACGCATACAGTTTTTCGACATAGGCGAGAGCCGCATATTGCGTTTTCGCATGTCGCGCTGATCACTTCACCGGAACGAGCAGATCGGTGATCAGCCCCTCGGGCGGCGCGTCATAGGGCGTGTTGCGATAGATCTCGAGCGACGGGCGATCGTCGGGCTCATGGCCGCTCGTCGGCAGCCATTCGCCATAGAGCTGCTGAAACGCGGCGGCGATGCCGCCATAAGGGCCGATATGCCGATAGGAGGCGTAGCGCCCGCTAGGGATATCCGCGGTCGTCACATCGCCCGAGGCGGTGACGCCATCGGGAAAAACGAGGCCCGCGAAATAGCGGAAACCGCAATCGGCCTCCGGATCGCCGTAGCAGACGCCGATGGGATAGAGCGCGCGCCCGGCGAGCCCCGCCTGCATATGCCAGCGCCACAGGGCCGCCCATGTCTCCGGTATGGAGGCGACCGGCCCCTTATGCTCCAGAACATGCGCGTGGATCGGCGCCAGATCGTTGATCTCGACATTCATGACCTCGTCCTTTCTCGTGACGACGACGGGGGAAGGCAAAGTGAAATCGGCGGCGGCGCGATGCGTCGCGCGAAACGCGCTCGGGCTGACGGCGACGAAGCCGCGAAAGGCGCGCGAGAAGCTCTGCGCATTCTCATAGCCGGCGTCGAGCGCTATGTCGGTGACGCTGCGCGCGCTCGTCGCCAGCGCCCGCGCGGCGCGGATGAGGCGCGCGCGGCGAATCGTGTCAGCGAGAGTCTCGCCCTGCATCGCGCGATAGATGCGATGAAAATGATAAGGCGAGAAATTGGCGAGCGCCGCCCAGTCCTCGAGCGCGCGCGCCTTGGCGGGATCGCGAAAGATCGCCTCGGTGACGCGCGCGATGCGCTTGCTATAATCATTGCGCGTGGTCGGCTTCATGGCGGTCACGAATAAAGCAGCGCGGGGCGCGGCGCATTGCAGCAATTGCTGTTTTTCGACCCATGCGCGAAAACCGCAATGGTCGTCGAATTATCGCATTTGTCGCAATGATCGCATGTCGGGGCCGGGGCGAGCGAGAAGGATATTGAAAATGCGTCTCATCGGAATGCTGGATTCTCCCTATGTGCGACGCGTCGCAGTGTCCCTCAACGCGATGGGCCTGCCCTTTGTCCACGAACCGCTCTCGGTCTTTCGCGACTTTACGGTTTTTTCCGCGATCAACCCGGTGGTGAAGGCGCCGACGCTCGTCACCGACGAGGGCGTGACGCTGCTCGATTCGGCTCTGATCCTCGATTATCTGGAGCGCCTCGTCCCGGCCGAGCGTCGGCTGGCTCCGCAAGGGCTCGCGGATTTCGTGCGCTCGCAGCGAATCATCGGGCTGGCGCTGGCGGCGAATGAAAAATCCGTCCAGCTCGTCTACGAATCGAAGCGCCCCGACGAGCGACGATACGAGCCCTGGGTCGAGCGCGTGAGCGGCCAGCTCGTCGCCGCCTATCGCCTGCTCGAGGCGGAAATCGCAGCGGCCGGAGACGGCTTCCTGTTCGGCGCGCGCCCGCTGCAAGCGGACATCACCGCTGCGGTCGCCTGGCGCTTCACGCGCAGCGTCGCACCGGATCGGCTCGACGCGGCCGAATTTCCAGCGCTCGCGGAATTTTCGGCGCGGGCGGAGCGCCTGCCGGAATTCGCGGCGGCGGATTTCGATTGAGATGGGTCGCGCCGCGGCGACGAGACAATCAGCCGCGAAGCCTCTCGAGCAGCCAGTCGAGCGCCTCGGGAAAGAGCAGCTCTTCCGTCGCCGCGATCTCCGCGGCGCTCCACCATTTCCAGCCGAGCACGTCGCTGCGCTCGACATCGGTGAAGCCGCGCGTGTCCGGCGTGAATTCATCGACGCGAATGGCGTAGAAGCGCTCGTCGGCCTGAAACCAGTCCGCGCCGAACTGCATCGGGAATTCGCGGGAAAAGACGATCTCGCCGAGATCGACGCCGGTGAGCCCCGTCTCCTCGGCGAGCTCGCGGCGCGCGGCCGCGTCGAAGGTCTCGCCGGGCTCGACGGCGCCCCCGATCGAGCCCCAGAAATGCGAATGTCCCTGCGCTTCGAAAATCGGCGACAGGCGCGTCGAATAGCGGAACAGCAGCACGCGATGCTCCGCGTCGAGCGGCAGCAGGCGCGCAGCCGGACGGCGCGGCAGCGGGCGCCCGTCATAAGGCATCACGACGCTCTCGCGCGCGCTCTCCTGCGCCCAGCGCTCGAGCGTCCAGCGCCCATCCTCATAGACGAACCAATTGGGCGCGGCGTGGAGGACCGGCGGGTCGCGCTTCTCGGAGAGGCCGAGGCCGGTGGCGAGGCGATAGCCTATGTCGAGCACGCCCGCATGAGCGACGACGAGAACCGTCTCGCCCGCGTGCCGCTCGGCTATGGCGGTCAGCTCCGCGCCGACCCGATCGGCGAAGGCAGCGAGCGTCTCGCCGCCCGGAATGAGAAAATCTGCCTGGCGCTGGCGATGCCGCGCATGCTCGCTCGGAAAGGCGCGGTCGACATCGTCGAAGGTCATGCCCTGCCAGGCGCCGTCGTCTTTCTCACGCAGCGCGACTCGCGCCTCGATCGGCAGGCGGAGGCTCGTCGCCAGCGGCGTGACGGTCTGCAAGGCGCGTCTCAAATCGCTGCTGTAGATGCGGTCGAAACGCTCGGAGCGAAGCTCGCGCGCCAGCGCCTGCGCCTGCGCGATTCCCCTGACGTTCAAGGGGATGTTCAATTGCCCCTGAACGCGCCGCTCGAGATTCCAATTGGTTTCGCCGTGCCGTGCGAGACAGATGCGCGTGCGCGCCATGACTATTCTCCGGGATAGCCGCACGTCCTAACCGCGAAAAGCCGATCCGTCCAGCGGGACTGTGCGCCGCACAATGCGCGCGACAAATCCTATGGACGCGCGTGAGTTCCTGGCCGTGTGCGCTGCGATTTTCCAGCTGCGCCCGAGACAGCGCCGATGCGTATCGCAGCCACCCGCCATCATCATAGTATTCTAGTGAATTAGTAAGCTGTTAGACAAGCAACGCTGACGCCTCGGCGGCGGATCGCCTTGGACGGCAGAATTCTCCCGCCGCTTCAGCAAATTCGGTGCTGGCGTTTTCCTTTTTGCGTGATAGTCAATATATCTATTCTATCCGCTTCGCCGCGTCGGGTTTCGGCGGGCTCCACTCGTGTCACGCCGCCGCGTCATCGCCCCATTCGAGGCGAAGATCGCAAGACAGCCGATGGGGTTTGCCGACTTGCCCGAGGCGAGGCTCGCGCTCTCAAGCGGCGCGCGGACGGGAGAGATTACGAACAGATGCTGTCCAATAAAGCGAAATACGGGCTCAAGGCGCTGATCCATCTCGCCGGAGCCGAAGGGCAGTGCCTCGCCGGCGACATGGCCGCGCAGAATAATATTCCGCGCAAATTCCTCGACGCGATCCTGCTGGAATTGCGCAACGCCGGCATTCTGAACAGCAAGAAGGGCAAGGGCGGCGGCTATCATCTCGCCCGCCCCGCCGACAAGATCACGGTCGGCCAGATCATCCGCATTCTCGACGGGCCGCTGGCGCCCATCGCCTGCGCCAGCCGCACCGCCTATCAGCGCTGCAACGACTGTCCGGACGAGGACGCCTGCGCCATCCGCGATCTGATGCTCGACGTGCGCGACGCCATGGCGCTGATCCTCGACCGCACCAGCATCGCCTCGCTGCGCGGCAGGGGAAGGCGCTCGACGCAAATCCTGCGCTGAGCCGCCGCCGCTCACGGCTTCCACAGAGAGTGGAGATGGTGCGGCGGCCCACGGCCGGAGCCGAGCGCGAGCCTATCCGCTGCGCAAAGCGCATTCTCCAGATAATCCTTGGCGGCGCGGATCGCCGGGATCAGCTCTGCGCCATGGGCGAGATGCGCCGCTATGGCGGATGACAGCGCGCAGCCCGTGCCGTGCAGATTATTCGTCGGCGCGCGCCGCCCGTGGAATTCGTGAACCGTCTCCCCCTCGACGAGAATGTCGAGCGGCTCGCCCGAAAGATGGCCGCCCTTCATCAGCACGGCGCGCGCGCCGCGCACGACGAGCGCGCGTCCCTGCTCGACCATGTCTTGCGGAGCAATGGCCTCGCTCACACCGAGCAGAGCCGCGGCCTCGGGCAGATTGGGCGTGACCACGACCGCGAGCGGAAAGAGGCGCGCGATCATGGCTTCGATGAGCCCGGCGGCGGAAAGAGAATCGCCGCTGGTGGCGACGAGGACAGGATCGAAGACGATGCGCGTCGCGCCGGCGCGAGCGAGAGAATCCGCCACCGCCTCGGCGATGGCGGGTTCGGCCAGCATGCCGATCTTGACCGCATCCACGTCTATATCGGCGAAAATGGCGTCGATCTGCGCGGCTGCGACCGCGGCCGGAACCGCATGGACGAGGCTGACCCCGCGCGTGTTCTGCGCCGTCAGCGCCGTGATCGCGGCCATTCCATAGCAGCCGAGCGCGGAAAATGTCTTGAGATCACCCTGCACGCCGGCGCCGCCGCTCGGATCGGAGCCGGCGATCGACAGGAGCTTGGGAATATGGGCGGCCATTTGCGCCTCCCGCTCACGCTCTATTTCGTCGGCAGCGTCAGCACGCCGGCCGCGCCATTCTCGGCGCCGACGGCGAGCCGTGTTCCCTTCGCGTCCCAGCAGAGCGCCGAAATGCGCGCGGGGGCGCCCTCGTCCGGGCGGCGCACCAGCAGCTCGGAAGCGTCGGTCAGACGGCAGAGCAGCACCATGCCGTCCTCATAGCCGATCGCCACGGCGAGCGCGCTGGGATGGAAGGCGACGCGAGTGACCTTCACCTCCGGCCGCACGCCGCATTCGCGCGGCGGCTCGCCCATCGGCCCGTCCTTGGACTGGAAGGGCCAGACGACGCAGGCGTCGGCGCCCGAGGTGGCGAGCCATTTACCGTCATGCGACCAGGAGAGCGAGCGCGTCTTCGCCGGATAGCCGGCCATTCGCATATTCTTGCCGTCGGAAACGCGCCAGCCATGCAGCATATTCTCCTGCATGGAGGTGAGGACGAATCTACCGTCCGGCGAGACCACGACGTCGAGATGCGAGCCCTTCCACTCGAGAAACTCGGGCGCGCCGGCGTTGGGAAACCACAGCGAGACGCCATTGTAGTGAGCGATGGCGAGCCGATAGCCCTTGGGGAAAAAGGCGATCCCCCGCGAGCTCGACGGCAGCGGCAGCGCCCTGGCCTCGCCCTTGGGCGAGCGCGTGCGCAGCTCGCGGCCGACCGACCATGCGAGCGTCCCATCCGCGCGGGCGGCGACGGCGTCGATCCATTTGCCCTTTTCGTCGGCGATGATCTCGCGGCCGGCGAGGTCGGAAGCGATGACGAGCCCGTCGTCGCCGCCGGTGATCAGCCGCTTTCCGTCGCTCGCCACAACCAATATGGCGCCGTCCGAATGCGCGATCCGATGGCCGACATCGGCCCCTTCGCCGGGCAAGGCGAGCCGCCCATCGGCGAGCGCCAGCACGGGCGCATCGCCGAGAAAGGCGGCGGCGACGACCTCGGCGCCGGCGTCGAAGGGCGTGAAAGCGGAAGTGAGGGAAGCAGGAGCGCCAAAAGTCACGATTCGGGTCGCCTCGGGAAAGGCCGCGGCGGCGCGGCCTGTCCTCTATAACGGATTTGCGCGGCGATGGCGCCCGTTATCTCGCGCGAAGGCGCGTCCATTTCGCCGCCATGGACGACGATCGGCGCAAATCCCGTGCTGGTGGCGCCGTTCTTTCATGCCCCTTCACGTTTCGAACGGGGATGGACGAACCCAATGCAGCGCAAGCCCGACGGCGACGATTATCTTGCTCTTTTCGGCCGCTACAAGGAAGATTTCGGGGACGTCTATATGGACCCCGAAGACGAACGGTTCAGGCTGCTGTTCGATCAGATCTGCCGCATGCTCATGCAGCCCTCTCCTTTCAATCTCAGCCTGCCCGAGCAGTTCCGAACGACCGCCTCCCGCTATCTCGAAGGCGACCCCCACACGGTCGCCCATATGAAGACCATCGAGAACCGCCATTTCATGCTGAGCGACCTTTTCGATTACGTCCATCTCGTCAAGACGATGGGCGGCTCCTGGGATCAGCGCGGACGGTAATCCGGCGGGAAACGCCGCTTTCGGCGGCTCCCCGAGACGAGAAAAGCTCCCCCCGATCCTAGCGTCACGCAGCCGAGACCGCCGGCGCCGCGGCGGCGCTGTCGAGAAAGGCCTCGAGCGACATGGGGCGGCCGAACAGAAAGCCCTGCAGGCGCTGGCAGCCGGCGAGGCCGAGCACATAGGCCTGCTCCTCGGTCTCCACGCCCTCGGCGGTCACCGCCATATCCAGCCCATTCGCCAGATGAATGGCGCCGGCGACGAGAACGCCGGCCGCCCTATCCGTCGTCACCCGATCGACGAGAGATTTGTCGAGCTTGATGCGGTCGAAGCCATATTTCTGCAGATAGGCGATGCTGGTGTAGCCGGCGCCGAAATCATCCAGCGCGACGGCGACGCCGAGGGTCTTCAGAAAGGAGATCACGCCCGCCGCCCGCTGCGGGTGATCGATCAGATAGCCCTCGGTCACCTCGAGCTCCAGGCGAGCGGCGGGAAAGCCCGTCTGCATCAGTATCTTCATGACCGCCAGCTCGAAATCTGGATCGCGGAATTGGGCGGGCGACACATTGACGGCGACCTTCACCGCGTCGATGGCGAGAAAATCCTCGCAGGCCCGCCGCAGCACGAAGAGGCCGAGCTGGTTGATGAGGCCGCTCCGCTCGGCGACCGGAACGAATTGATCGGGCGGCAGCTCGCCCTCTGGCCGGCGCGGCCAGCGCAGCAGCGCCTCGACGGCGACGACCCTCTTTCCGACGGCGTCGACGATCGGCTGATAGACGACCTCGAGCTCGTCGGCCCGCAGCGCGCGGCGGAGCTGATCCTCTATGTCCTGCTGCCGCTGGCGCTCGAGATCCAGATCGGGCGAATAGATACTCACCCCCGATTTGCCATTGGCCTTGACGTGATACATCGCGATATCGGCGCGGCGAAACAGCTCCTGCGCGTCGCAGCCGTCCGGCTCCGTGCAGCAAATCCCGACGCTCGCTCCGATCTGAACCGCGCGATCGCCGATGCGGACCGGCCGCCCGAGAACCTCGAGCGCGCGGGCTGCGAAGGCGCGCGCCGCGCGCTCCGCGTCCCGGGCCGAGATCACCGCCGCGAATTCGTCGCCGCCGACGCGCGCGAGCATCGCCCCTCGAGGCAGAACATGCCCGAACTGTTTGGCGACGATGTCGATGAGCCGGTCGCCCGTGGCGTGGCCGTATGTGTCGTTGACGTCCTTGAAGCCGTCGAGATCGATATAGACGACGGCTGTGGGAAGCGCATCCGCGCCATGACGGCCGCTGCGCTCGTCGAGATGCGTCATCAGCGCGCGGCGATTGGGCAGGCCGCTCAGACTGTCGATATTGGCGAGCCGCGAATTCTCGTCGCTCAAACGTTGCGTCTCCGCCTGCTTCTCGAGCAGCGAGCGCCGCGACGCCACGAGATGGGCGAAGTCGCGGTAATAGATCATCAATATCGCGATCATGCCGATGGCGGCGAGCGCCAGATTGACCGCCGCCGCGCGAAAATGCCCGTCATCGGCGAAGAAGAAGAACAGGCTGAAGGGCGCGACGCCGACAAGGGTCACGTTCAAAGCCGCAGAGCGAAGATGCATCAGGCAGAAATTGCAGCTGATCATCGTCAGGGCCAAGAAGAAGACGATCTGCGCCTCGGCATAGGCGTCGCCTTCCCCATAGGAAAAGAGCGTCAGCCCCCAGGCCGTGAACGCCACTGCGATGAAAAAAGCGAGCCTATTGGTCCGCTGCATGTGCAGGATGGCGATGTCGTCCGGCACATTCTCCGTCCGCCCGATTCGCCACCAGGCGATCCCGCGCACGAGACAGAGCAGGCACAGCGCGCTCGGCGCGTAGATCGAGAGCCAGGGATGACCGAACTTCGCGAAGGTGGACATCACGGCGAGAGCGTTGGTCGCCAAGATGAAATAGAGAAGCGGGATTTGCCGCGCGAACGCCCGGAACTGAGCGCGGACGAGCTCCACGTCATCGGTCGGAACAGTCAGCAACGCATAAAGTCTTCGAATGACAGTATTCTTCAAGGTCGGCGACCTTTCAGGCGCTTCTTACGCGGAAAACGTAAAGGGGCCGCAGAAGGACAATAGGAAAAAACGGTAGAAAACTGGTTAAAACGGGGAAAATCGCCCCTCCTGGACGATGCGACGCCGCGGCGCCGGGCGGAGGCCTGGACGAAATGCGAAACGGACCAATGTCATGGCGGGGCGGCCGGCTCCCCGTCAGAGAGCCGCCGGCCTCGTGACGCAGAGAATTCCGAGGAGCCAAGCATGAGCACGAGCAGCGTATCCGGCGATCCGTTTCGCGGCAGCCCGTTCGACCTGGACAGGCTCGCGGCCAAGAACGCCACCCTCGCCCATAATTGGTGGGCCATCGCCCTGCGCGGCTTGGCCGCGATCATTTTCGGCCTGATCGCCCTCTTCCAGCCCGGCGTGACGATCCTGTCGCTGGTGCTCGTCTTCGCGATCTTCGCGGCCGTCGACGGCATAGCGACCGTCGTCGCCGCGGTGCGGGCGGCGCGCCAGGGCGAGGCCTGGCTGTTCCTTTTCCTCGCCGGTCTGGTGAAAATCGCGGCGGGCGCCTTCGCGGCCTTTTGGCCCGGCATCACCGCCCTCGTCTTCGTGCTGGTGTTCGGCGTCGGCGAGGTCATCGGCGGCGGCCTCACCTTCGGCTCGGCGCTGGACCTCAAGGAGGATCACGGCCGCTGGTGGCTGGCGCTCGGCGGCCTGCTCGCCGTGGTCTTCGGCCTCTTCTTGCTGCTGACGCCGGTCATCGGCGCGGTGGTGCTGACTTGGTGGCTCGGCATCTACGCCATAGCGCTCGGCATAGTGGAGCTCATTCTGGCCTTCCGCCTCCACGCCCGCCATGTCGAGCATCCGCCGCTGGCGACGCCGCAAGGCGCGTAATTTCGGAGCACGATTCGAAGGCTTTGAAATAAATCGGGGCGCCCGCAGCCACAGGCGCCCCGTGCCCCCTTCCCGCCCCCGCGGAAAGTCCCCCGCATTTCCCACGCCGAACCGGCGTCCACTTCGGCTGGAAAAGCTCTAGTCGATCGAGGAAATCTTGATCGCCGCGCTGAGATCGGCGTGAACGACCTTGAGACCCGCCTTGGCGAC
This sequence comes from Methylosinus sp. H3A, assembly GCF_015709455.1. Classification (NCBI taxonomy): domain Bacteria; kingdom Pseudomonadati; phylum Pseudomonadota; class Alphaproteobacteria; order Hyphomicrobiales; family Methylocystaceae; genus Methylosinus; species Methylosinus sp. H3A. Next base: position 416,084 of record NZ_JADNQW010000005.1, read on the forward strand.
GGCCGCCTCATCGGCGTACCAGGTCGATTCATGGTCGAGACCGCCATATTTATTGAAGACCATCACATATTTGGCCTTCAAATCCACCTCGCAGCGCAGCCCTTTGCCGGGCTGGTCGATGGGCCGCATCTTGCCGTCCCAATCGATGAAGTAGCCGTTGGGGCTCGCGGTCGCCTCGGACATTTCCTGTTCCCTTTCGGACATTGGTCTCCGTAGCCGCGAGGAAGCAGTTTTTGGGCCAGAGCCGGTCCTGGAGCGTCCGTAGTGAGACACGCGTGTTGCGGAGCGTTCGGCATTTCCTTAACTTCCCCTCATGACCCTTTCCCCCGCCCTTTCCATCACCCGCGATCTCCTTCGCTGTCCCTCCGTCACCCCGGCCGACGCCGGCGCGCTCGGCGTTCTCGAGCAGCGCTTGAAGGAGGCCGGCTTCACGACGCATCGGCTCGTCTTCACGGAGGACGGCACACCCGATATCGACAATCTCTTCGCCAAGATCGGCGAGGGGCGCCCGCATCTCGTCTTCGCCGGCCACACCGATGTCGTGCCGAGCGGCGCCCCTGAGCGCTGGCGCTTCGATCCCTTCTCCGGCGAGATCGCCGACGGCAAGATTTTCGGCCGCGGCGCCTCCGATATGAAAGGCGGCATCGCCGCCTTCGCCGCCGCGGCGATCGACTATGTGAAGCAGCATGGCGTCCCGCAGGGCGCCATCTCCTTCCTCATCACCGGCGACGAGGAAGGCCCCGCCGTCAATGGCACGGTGAAAATGCTCGATTGGGCCAAGGCCCATGGCGAGGTCTTCGACCATTGCATCGTCGGCGAGCCGACCAATGTCAAAGAGCTCGGCGACACGATCAAGATCGGCCGGCGCGGCTCGCTCAACGGGCGGCTGGTGGTGCGTGGCAAGCAAGGCCATTCCGCCCATCCGCATCGCGCAGAAAATCCCACGCCCGTCGTCGCGCGCATCGTGACGGCGCTGTCGACGCATGTCTTCGACGATGGGACGGAGCATTTCGACCGCTCCAATCTCGAAGTGACCTCGATCGACATCGGCAATCAGGCGGCGAATGTGATTCCGGGCGAAGCGCGCGCGCGCTTCAACATACGCTTCAACAATGTGTGGACGCTGGAGACGCTGCAGGCGGAAATCCGCCGCGTCGTCGAAGCGGCCGCCGCCGGCGCCAAAGTGGAGGTGGAGTTCCTGCCCTGCAATTCGCTGCCCTTCCTCACCGCGCCGGGCGATTTCAGCGCGCTGGTCGCCGGCGCGATCGAGGAGATGACGGGACGCCGCCCCGGCCTTTCGACGAGCGGCGGAACCTCCGACGCGCGCTTCATCACGCGCGATTGTCCGGTGCTGGAGTTCGGCCTCATCAACGAGTCGATCCATGCGGTGGACGAGCATGCGCGGCTCGAGGATGTCGACGGGCTGACGGCGATCTACAAGCGCATCATCGAGACGTATTTCGCGCGCTGAGCGGGCCCGCGCTTCCCTTCTCCCGCGCGCGGGAGAAGGGAAGCGCGCCTTCACCCCGCCAGCGCCTGCTCGGCCGGCACCGCCAGCGTCCATTCGAATCCATCGGGCGGAAAGCCGATCGTCGCCTCGCCGCCGAGCGCCTGCGCGACGAGGCGCTTGATCACCTTATGGCCGAAGCCCTCGCTGGGCGATTCTGCGACGGCCGGACCGCCGAACTCGCGCCATTCGACGAGAAAACGCTCGTCATCGACACGCCAATGCAGCTCGATGCGCCCATCCGGCTGCGACAGCGAGCCATGCGTCAGAGCGTTCACGGCGAGCTCGTGCAGAGCGAGGCCGATGTTCTGCGCGGCCTCCGGCTTCAGCATCAGATCGGCGCCGCCGGCGCGCGTCTGCTCCTCGACGCAACCGGCGTCGAGGCAATAGGACAATTGCGCACGCGCGAGCTCGGCCATGGAGGCGCCGCGCCAATCCTGCGACACGAGCAGATCATGCGCCATGGAGAGCGCCTGCAGCCGCGCGGCGAATTTGCGCTGGAAATCCGCGAGCGACGGCGCGCCCGCGGCCGTCTGCCGCGCCATGGCCTGCACGACGGCGAGCAGATTCTTGGAGCGATGCACGAGCTCGCGCAGCAGCACATGGACATGATCCTCGCGCCGCTTGCGGTCGGTGATGTCGCGCGCCGTGCCGATGATGCGCGCCGCGCGTCCCGCTTCGAAGAAGGTGCGGCCACGCACGGCAATCCAGCGCTCCACGCCATCGGTCTGGCCGACGATGCGATATTCAGCCTCGTAATCGCCGAGCTGTCCAGGATCGAGCGCCGCCTGCACGGCCTCGCGCGTGCGCGCCTTGTCGTCCGGATGCAGCGCATTGCGGAAAATCTCGGAGCTGCCGGGAGCGTCGTCCGGCAGCGCCCATAGCGCGCGCACGCGCGCGTCGAGATGCACCTCGCCGGTGACGAGATCCCAATCCCAGATTCCGGTGAGGCTCGCGTCGAGCGCCATACGCATGCGCTCGAGCGCCAGAGTCTCGTCGCGATGGTCGCGCCGTTCCGGCGCGGACGCCTCGCTCATGCTGTCGATGTCCGTCAAGATCGACCTCTCGACGCCCGCCGCCCGCTTCGAGTGGCGGAAAGAATAACCGAAGCTGCGTCGGCGGGCGAGCGCCATCCGTCATTACGCGCGAAGCAAAGCGATCCAGCGCCGTGAGGCCTCCGGATCGCTGCGTCGCTTCGCGCCTCGCAATGACGATAGCACGAAGAAAACGCGTCGACGGGCGTCGCGGTTCCGGCCGTCACACATCCAATTCCATGGCGAAAGCGGCGCGCTCCTGAATGAAGGCGAAACGCGCCTCGGGCTTTGCGCCCATCAGCCGCTCGACGCAATCGGCCGTCTCCTCGCGCTCCTCGCCGGCGATCACGACCTTGAGCAGCGTGCGCTTCTTGGCGTCCATCGTGGTTTCCTTGAGCTGCGCCGGCATCATCTCGCCGAGGCCCTTGAAGCGGCTCGTCTCGATCTTGCCCTTGCCGTTCAGCACTTTTTTGACGAGCTCGTCGCGATGCGCATCGTCGCGCGCATAGACGGTCTTGGCACCTTGCGTCAGCTTGTAGAGCGGCGGAACGGCGAGATAGAGATGGCCGCCATCGATGAGCTTGGGCATTTGCCGGAAGAAGAAAGTGATGAGCAGCGACGCGATATGCGCGCCGTCGACATCGGCGTCGGTCATCACGATGATCTTGTCGTAACGCAGCTCCTCGTCGCGATAATGCGCGCCGACGCCGCAGCCGAGCGCCTGCACAAGATCGGCGAGCTGCTGATTCGCCGCGAGCTTTTCTCTGCCGGCCGAGGCGACGTTCAATATTTTGCCGCGCAGAGGCAGCACGGCCTGGCTGGCGCGGTCGCGCGCCGCCTTGGCGGAGCCGCCGGCCGAATCGCCCTCGACGATGAAAATCTCCGAGCCCTGCGACGAGGTGTTGGTGCAATCGGCGAGCTTGCCGGGCAGGCGCAATTTGCGCGTCGGCGATTTGCGCGCCTGCTCCTTCTCGGCGCGGCGGCGCAGGCGCTCCTCGGCGCGCTCCACCGCGAAATCGAGCAGCTTGATCGCCTGCGAGGGCGCGCCGGCGAGCCAATGATCGAAGGCGTCGCGCACCGCGCCTTCGACGAGGCGCGAAGCCTCGACATTCATCAGCCGCGTTTTGTTCTGGCCCTGAAATTCCGGCTCGCGAATGAACACTGAGATCATCGCCGCCGATTGACCCATCAGATCCTCGGCCGTCAAAAGCGCGGCGCGCTTGGCCTGGCCGATGCGCTCGCCGTGATCCTTCAGCCCGCGCAGCAGAGCGAGGCGGAAGCCCGCCTCATGCGTGCCGCCATCCGGCGTCGGAATGGTGTTGCAATAGGAATGGGAGAAGCCGTCCTCATTGGCGAACCAGGCGATCGCCCATTCGAGCGAGCCATGGCCGCCCTCGCGCTCCACCTTGCCGACGAAGGGCTGATCGGCGACCAGCTCCTTGCCCTCGGTCTCACGGGCGAGATAGTCGCGCAGCCCCCCCGGAAAACGCAGCACGGCCTCGGCCGGCACGTCGGAGCCGGGCTCGATCAGCTCCGGCGCGCAATGCCAGCGGATTTCGACGCCGCCGAAGAGATAGGCCTTGGAGCGCGACATGCGGAACAGCCGCGCCGGCCGCCAATGCGTCGCGGGGCCGAAAATCTCCGCATCCGGCTTGAAGCGCACCTTGGTGCCGCGGCGATTGGCGATGCGGCCCAATTGCTCGAGCTTGCCTTGCGGGATCCCGCGCGAAAAAATCTGTCGATAGAGCTGCTGGCCGGTCGCCACCTCCACCTCGACGCGCTCGGACAGCGCATTGACGACGGAGACGCCGACGCCATGCAGGCCGCCGGAGGTCTGATAGGCGCCCGAATCGAATTTGCCGCCGGCGTGCAGCACGGTCATGACCACTTCGAGCGCCGACTTCTTGGGGAATTTCGGATGCGGGCCGACGGGAATGCCGCGGCCATTGTCGACCACGGTGAGCCAGCCGCCAGGCTCGAGCGTGACCTCGATGAAGCTGGCGTGGCCGGCGACGGCCTCGTCCATGGCGTTGTCCAGCACCTCCGCGAAGAGGTGGTGCATGGCGGCTTCATCCTTGCCGCCGATATACATGCTCGGCCGCCGCCGGACGGGCTCGAGCCCCTCCAGCACCTCGATGGAGGCGGCGTCATATTCCGCCGGCGCCTTGGGCGCCCGCGGGACGGGAGCGGCGGCGGCGGGCTTGCGCTGCGCGCCGCCGAAGAGATCGTCGGATTTGGCCATGCGGGGGATTTTAGCGATTCGGGGGGGCGAACGCGAGTGGCGATGCCGCTGAGGCCAGCAGGAGGCGCCGTCGCCACGGCCGAGCCCCGGATTTGGCCCACTTTCTCCGCAATCCGGCCGCGCCCGTCGCGCCGCCCCTGCTCAGAAGGGCTTGCCCCCGCTCAGAAGGGCTTGGCGACGAGATACCCGTACCAATGTTCCAGAAAATCGCCGAGCGGCATTCGACCGCCATCCTCGGGAATCGTCCGTCCCACCTGCCCCCAGGTGTAGACCGAGAGACGGACGGTCTTGCCGCTGAGATCGATCGGCGAGCGAAGGACGACGATGTGGTTGCCTCTGTATGATTTGTCGGTGGGATCGACCAGAAGACGTGAGTTGATGCGCAGCACCACGCGATAGCCGTCACGAAAATATTTGTTCACGACGCCGATGTCGCCCGCGCCGCGACTGAGGACCAGATTGTCCTCGAAGTCGACGTCGGCGTATCCCGCCCTCTGGAACCAGTCGGCCATTTCGCCGAAAGTCGTGCTGCCGCGCGCCTCGACGGAATCATAATCGAAGATAAGCCGCTCCGAATCGCGGAGGCTCCCGCCCGTCAGCCAATCCCCCTGGCTCATCGGCGGCGTCGGAGCATATTTGCGACAATCGGGCCCCGGCTCGATTTCGAGTCCGCCGATCTTGGCTTTGCCCTTTTCATACAGATCGATCGCGAATTTCGCGTAAGTCGCCGGCGAGTCGAAGGCGAGACTGTAGAGAAACGCCACCGGCCCGCAGATGCCGGCGCTGCTTTGGTTGATGATGTTCGGATTGGCCACCCTCATCAGCAGATCGACGCCGACGACGTTGCGATCCAAATTCGGAAAATAGGGTCGCCCCGATCGCTCGAGGAAGGAGCAGATCATTTCCGCCGCATATTTCTGACGAAGGGTGGAAAAGATGATCGGCCCATAGCTGCTCAGCGCGGAGGCCAGATATTTCAACACCAGCAGCAAATGCTGCGACTGCGGTGATATCGACGCGGAGTTTCTGGCCACCTCGGCCATATCCGAAACCTCCTCGTCGGAGAGGTAGCCGTCGGCGAGAGCGGCGCGAAGCACATTCACGACCTCGAGATGCGACAACCGCTTGTCGTCGCCCAAAGCGGCGGAAAATGCATTGCGAATATTCCGGCTCTTTACCTTCTCCCAATCGATCGGCATCCAATGCTCCCTCGAGAAATCGCCCCCGACGACAATGCGGCAATGTGAAAACGCCGGATCGCGAGCGATCACTCCGCTCGCGCACGCGGCCGCCTGAGCCAGCAATTGATCGAAAAGCGACCATCGACGAAGTGCGCTGTCGCACAGCGCGTCGGCAAGACCTCGTGAGCAAGGAAGGATGGGAAAGCGACGAGCCGGTCGCAGAGCGGCGCAATATCCACAAACCCAGCGCCGGGCGGCGGCGCATGGACGCGCAGCTCGCCGCCTTCGAACCGCTTCGGCGACGCATGAAAATAATAGACGAGCGTGAGAATTCTCACACTGCCATGCCCGTCCGGCCGTCGCGGCGCATCGGCGTGGCGCTTGAAGAAGCCGCCGTCGCCATTCCAGACCATCTGGATTTCTTTTTTGGCCTCGTCGAGCGGCCCGGTCGCCAATTCGCGCGTCAGACGCTCGACGATCGCATCGACGGATTCGGAAAAGGCCGCGCGCAGCGGACCGAGCTCGAGCAGATGCTTGCAGTCGCGCACCGATTTGTCGACGCGCGCGCCCTCCTTGCTCGTATAGAAACCCGAGTCGTGAAACTCGCCTTCATGGGCGAGCGCCCAGTCCATGAGCTCGCGGACGCGCGCCTCGCCGAGGAAGCCGTCGATCGAGAGATGCGGAACCGGCGCGGGAGCCATTGGGCGAGGGTCCATTGTGGCGAGGGTCCATTGTGGCGCGATCATCGGCCCGCGCATCGCTTCGCGACGAGATCGATACGCGAGGGCGCCGATAGAGCACAAACTCGAGCCTCGGGGAAGACGCCGCCCTCAGCCATGCATCGCCGCAAATCTCGCCTTTCGCTCGGCAAAGCGCGGCGCGACGAAATCGACGAGTTCCGCTCCCGCCGTCTCCGGCCGGCCGGAGTCGAAAGGCGGCGTCGGCGCATATTCGATCGACAATTGGATCGCGCGCGCGACGCGCTCGCCGGCAATATCGGCCGCGACCGTCAATGCGAAATCAATTCCGGCCGTCACGCCGCCGCCGGTGATCACACGTCCGTCGCGCGCGACGCGCGACGCATCCGGCACGGCGCCGAACAATGGCAGAAGATCGCGCCAGGCCCAATGGCAGGCCGCGCGCTTGCCCTGCAACAGCCCCGCGGCGCCCAGAAGAAGCGAGCCATTGCAGACCGAGGTCACATAGCGCGCGCCCTGCGCGAGCCGGGCGATCTCGGCGAGAAATTCGCGATCGACGGAAGCCGCCTCGACGCCGGGGCCGCCGGGAACGCAGAGGAGATCGCAACGCTCCACTGTCGCCAGCGCGCGCGTCGAGCCGAATTCCAATCCGGTGTCGGAGGTCACAGCGCCGCCCTCGCGAGACGCGACGACGACCTCGGCGCCCGGCAATCGCGACAGCACCTCGAAGGGGCCGGTGAAATCGAGCTGCGTGAGGCGCGGAAAAATCGCGAACACGATGTGAAAGGGCCGATCGGACATGTGAGCCTCCCGAGTTGACGAAAACAATATGGCGCCGCTAGGCTCTGTCTGAAATGACAGTTTTCCCGCATTTTCAGACAAAGCCATGGCGCCGCGCGTTATCGCCTTTCTGATCTTCGACGACTTCCAGATCCTGGACGCCGCCGGGCCGATCGCCGCTTTCGAGATCGCCGCGCGCATCGCGCCCGGCGCCTATGCGACGAGGACGATCGCCGCCGCGCCGGGCCTCGTGCGCTCGTCTTCCGGCGTCGCCATCGCCGCCGCCAGCTTTGCCGCGGCGCGACGCTGCGACACGCTGCTCATCGCCGGCGGCCTTGGCGCGCGCGTCGCCGCCACGGATGCGGCGACTCTCGCTTTCGTGCAGAGAACGGCGGCCCGCGCGCGCCGCACGGCGAGCGTGTGCTCCGGCGCCTATGTGCTCGCGGCGGCGGGCCTTCTCGACGACCGCAGAGCGACGACGCATTGGAGCCGCAGTCGCGACTTTCAGCGACGATTTCCCAAGGTTCGGCTGGAGCCGGATTTGATCTTCGTGCGCGACGGGCCGATCTGGAGCTCGGCCGGCATAACGGCGGGCATCGATCTCGCTTTGGCGATGATCTGCGACGATCTCGGCGAGGATGTCGCGCGCGCTGTCGCGCGGCAGCTCGTCGTCTATCATCGACGGCCGGGCGGCCAGTCGCAATTCTCGGCCTTGCTGGAATTGGAGAGCCGGCAGGACAAATTCGCGACGCTGCTGCGCTGGGCGAGCGAGCGGCTGCAGGAGCGTCTGGCGGTGGAGGATCTCGCCGGAGAGGTCGCGATGAGCCCGCGCAATTTCGCGCGCGCTTTTTTGCGCGCGACCGGCGTCACGCCGGCCAAGGCGATCGAACGCCTGCGCCTCGACAAAGCGAAAAGCGAGCTGGAAGCGAACGGCGGCTCGATCGAGAGCATCGCGCGCGAAAGCGGCTTTTGCGATCCGGAACGGATGCGGCGGGCGTTTCTGCGCGTCTATGGCCAGCCGCCGCAGGCGTTCCGGCGCGGGGGGGCGCGGCGGCATGAAGGGGACGCGCTCATCGCGAACGCGCCTTTTTGTCGACGGCGGAAAATCGAAAGTTCCTCCTGAACCAAAATCCCTGCGATGAATTCAAAAACACACCGTCGGCCCTTCGATCTTTTACGCAGGCCATTGACGAGAAAAGGTGTTTTTATGCCGATCCGAGGGACCGTCACCCGGGCTCCCTCCCCTTTCCGATCCGCGCTTCGCGAATTTCGACGAATAGGCGACGCTACGCGCCCGGTTCCAGCGGCTCCTACGCTCAAAGGGACGCCCCACCTGAAGGAACCTGGGAGTCTCTGGTCCAGTCTCTATGCGCGGCATCGATGGATGTGAGAGACTGCGGCGCAGGAATCAGTGGAGTCACCCTATGAGTGCCGGGCAAGACCTGAGGAACATAGTCGGAAAGCGGAAATTTTCGACCGTTCTGGCCGACCCGCCATGGCGCTTTCAGAACAAAACCGGCAAAGTCGCGCCCGAACACAAAAGGCTGAGCCGATACGGGACGATGAGTCTCGCGGAAATTAGCGCGCTCCCTGTTCAGGATGTCGTTGCTCCAACTGCGCATCTCTACCTATGGGTTCCGAATGCTCTGCTACCAGAAGGCCTCGAAGTGATGAGGGCGTGGGGCTTTACCTACAAGGCGAATGTCGTTTGGCATAAAGTGCGGAAGGACGGCGTCTGAACCGCGCCGGGATCGCCGGAGGCCATTTCGTTTGAGTCACGCCGCGATGGCTGGCTCCTCGATTTACGCGTAATAGCGCGCTTCGGCTTCGGCCGGCGGCATGTCGCCGATCGGCTCCAGCAGTCTCCGATTGTTGAACCAGTCGACCCATTCGAGTGTGGCGAATTCGACGGCCTCGAAGCTCCGCCACGACCCGCGGCGCCAGATCACCTCGGCCTTGTAGAGTCCATTGACCATCTCGGCGAGCGCATTGTCGTAGCTGTCGCCGACGCTGCCGACGGAGGGCTCGACGCCGGCCTCGGCGAGGCGCTCCGTGTATTTGATCGAGACATATTGAACGCCGCGATCACTGTGATGCACGAGGCCGCCGCCGTGGACCGGCCGGCGATCGTGCAACGCCTGCTCGAGCGCATCGAGCACGAAGCCCGCATGCGCCGTGCGCGAGGAGCGCCAGCCGACGATCCGCCGAGCGAAGGCGTCGATGACGAAAGCCACATAGACGAAGCCTTGCCAGGTGGAGACATAGGGGTGAGTAGGCCGAGGGAGTTCCACCCTCGGCCCCTCGCAGAGGCGTGCCGTTTCTCGCTCTCGTCCTCCCCGCCGCCCGCGCCTCGCTCGAATTCGCCTCGGCGGCGGTCCGAACTCCGGCCGGCGCGGCGCTGATCGCTTTCGGCACCGCTTGGCTCTCGGGGCAATCGCTCGACAGCTACAGATATTTTTATTCGGGGAGAGAGCAATTCGCCGACGGCGTGCGGCGCTATTTGGCCGATCCGAGCGGCTTCAAGGCGAGCTATCCCGACGCGGCGAAATTTCTGAGGGACGCGATCAACTCCAATCCCGAGATCCGGAAAATTCTCATGTTGTCCCAGGCGGACCCTGGCTCAGCGCTGGCGTGACGACGGCCGATGATGAAGACCGAAAAGCCCTTTTTCGAGGGTGCGGAAAAGCTGTTCGCGCTCGGAACAGCTTTTGCGGATGTGTGGAACCAAAAAGACGCCATCACCAGCTACAATTAGTTGATCCGTAATAGGTCGAGCAACGTATCGAACCATGCGATAATTGATTCTGCTGCAATGAGTTTATTACATTCTGTAAATTCTGACGTTCGCGCTAATCCGACTATAGTCTGAATTTATCTGCTTTCAATCTATACATTATTATATAATGTTTTGAAATTACTTTAGATATTCTGAAATTTAAGTTCATATATACAAGTGTATCGATATTCTGCGACTATCCTATCGCGAACCCCCTCCACATATCTTCTTATTATCTCGTCTTGCGCCCGCTTTTCCGATTCTACGGTTTCTTTTTCCATAGCTATTTCTTCGGTAGATTTGCATCCGAAGAGAGCAATGACGATCGCCAACAGCGCGACCGCGCGAATGATCTTCATCGGCGTCCCCGGCTTTTGTGCATCGCGCCGCGCGCTGCTTTTTCCTCGACGTCTCAAGGATCGGCGCGAAATGCGTAAATGGCAGCGAGACGACGCGAGGCAGGGCATCGCGCATAGTTAGGAGAACTTCGGAGTATCCAGTTAGCTCGGGTCGAAGCCGAGCACGTGTGCCTGGTGTTCGAGGCGGATGGCCGATTGAACTGGCGATCGCCATGGCATCAATCGCGATGACGAGTTATCAAGCTACGAGGCGTCAGCTGACCGGAAGGAGGACGAAGGCGAAGAGCTGAGCGCCAGTCCAAAGTCTGGCAAGCAAAAGAACGCTGCGAGAAGAATGCCGGTCGCAACGACGATGAGGCCGCCGAGCTTGATCGTCATGCGCAATTCGAGTTCGCGGATATCCGAGCGAAGGGCGGCGACTTTGCTCTCGAGGTCCGCTTTCGTCGCCAGCTCCTGGCCCGTGGCGTCGGCAAAGGCCTCGGCGGCGGCGCTCGCCTGATCTGGCGTGAAGCCGCCGGCCTCGAGCCGCCGGGCAAATTTCAGCGTGTCGAAAGCGACGGCGGTCACGGCTCTTCCTCCTTGGGCGCGCTTGCAATATGGCCCGGCTGCGCTCTCGCGTCCAGCGCAGCGCTCTTCCTCAGCCGCACTCCTGCGCCCCCGCCGTTCTCGGGAATGAACTCTACGCCGGCCGCTTCGAGGGCGGAGCGGATGGCGTGCCTTGCTTCACAGTATGGCGTCGGGTTCATCATCATCGACCTCTGGCGGAACCCGTGAGTTCGACGCCGATCGCTCGAAGGGCTTTATGACGATATCTCCGTCTCGTTCCCCCCGGACGCGCCAGAGCGTGCCGGTTCGAGCGTGCTGATTTTCTGCGGCCCGAATAGCGCGCGCCACATCGGCTTGCGTGAACCGAGCTGGCTGGCGGCTCATCTGGCCGATCCGCGGCCGGTGTGGCTCATAGGGGCGCTACTCGTCATTCTCTGCATTCAAAAATCCTCGACCGCGATCATCGCGCTTGTGGGCCGGGCTTCCGTAGCCTGACACCTGCTCCGCCGCCATTCTCGGCGATGAATTCCACGCCCGCCGCTTCGAGAGCAGAGCGGACCTTCGCCAAGGCATCGGCGCTCACGCCTTGGCCAACGGAAATGCCGGCTCGAATGCCTTCCAGCCGCTTGAGCGTCTCGACCGAAACGCCAGCGGATTGGGCCAAATCCGCTTGCGACAAGCTCAGCATCGCTCGGGCTCCGCGGAGCTGCGAAGGGGTGATGTTTATTGCGTATGACATTTTCAGGTTGACACTTTAAGGTCTATAAGATACATAAATAGGTATACCCGAACAGGGTCATTAACGCAACCCGCCGCCGAAGCCATGCGCTTCGGCGAACGGCCCCGGCTTGTCATTGCGGAGAAGTCATATGGACTGGAAAATTCAGGCGGAATTGCTCCTCCTCGCCCCTTTCGCCCTCGTGGCCCTCCCCTTCCTCACGGTCGAGACGGCGCGCGTCGTCGCCGCCATTCGCCGGGGCTGAGCCGCCATGTCCGCCGCCTTCGATCGCGCCGCCATCATGCGCGCAGCTCACTTCACGGCGAAATGGCGCGTGCGACGGTCGGCGGCTCCTACCGCCAGTGGCTCGCCAAGGCGCTGGCGGTTGAGTGGAAGAGAGCCAAGACGTCGCGCCTGCTCGCGGCGAAGCGGCTGGGTCTCACGCATGTGCCGGTCCATGTCGTGGCGAACCTGACGCCGGAGCAGGCGCGCGCCTATCGCCTCGCCGACAATCGGACGGGCGAGGAAAGCCGCTGGAATCCCGGCGCACTCGATTTCGAGCTGCGCGAGCTCGGCGCCGTCGGCTTCGATCTCAAGCTCGCCGGCTTCGATCCGGTCAAACTGCCAGGCGAGCCACCGCAGTTCGAGACGGTGAGCTTCGACGCGGTGAAGCCGCTCGACGAAAAGAAGGCGGTCGCCTGTCCGAACTGCGGGCATCGGTTCCAGCCGTCATGACGCTGCGTCTCGACTGGGCCGGCTACGACGCCGCGACCTATGCCTGTCGGCATTGGCACTATTCGCGCACGGCGCCGGCCGGCCGGCTGATCGTAATCGGCGTGTGGGAGGCGGAAGCCTTCAAGGGCGTCGTGATCTTCAGCCGCGGCGCGACGCCGAGGATCGGCTCGCCCTATGGGCTGACACAGTTGGAGGTCTGCGACCCGCGCGAAGTGCCGCATGACTGGCGTGCCGCTGGCCTTCGCAGGGCTGTGGGAAAGCTGGCGCGATCCCGAGACCGAGGAGACCACCCTCTTCCCGACGATCATCGTAGGCGCAGCAAACGAATGGATGATCCGGTTTCATGATCGCATGCCCGTGCTACTTGAGCCGGTTCCGTCCGGCTCCAGGCGCGCTGCTTTCGGCACCTGGGAATGACGCGCTACGGGAGCGGACCGTCTCGTCCCGGGTGGGTCGCTCTGGACTCGGCGACGACGATCCTGCGCTCACTGAGCCTTATATCGCGCTTAGCTCCCATCAACCGATGTCGCTGTCGCGGCCGCCGGTTAACTCCCAAGTCTTGAAGTCTGGTCGAGCGTTGCGAATCACGATCGCGCGCACGGCTTGCTTGCAAATCTCAAGTCCACGAGAAGCGCATTGCTCATCGGTCAATATTTGCTCCGGCTTCCGCGCAATTCCATGGACCACTTTACTACGGAGATCGTAAAGCTTACCGACTTCTCGCCGGATATCGCGGCGTTCTTCGAGGGTCGAGCCAAGTAGGAGAGCGGCACGCACTCGGAGTTTATGGGTAAGTTCCTTTGGGTCGTCATCCCCCAATAACGCCTCAAGACAAATGCCACAATCGATGGCCCTGTCGCCCGGAGATCGTCGTCTCCGAGCCAGATTGAGACGATCGATTGCGACGTCCAAAGACCTTCGGAACGATTCATCCATATCGAGATAGCGTTCCGCCCAGGCGAGCGCCTCTTCGTCGACGTTCAGAGGTAATCCATCTTTCAACGCTCCATCGAATTGGGACGGCATCCACATCCGACCGATCTCAGCGCGCATTAATTCCGGATCGACAAAATCTGTCCATGAAATGCCCACTACAGCTGCACCATCATTGGTGAGCGTGAAAGCGCGCGCTGCGTCCAAGAGCGCGAAATTGGCGGCGGTCTCAAGCCCTAACCGGTAGTCCGGGTCAATCGAGCCCTGGACTGTGCCCAGATCGTAAACCGCAATCGTCGGCGGCATGATCCAGGCGATGTCTACAAGCTCAAAAGAATTTCGAGAAAGCGCTCGGATGTTTGGTGAATCCGGGGCGGCGGCAAGAGGGAAAAGACGAATTTGGTTGGAAAGGCTTATCGGCCGCTGTACGTTCAGGCCGTGCATTACTGCAACCGCGTGGAGCCTAGTATCGTCGATTTTGAATAGCCTATGAAGCCACGTAACCGCAGTTGAAGCACTGTACTCCAACATCATTGCAAAAAGTCCATTTTTTACATGCATCGGATGGAGATTCAGCTGCTTTATTCCGAAGAAAACATTGCGCCTTGACCGAACACAGGATGTTTCGCAAGAGCTACGGCTATCGCACCGGTGATTTCTTGGTGGACTTGTTTAGGCAGATCCGGACTGACGTTGGCTACCGCTTGCCTAGCATCATTGTATGAATAGAACCGTCCTGCGTGTTCGCGCAGCCGCTCAAGTTCTTCGATAAGAGCTTCGTCGTTCATGTTTTCAAATACCGCAAAAACCGCACTGCAAGAAGGCGCTCTTCGGTGCCGATTAGCCCCATGCAGCATAACGGCGGCACGGAAGAAATTCGATCCTGCCGAGAACCACGCCCGGACTCTGCGAGAACCCTATCGTCCTCGGCGACCTCGACTGAACCGACGAGCCACAGGACGGAGGTTCCGTGCCATTTGAGTGAGTCGGATGGATTCGCGAGAGGCAAGCGACGAAAATACGTCGAACAAAACGCGATTGAAATGTGCCGACTCTCGTGCCGATGCGAACCGCTTCCGTTCGCGCCCATTGCGCCATATGCGGACGCCAAAATTGACATAAGTCGTTGATCTGGCGGAAGGGGTGGGATTCGAACCCACGGTGAAGTTTCCCCCACGGCGGTTTTCAAGACCGCTGCCTTAAACCACTCGGCCACCCTTCCGAACCCGAGGAGCCAGACCGGCCCCGCGCGCGGCTCAGCCTATCGCTTCTCTCTCGCCGCGCGTCAACCGGTTGGCGCGCCGCTCGGGGCCGCGGGCGGCCTAGCGGAACCAGACATAGACGATCGAAGCCGTCAGAGCGAGGACGAGACCGATGATCGCATTGCGAAGAAAACCGCCTTCGAACTCCTCCATCCTCTCCCTCCCTCGAGCCGTCGCGTCGATTCGACGCATTTCTAAAACTGCATTCAACGCTGAGAATAGCCTCGAGAACGGTTGATTCCCAGGGTCCGCTCTCAATCTGGAGCCCGGCGAAGGCCGGGCTCTTTCTTTTGCGGGGGCGGCCGAGCGGCGCCTGCGACGACACGATACACCAATTCGCGGCCCCGCCCTGCCCCAGCGACCGCCCTGCCCCGGCGCCTCGCTCGCCGCGGCCCGATGCGCTAAAGTCCGCCTGCATCTCGGGAAAACCTCATGCCGCTCTATTTCGCCTATGGCGCCAATTTGGACGTCTCCGCAATGGCCGCGCGCTGCCCCAAATCGCGGCCGCTCGGCCTCGGCCGGCTCGCACGCTATCGCTTCGCCATTCAGGAGACCGGCTTCGCCACCGTCGTCCCGGATGCGCGCGCGCAGGTCCATGGCCTGCTCTACGACCTCGCCATGGCGGATGTTCCGGCGCTCGACCGTTACGAGGAGGTCGGCCGCGGGCTCTACCGCAAGGTGGTGCAGCCGGTGCTGCGCGCGCCCGTGGGCTCGGCGCGGGCGCTCGTCTATCTCGGGACGGCGGCGCGCGAGGGCGCCCCGGCGCCTGGCTATGTCGAGAACATCGTCGCCTCGGCGCAGGCGCTCGGCCTGCCTGCCGCCTATATCGCCTTTCTGGAGAGCCTCGCGCCCTCCGCGCAGCAGAGGATGAGCCGAAGATGAGCGCCTTCCCCGTTCCGACCGTCCACACGCTCGCCGAGCTGCGCGAGCGCGTCGCGCAATGGCGCGCGCGCGGCGAGCGCGTCGGCTTCGTCCCCACCATGGGCGCGCTGCACGCGGGCCATCTCTCGCTGGTCGAGGAGGCGCGGCGGCGCGCCCGCCGCGTGATGGTCTCGGTCTTCGTCAATCCCACGCAATTTTCCGCCGGCGAGGATTTCGAGCGCTATCCGCGCACGCTCGCCGCCGATGTCGAGACGCTCGCCCGCGTCGACGCCGATCTCTGCTATGCGCCCGCAGTGGAGGAAATCTATCCGCCGGGCTTCGCCACCTCCGTCGCCGTGGGCGGGCCGGCGATCGCCGATCTCGAGGATCATTTCCGGCCGACGCATTTTGCCGGCGTCGCGCTCGTCGTCGCCAAGCTCTTGAACCAGGCGGATTGCGACGTCGCCGTTTTCGGCGAGAAGGATTATCAGCAATTGCTGGTCATCCGCCGCCTCGCGCGCGATCTCGATTTGCGCGCGGAGATCGTCGGCGCGCCCACGCTGCGCGAGGACGACGGCCTCGCAATGTCCTCGCGCAACATCTATCTCTCGAAGGAGGAGCGCCGCATCGCCCCCGCACTGCACCGCGCATTGACGGACGCGGCGCGGCTCATCGCCGAGGGCGAGCCGATCGGCCATGTGATGGCGCAAGCGCGCGAGCAAATCGCGGCGAAAGGCTTCGTCATCGATTATCTCGAGGCGCGCCACGCCGAGACGCTGGCGCGCGTCGCTCGCCGCCAGGACGGGCCGATCCGCCTGCTGGTCGCAGCAAAGCTCGGCGCGACGCGGCTCATCGACAATGTCGCCGTCGAGACTCTGTGATGAGCGAAGAACGCCTCGTTTTCCGCATCATCGTGCGCGGACGCGTGCAAGGCGTCGGCTTTCGCGCTTTTGTCGCGCGGGCGGCGGCGACCCTCGCGCTCGCCGGCTGGGCGCGCAATTGCGACGATGGCGCGGTGGAGATCGTCGCCGCCGGCCCTCGCGACGCGCTCGATGCGCTGGTCGAAGCGGCGCGGCGCGGGCCCGCCTTCGCGCGCGTCGACGATCTTCGCCGCGAGGAGGCGAGCGAGGCCGCGCTCGTCGAGCGGCGCGGCGATGTGGAGTTCTGACCCATGGCTCTGCGGAGCGACGAGGATTTCGATGCGCTCGCGGCAGCCTTCGCCGATCTGACGACGCGCGCCGGCGCGATCGCCATGGCGGTTCTCGCCTCCCCTGCCATCGACGCGCGCGCGAAAAAAGATGCGAGCCCGGTCTGCGAGGCGGATGAGAAGATCGAAGCCTTTCTCACCCCGCTTCTCGCCGAGCTGCTGCCGGGCGTCCCCATCGTCGCGGAGGAGGCCGCCGCCGCGGGCGCCGATTTCGCCCGCGCCGAGACCTTCCTGCTCGTCGATCCGCTCGACGGCACGCGCGAGTTTCTGGCGCGCAGCGGCGAGTTCACCATCAATATCGGCCTCATCGTCGCGGGCGCGCCGCACGCCGGCGCGGTCTACGCTCCGGCTCTGGGGCAATTATGGTTCGCCGGCGCGCGCGCCTTCGCCGCCGATGCGGAGCCCGGCCAGCCGGCGCCGCCGCGCGAAGCCTGGCGCCCCTTGCGCGTACGTGCGCTTCCTGCCGAGGGGCCGACGGCGCTGGTCAGCCGCTCGCATCTCGACGCGGCGACGAAGGCCTTTCTGGAGACGCATCGCGTCGCCGCCACGCACGACGTCGGCTCCTCGATCAAATTCTGCCGTCTGGCGGAGGGCGTCGCCGATCTCTATCCGCGCTTCGGCCCGACGATGGAATGGGACACTGCGGCCGGCGACGCGGTGCTGCGCGCGGCGGGAGGCGGCGTCGTCGACCCTTCGGGCCGCCCGCTCGTCTATGGCAAGGCGGACGAGGCCTATCGCAACGGACCCTTCATCGCTTTCGGCGACGCCGCCGCCGCAAGACTTTATTAAGGACGCGGCGAGATTCTCTCTTCTGCGAAGAGGCGCCGCGCAGGCGCCACAGGCGCGACACGATCGCAGCGAAACTTCAGCGGACTGATTCGCATCCGCCGCAACGGAGACTATCGTCATGCGCGCCGCTCATCCGATCCAGAGGCAGACACTCGCGTCCCGCAGAGAGATGCTCGCTCTCGCCACGGCGGCCGCGCTGTCGCCGCTCGCGCCGGCGCGCGCCGCCTATGGCGGGCCGGAGCAAAGACTAGAGCCGATGTCCGGCGACGAAGTGGTGCGCAGCGGCCATCGCTTCTTCGGAGCCATCGCGCGCGATCTCGCGCAGGGCGTCGAGCAATTGGCGCGCCGCTGGGGCCGGCCCAACGCCTATGTGCTCGGCCAGGAGGGCTCGGGCGCCTTTGTCGGCGGCCTGCGCTATGGCGAAGGGGTCATGTATACGCGCAACGCCGGCCAGCGGCGCGTCTATTGGCAGGGGCCCTCGCTCGGCTTCGACGCCGGCGCCAATGGCGACCGCACCATGATGCTCATCTATAATCTGCCCGCGGTCGACGCCATCTACACGCGCTTCGGCGGCGTCGCCGGCTCGGCCTATCTCGTCGGCGGATTGGGCTTCACCGAGCTGACGGCGGACGGCGTCGTCATCGCGCCGATCCGCGCCGGTCTCGGCGCGCGATTGGGCCTCAATCTCGGCTATCTGAAATTCACGCCCGAAGCGACGTGGAACCCCTTCTGACGCGTCACGACTTCAGTTGCACGGCGCTATAGCTCGGCGTCAGCAGGCCGCCGAGCAGCGCGGTCGTGGATTTGGGGAAAAACGCCAGCGAATGCGCGTAGGTCGCCGTCACCAGCACGGCCGACTGCCCGTTGGAGAAGGTCGCCTTGATGAGATTGGTCTGCGCGGTCGAGAGGCTGGAGCCGGTCGGATAGGCGTAGACCACCGTCGGCGACGTCGCGCCCATGGTGACCTGAAACATCTGCAGCGTGAGGCCGGACGCCTTGATCTGCGGCGCGATATTGCCGAGCGCATAGGACGGCGTATAGAGCGACATTTCCGTCGAGCATGTTCCGGCCGGCGAATCCGAGCAATCGGCCCAGGAAATCGCATATTGCGCGGCGATTTTATTGACTGCGCTGAAGACGACATAGATCCGGCCGAATTCCGCGACGCCGGCGATCATCAGAATGATCACTGGCGTCAGCAGCGCGAATTCGACCGCCGCCGAGCCGCGCCGATCCAGACGTCGCGCGCCTCGCCCGCTCATTTGCTCTTCCGTCTGACGATGGCGCTCGAGCGCACATTGGAGAGCGGGCCGAATCCCGGCGCGAAGACGATCGCCGGCGCCTGCGCGCGCAAGACCAGCGGATCGCCGGCAGCGCCATAGTCGGGCGTCGTCTCGTCGGTGATCGCCACCGCGCTCGATTTGAGCCGCCACAAGGGCTGCAGATCGACGAGGAGATTGGCGTTGTTCTTGACCAATCCACCGCCGGACGAGACGATCTTGGCCTTCAATGCAGCGGCGTCGACATAGGTCGGCGTCGCCTTGGCGAAGCTCGAGCGCAGATAGTCGGCGGCGCCGTTGACGCCTGCGTCCAGCGACGTCTGGGTGATATAGAAGATCGAGATCTGCGCGATCCACAGCACGAGAAAAACGAAAGGCGTCGCCACAAAGGCGAACTCCACCGCCGTCGCGCCCCCGCGCGCGCCGAGGAAGCTCCGCAGAGCGTCGGGACACCAGCGCCGTCTCATACGCTCGCCACGGGAATACTGCGCATTCCGCAGAGTCGTCATTGCGAGGAGCAGAGCGACGAAACGATCCAGAACCGCCCCGCGACTCTGGATTGCTTCGCTTCGCTCGCAATGACGGCCGGGGCGGTCATCCAGACTTCGCGCAAAGCGATCACACGGAAACGGCGTCATAGCGTCGCGGTCGGCACAGTGATCGGATCACTCACGATCTCGAATCCGGAAAACGTCGAGATCGATCCGGGGGCGACGCTCGGCGTCGGCAATCGGACATAGGACGAGGGCGCGCCGCTCATCGAAGGACCGCCGAGCGCGGTGAGCTTCACATCGTCGATCGCGCCGCCGAATTTTTCCGTCGGCGTTCCGAGCGCTGAAAATGTCAGCCAATAGAAGCCGGGCTTGGTGACGAGGACATTGACGGTCCGCGTCTGCCACGCCGCGGCATAGCCGCAAATATCGAGCAGCGGATTGGCCTGCGCCGAATCGTAATCGGTGAGGCTGATCCCGTCGGGCGCGACGGTCGGCGCCGTCGTCGTGGTTCCATCTGGATTCGTGTAGGACGTCGTCGAGCTGAGCGCGCCGCCGACGATGGGGGCGCTCGCCTTCAGCGAATGCGACATGAAGACGCCGATGACATTGCTCGTCAGAGAGACGCTCGCCGTTGCGCCAGTGGCGCGGGATGTCGCCGTCGCGCTTCCGGAAAGCGCCGTGACATTGGCCGCGGAAGGCGTCGCGCCGCAATACACGCTGGAGAGCGAAGGGAACTGCCCGTCGGAAATATAGTAATAGCCGACCTTGTAATAGCCCGGATCGAGCAGGAAGCCGCGACTGATCAGCCGGCGCGTCGTCGCGCCCGAACCGCCGAGCTCGATCGCCTGCGTTCCGACGATAGCCGACTTCATCACATAGTCGAGCTGATTGACCGGCGCGGCGCCCCAGCCGCTCGCGGCGAGATTTGGCCAGCCGCTCGAGGCGCCGCTCGTGCCCGTGCTGCTCGTCATATTGCCGGAGGCGTTGATATAGGCGCTGGAGCCACTCGTCGAATAGCTGTAGCTCGGGCTGTCGAACTTATCCTCGAACAAGACCGTCGACGCCGTCCACGGATAATTGTCCTGCACGGAGCCGGAGCAAGTGCCGGTGCAAAGGCGCACATAGGCGATCGCGCCGCCATAGGAATCGCTCGCGCCGTCGGCCGCGAAGCTCAGCCAATAATTGCCGGGCGTGTTCACATAGATACGCACGCTGCGCTCCACCCACTCGAAATTTCCCGAATAGACGCAGACGTCGATGAGATTGGAGCCGCCTAGATTTTGCGTTCCGTCCAAGGTCTGATGCAGGGGCGGCGTTCCGCCCGTATTGGAGTCGAGATAGACGTTGATCTGATTGCTGCGCGATTTGTTGCTCGATGTCGTCGTCGACGAATTGCTGATGTAGGTCGAATTCGTATTGGTCGCCCAAGAGACGTCGCTCGCCGTCGATCCGCAGACATAGGTCGGATCATAGTCGGGATATTTCACGCGCGAATTGTAGAAGTAGCGCAGCTCGTAATTGCCGCCGGTGAGATATTGCATCGTCGATATGGACGAATTGCCGGCGCCGCCCGATCCATTGTCGCAATCGAGCTCGGCGGTGTTGTACGAGCCCGCCGGCACCGCATTGGAATAGACCTTGGAGTCGACCTCGAGGCAATAGCCGAGGATCACTCATTTGACGCCGCTCGAGCCCGTATAGCCGACCGTCGAGGAGGACACTGTCGTGGCGGAGGAGAGCGTATAGCCCCAAGAGCCGACCGCGACCTTGGTTCCCGGCGCGGCGTAGAGATAGCCGCAGGCGCTGCTCCCCGTGCAGCCCGTCACAGAGAATGTCTCATTGACGACGGTCGTCGAGGCGGTGCTGGATGGCGGCTGATCGATCGTGGCGATCGTGTCGAAGCAATGCGACGTCGCCGAGACTCTGAATTGAGCGACATTCCATATCTTCGAGAAAGCGGTCTTCACATTGGTCGACAAGGTGACGTCCGACGCGCCGCTTCCCGAATAGGAGAAGGGCGCGGTGTTGGTCAGCGCGAAGCCGAGCTTCTGCGCGCCGATCGAATTGGAGATATAGGCGTTCACCTTGGTGTTGTAGGCGGCGACGCCGCTCGCGCTCACCACGGAGACGACGCTCGGCCGCGAGGCGAATTGACAGGCCATGAGCGCTGTCTCGGATAATTTCTGCCGCGCCTGATAGAGACGCATGAGGTCGACGCCACCCGCGACGCCGGTCGATATCGCGAAGCCGATGAGGCCGAACAGGATCGCCACTTGGCCGGCGTCGTCACGCATGAACGCCCGAGCGAATCTGCTCCGCTCTCTCCTCGCCTCCATCCGCTCCCACGACGCCACCCTGGTCACCGCAGGACGAGGAAGCGTCCGAAACATTGAGGAAAGCTGAATCAGAGCCGTTGCTTCGGCGCGCTTCTTTCGAAAGAAGCTGAGCTTTTTATGAACGCCGCGCGAAAACGATCTGCGTGTCGCCATAGCGGCGGCGCTCTTCTTCGACGACGCCCTCCGGCAGGGAGAGCGGCGCCTCCGCCGCTTCTTCGACGACGACCATCGCGCCCTCGGCGAGCCAGCCGCCGTCGATCAGAGCCCGCAGCGCGCGCGAGGCGAGATCGCGCCCATAGGGCGGATCGAGAAAAGCGAGCGTGAACAATTCGCCGGGCGGCGCAAGGCCGAGCTTGGTCGCGTCGCGGCGGAAGACGCGCGTCACGCCGCCCGCGCCCAGCGCCTCGACATTGGCGCGCAACAGCGCGCGCGCCTCCGCGCCTTCGTCGACGAAGAGGATGCGCTCGGCGCCGCGCGAAAGGGCCTCGAGGCCGAGCGCGCCCGTGCCGGCGAAGAGATCGACGACGCGCGCCCCCGGAACCGGATCGTCATAGGCATGGGCGAGAATATCGAAGATGGATTCGCGCAGGCGATCCGAAGTGGGACGGATCGCCTGCGATTGCGGCGCCTTCAGCGCGCGGCCGCGAAAGGCGCCGGCGACGATACGCATGACTCAACGCGGCTTGCGCGGCGCGCCGCCGCCCGGCTTGCGCGGCCCCTTGCCGGCGGCGCCGCGCGGTTTGTCGCCTCCGCGAGGCGGTCCGCGGCGCGGCGCTTCGCCGGTCTTGGCCCCGCGACGCGGCGGGCGGGCGTCCCCATCCTTGCGCGGCGGACGCGAGTCCGCCCCGTCGCGACGCGGCGGACGCCCCTCGCCCTCACGGCGCGGAGCCCGCTCGCGGCGCGGCCCGTCGCCGGCGCCGAAGCTCGCTCCACCGCGATCGAAACGCTTCTTCCCATCGCCGGCGCGCGGACGCGAATCCGCTCCTTCGCGGCGCGGCGGGCGACCTTCGCCCTCACGACGCGGCGCACGCTCGCGGCGCGGCCCGTCGCCAAAGCTCGCCTCACGACGTTCGCCGCGATCGAAACGCTCCTTGCCCGCGCCGGTCCGCGGACGCGAATCCGCACCCTCGCGACGCGGAGGACGCCCTTCGCCTTCGCGGCGCGGAGCCCGCTCGCGGCGCGACCCGTCGCCAAAGCTCGCCTCACGACGTTCGCCGCGATCGAAACGCTCCTTGCCCGCGCCGGTCCGCGGACGCGAGTCCGCGCCCTCGCGACGCGGAGGACGCCCTTCTCCCTCACGACGCGGAGCAGCGCCAAAGCTCGCCTCACGACGCTCGCCGCGATCGAAACGCTCCTTGCCCGCGCCGGCGCGCGGACGCGAATCCGCTCCATCGCGGCGCGGCGGGCGACCTTCGCCCTCCCGGCGCGGCGCGCGCTCGCGGCGCGGCCCTTCGCTGGCGCCGAAGCTCGCCCCGCGACGCTCGCCGCGATCGAAACGCTCCTTACGCTCGCCGGATGGCGCGCGCGCCGCCGCCCCATCGCGACGCGGAGGACGCCCCTCCCCGTCCCGACGCGGCGGACGCGATGTTCTCTCCGAGCGGCCTTGTTCCACCCCGCCTTCCGGCGCGCGAGCGCGCCGTTCGGTCGGCCGGCCCTCGCCCGCGTCGAAACGCTTCGGCCGTCTCTCGCGATCACCCGCGAAGGGCCGCGCGTCATCGTCTCGTCGCGGGGCGCGCTCTCCGGCGAAGCGACGCCGGGCCGGCGCCTCCCCGCTCTCGGCGCGCGGCGGCGGACGGCGCTCGCCCGCAAAGCCCGCCTCGCCCTCGGTCCGCTCGGCTCGGAAACGGCGGGCGTTGCGCGTCGCCGCCGGCTCCTCGGCGGCGCGGCGCACGGGCACGATCTTCTCCACCGGCACGGCGCGGCCCTTGCGGTCGCTGGTCGCCGCGCGCTCTATGCGCGACCGCGGGCCCTTGCCGCGGGTCTCCTCGCGCTCGGCGCGCAGCGTGTCGACATGTTTGCGCGAGCGCGTCTTGGCGCGCTGGCGCGCTTCTTCGGCCGCCACATGCGGCGGCTCGTCGGTCTCGCGCCGCGGCGAGGAGAAATCCACGCCGGCGAGCTCGGCCAATCCCTTGCCGAGCTGCTCGCGCAACGTCTTCAGCCGCACCTCCTCGACGACGCCCTCCGCGAGCTCGCCGAGCTGGAAGGGGCCGAAGGAGATGCGGATCAGCCGATTGACGTCGAGCCCCAAATGCTCGAGCACGCGCTTGATCTCGCGGTTCTTGCCTTCGCGCAGCGTCATGGAGATCCAGACATTGGCCCCCTGCACGCGGTCGAGCTTGGCGTCGATCGGCGCATAATCGACATCGTCGACGGTGACGCCCTTCCTCAGCTCGTCGAGCCGCGCCTGGTCGATATCGCCATGGGCGCGCACGCGGTAGCGCCTCGTCCAGCCCGTCGCCGGAAGCTCGAGCGTGCGCGCGAGGCCGCCGTCATTGGTCAGCAGCAGCAGGCCTTCGGTATTGATGTCGAGCCGCCCGACGCTCACCAAGCGCGGCAGATCGGGAAAGCGCTCCTCGAGGAAGCCGAAGACGGTCTCGCGTCCCTCCGGATCCTTGGCGCTGGTGACGAGTCCGGCGGGCTTGTGGAACAAAAACAGCCGCGTCGGCTCGCGCTCGGCGAGCGGCTGGCCGTCCACCTCTATGCGGTCGCCCTCCTGCACATTGAAGGCGGGGCTGTCCAGCACGCGTCCATTGACGGAGACGCGCCCTTCCGCGACCCAAATCTCGGCGTCGCGGCGCGAGCAGGCGCCGGCGCGCGCCATGACCTTGGCGATACGCTCGCCCTCGAAGGCGCTGGCGGCCGAATCGTCGGGCGCGGGCTTCACCGGAACACGGCGACGCGGCGGCTGGTCGCCGCCGTCCTTACGGCGGGCGGGTCTTTCTGGCTTTTTGTCGGTCATCACGCCCTGATAGCAGGTCGCGGGGCGGAAGAGAAAGGCGCTGCGGCCGCTTTTTCACTCGTCATTCGCCATGAATCCGAGTTATGGCCTCAAATCCCCTAGGGAGCAGCGCCCCCGCCCCGCGAAAGGCGGCCGGCCTCCCCTATTTCGGCGCATAGAGGCAACAGACTTCTGGAGGCGGTATGGCTCATCTGATCGTGCATGGCGGACGCCCGCTCAGCGGCAGGATCATCCCTTCCGCGAATAAGAACGCCGTGCTGCCCATTCTCTGCGCCACGCTGCTGACCAGCCGCCCGTTGCGCATCCATGGCGTGCCGGAGATCACCGACGTCAAGAAGATCCTCGAATTGTTCCGCACGCTCGGCAGCGATGTGCGGATGGATTTTTCGACCGGCCTGCTCGAGCTGCGCCACGAGGACACGCGCTTCGATCCGTCCATCCATCGCCTGCCGGCGGAGATGCGCTCCTCCATCATGCTGGCGCCGCCGCTGCTCGCGCGCTTCGGCGTCGCCCGCATAGAGGACGACGTCAAGGGCTGCACGCTCGGCGCGCGCGAGATCGACCCGCATATCGAAGTGCTGAAATCCTTCGGCGCGACGATCGAGCGCAGCGAGGATTCGCTCGTCATCCGCTCCGACGGCCCGTTGCGCGCGACGCGGCATTGGCTCGATTACGCCTCCGTCACCACGACCGAGAATTTCGTGCTCTGCGCGGCGCTCGCCACCGGCCAATCCAAGCTCAACAACGCCGCCTCCGAGCCGCATGTGCAGGAGTTCTGCGCCTTCATGCAGACGCTCGGCGCGCGCATCTCCGGAATCGGCACATCGCAGCTCACGCTGGACGGCGTCGACTCCCTCTCCGGCGGCGAGTTTCATCTGACCGAGGATTTCCACGAGGTCGCGACTTTTCTCGCGCTCGGGGCGATCACCGGCGGCGGCGTCGAGGTGAAGAATTCCGCGCCCGATCAGTTTCCGCTGATCGATCGCACTTTCGCGAAATTCGGCGTGCATGTCGTGCATGAGGACGGCTGGTCCAAGACCAAGGCCAATGGCCCGCTGAAAGTCGCCGAGCCCTTCACCCGCAATGTGCTGCAGAAGGTGGAGGCGGCGCCCTGGCCTTATCTGCCAGTCGATCTCCTGCCCATCTTCATCGCGCTCGGCGTCAAGGCCGAGGGCAGCGTGATGTTCTGGAACAAGGTCTATGACGGCGCGCTGGGCTGGACGGGCGAGCTCTCCAAATTCGGCGCGCATGTATTTTTGTCGGACCCGCATCGGCTCATCGCCTTCGGCGGCAAGCCTCTGGTCCCGGCGCAGGTGGAGAGCCCCTATATCATCCGCGTCGCCATCGCTCTGCTGATGCTGGCGGCGAGCATAGAAGGGCGTTCGGTGATCCATAACGCCACGCCGATCAAGCGCGCGCATCCGCGCTTCGTCGAGAATCTGCGCATGCTCGGCGCGGAGGTGGAATGGACCGGCGGGGATTGAGGGGACGCCGCTCTAGAAGATCGCTTCTATGCCCTTGCGGCGGATGAGGTCGAGCAAAACGAGAGCGGGGCCGCTCGGCCGCTTTGCGCCGCGCTCGAGCTGCGAGACATAGCCGACCGTAAGGTTGAGATAGCGAGCGAAGACCGCTTGGCTCATCCGCGCCTTCTCGCGAAGATCGCGGATTTCCTCGCCCGTGATCGGCGCGGGCGCGCGGTCCTTTTCCAGCTGACGCAATGTGATCTTCGCATGACTCGCCTCGTCCATGATCTCGAGGCGGCGCATGTCTCCCGCCGTTTCGAGAATGGCGTCGCGCAAACGGCTCGTAGACTCGCTAGGCGTGGCTTTCTTCGTCATGTCGCACCTCCTGAATTGCTCCGTCTTCGAGAGCCGCCTCGATGCGTTCCGTTGTCGCGTCGAGCCATCCGCGCGCCACGAGGCGCAAATCCTCCAATTCGTCCGGCTCGATATTTTCCCTTTCGCTCTTGGCGAAGCCGTAAAGAAAAACAGCGCGTTCCTCGACGCGAAATGCGATGATCATGCGATAGCCGCCAGAACGTCCTCGGCCCCGTCTGGCGACGCGCTGCTTGATGAGGCCGCCGCCCAAATCGGCGTCGACGAGGCCGCGCGCGGCGCGGAAGATCACCTCGTTCAAGCTCTCGTCGTCGATCCGCTCGCTACGCGCGAACCTCGCAAACCATCTGATTTTGAAGACGCGCACCACATCCCCATAGTTCTAAGCACTATAGCGCATAGAACGATGATTTCAAGCAGACGATCAGGTGATCGAGCGCGGCCATGTTCGAGGCTCGCGTCGCTGCAACAAGCCGGAGTCCAGGCGCTTGAATCGCGTGCGACGGTGTTCGATATTCGGCGCGCTCCTATGGGCGCTCCTCGGGATGAGGAGCCTGGCTTGGCGCGAGACGAAGCAATCAGAGCGAATGACCGATCCCCTCACCGCCGCCTTCGACGCCGCGCGCGAGGCCTTCGCCGCGAATGAAGTCCCCGTCGGCGCCGCCATCGCGCGCAATGGCTCCGTCATCGCCGTCGCGGGCAACCGCACGCTGCGCGACAAAGACCCCACGGCGCACGCGGAAATGCTCGCCATTCGCGCCGCCTGCTCGATGCTCGGGACGGAGCGGCTCACCGATTGCGATCTCTATGTCACGCTCGAGCCCTGCGCCATGTGCGCGGCGGCGATCTCCTTCGCGCGCATCCGCCGGCTCTATTTCGCCGCCGATGATCCCAAGGGCGGCGGCGTTGAGCATGGCGCGCGCTTCTTCTCGCTGAAGACCTGCCATCATGCGCCGGATGTCTATGGCGGCCTGCGCGAGAGCGAGGCGGCGGAATTGCTGCGCGCCTTTTTTCAGGCGCGGCGCTGAAGCTCGAGCCGCGCGGCGGCCATCTGCAATCCTTCGAACACTTGCGCGCGGCAGGCGTCGCCCGCCTCGAAAATGCGCTTCGCCTTGAACAGATCGAGCGCGAGATATTGATTGACCGCGGGCGAGATCAGCACATCGGGCGGGTTCTCCTCGATCATGCGCTCGCTGATGGCGTTCATCATGATCTGGCTCGCGACGATGATCGTCTCGATCGGCGAGGGCGGACGATTGCGCGCGCGCCCGCTCGACGCGCCCGAGACATCGACGGCGAGCACGATATCGGCGCGCCCGGCGAGATGATTATAGGGAAGCGGATTGACGAGGCCGCCGTCGATCAGAAAACTGTCGCCATAGACGACAGGCCGCACCAGACCCGGAATGGCCATGGAGCCGCCGACGGCCGGCTGCAGCGGGCCGGAAGAGATCGCGGCCTCGCGGCGCAAGCGAAAATCCGTCGCCACGGCGATGAAGGGAATCTGCAGCTCCTCGAAAGTCTCCGGCATGCCCTGCGGCCAGAATGCGTCGAGGAAGCGCTCCGCGTCGAGGAGCGCGGGATGCGCGAAATCGGAGAAGGTGCGCGCGCGACGACGCGCCCGCGAGCGCAGCAGCCGACGCGCCAGACGCACGCGGTTGCGGAACATGTTCTCCGCATGGGCGCGCAGCTCCGCGCCGGAAAAGCCCGCCGCATAGGCCGCGCCGACGATCGCGCCGATCGACGTGCCGGCGATGGCGCAGGGACGCACGCCCAATTCGTCCAGCGCCTCCAGCACGGCGATATGGGCGAGTCCACGCGCGCCGCCGCCGCCCAGCGCCAAGGCGACGCTGAAGCGAAATTCGCTCACAGAAACGAGTCCAGCGCGGCGAGCGTCGCCTCCGGCGCCTCCTCGGCGAGATAATGGCCGCTGTCGATCTCGACGCCGCGAAGATCCGTCGTCCATTCGCGCCATTGCGCGAGCAGCGCCGCGCCATGGCCGGTGAAGCTCGCAGCGCCCCACAGCGCGAGCGTCGGCACGATGATTTTCTTGCCCGCCGCGCGATCGGCGAGATCGAGTTGACGATCCGGCCCCGCGTCGGCGCGAAAATCCTCGCAAAAGGCATGGATGCGCGAAGGCTCGTCGAAGGCCGCGCGATAATGGGCGAGCGCGCGCGGATCGAAGGCGTCGAGCGTTCCGCTCTTGGTTCCGCTCGCCAGCGCATCCTCGAGGAAGCCTTTCGGATCGAGGCCGATGAGCTGCTCGGGCTTGGGCGCGGGCTGCGACAGCAGGCGCGCGCGGCCGAGGCGGCGCAAATCGGCGTCGCCGATCGATTCCTCGAGCGGCGCTATGTCGAGCAGAGCGAGCCTCTCCAGCCGTCCGGGATGGTCGAGCGCGAAGCGGAAGCCGACGCGCGCGCCGCGATCATGGCCGACCAGCGAGAAACGCACATGGCCGAGCTGCTCCATCACGACGATGACGTCATCGCCCTGAGCGCGCTTCGTATAGGCCTCGCCCTTCTCGCTCGGCGGCGCGGAGGACCAGCCATAGCCGCGCAAATCCATGGCCACGACGAAGAATCGCTCGGCGAGCCGCGGCGCGACGCCGGCCCAGGCGACATGAGTCTCGCCGAAGCCGTGCAGCAGCAGTAGCGGCGGGCCGGAGCCGGAGGAGCGGGCGAAGACGGAGCCGGCGGGCGCGTCGATCCAATGCGAGGCGAAGCCGGGAAAAAGATCTGCGAGATCGGACATCGGATCCATGCCCTTCAGGTTCGAGGGAAGCCGGCTCTAGGCGTCGTGTGAAGCCTTTCGTTTCGTCTGAAGCCTTTTCTTGACGCGAAAGATTTTCAAAAGGGCCCGCCGCGAGCATGCCTCCGGTCTTGCCGCGCTGTTTATCCACAACAAATAATCTGGCGCGGCCCGTGGGGCCGTGGCGCGCGATTTGCGTCGTCTCCGCGATCCTCGAGGCCCGTGTCGGAAAACCGACAAAGACCTCTAGCCAGAACCGGGACGGTACGTTAAGCTACTGAAATCACAGCTAGTTTACAACCCTTCCAAACTAGGTGCGGAGATGATCGTCTGCTCTTGCAATGTGCTCTCGGACGGACAAGTCCGCGAAGCTCTCGGAGGAAGATCGGATCGACCGAGCGTCGGCGCGATCTTTCGGCATATGGGGTGCGAGCCACGCTGCGGCCGATGCGCGCGAAACATCAGCGCGATCGTCGACCAGCATGCGGCGGTCCCAGCCGATCATTGCAGCGGCGCCGGCGAGTGCGATAATTGTCGCGCCGACGAATTGGCTGCATGACCCGGTTCGCTTCGACCGGGCGGAAGGGGGACATATGCGCGGTGACGCGAAACTCATCGATTATCTCAATCGCGGCGTCCGCGCCGAACTGACGGCGATCAATCAATATTGGCTGCATTACCGCATCCTCGACAATTGGGGATTCCGGGAGCTCGGCAAGAAATGGCGCGCCGAGTCGATCGAGGAGATGGAGCACGCCGATAAATTCGTGCATCGCGTCCTCTTCCTCGAAGGCTTTCCGAACATGCAGAGCCTCGACCCTCTGCGCATCGGCCAGTCGGTCGAAGAGATCATCCGCCTCGACCTCGCCACGGAGATCGACGCGCGCGCGCTCTATCTCGAGGCGGCCGATTATGCGCTGTCGATCCACGACCGCGTCAGCAAGCTGCTGTTCGAAGAGGTCGTGCAGAGCGAGGAGCGCCATATCGATTTTCTCGAGACCCAGCTCGAGCTGATCAAGCAGCTCGGCGTTCAGCTCTATTCGCAAAAGCACGTTGGCGACCTCTCGTAAGAGAGGCGCGGCGCTTATGGGGTGACGTTTTCCTCATGCTGAGGACGCCTGCTCAGGCGTTCGAATGCTCGGGCTCGGCGTGGGCGGCGTCCCGCGCCGCTTCCGCTCTCTCGTGGCGCGCCGAGCAGAGCTGGGCCACGGCGCAAGAGAGCAGCAGGCCGACGAAAGCGACCGCCGCCATCGCCAGATAGGCGCGCTCGCCGGCCTGGGCGTAGAGCGGCCCCGACAGAAAAGTGAGCAGGCTGTTGCCGCCGGCGATCGCCGCGGCCAGCCAGGCCTGAGATTGCGCGAGGCGCTCCTTGCCGCCGAGCTCGGCGAGCAGATAGGCAGGGCCGATCTGAACCGCCGCGCATGAGGCGCCATGCAGCGCCTGAGCGAAGAAAATCCCATAGGGGCCGGGATCGGCCGACATCAGCAGCCAGCGCAGCACCGCGCCGATCGCGCCGACGAGCAGAAAGGCGCCCGCTTTCGATTCCCCGCCGAACCAGCGCGCCGCCATCAGAAAGGCGACGACCTCGGTGGCGAGCGCCGCCACCCAGGCGAAAGAGACGAAAGTGTCGCTATGGCCCTGCTCTTTCCAATGCAGCGCGCCGAATGTGTTCACCATCGAATGCGAGCTCTGCACCAGCGCCGCGGCGACGATGACCAGCGCCACCAGCTCCGGCCGCGCGATGCGGCCGACCGAGCGCCGCTCCGTTCTCGGTCTAGACGAGCCGAAGCCGATCAGCGAGCCCATGCAGGCGAGGCAGGCGAAGGCTCCCACGGCGGTGAGCAGCCAGACGATGTCTTCCACCGCGAGCGCGCCGGCGACCGGCCCGCTGGCGGCGAGAAAGACCAGGATCGACATGGAGCCCCAGCCGCGCACCCAGGAATAATGCAGCTGCGGCAGGTTCGCCTCTCGCCGGCGCCGCGCCTCGCCGAAAGTGACGCCATCGGCGAGCGGCGCGAGCGGCCCCTGCGCCAGCGCGACCATGGCGCCGGCTACGAGCAGAGCGAAGAAGCCGGAGGAGAGGCCCATCACCGCATAGGCCGCGGCCACGGCGGCCATGCATCCGACGAGCAGCGCGCCATGATCGCCGCGCCGATCGGCGCGTCGCGAGGCGAGCAGCATGGAGCCGATGCGGATGACCGGCTGAACCGCGAGAACGGCGGCGATCTCGAAAGCGTCGAGCCCGCGCGCCGAGAGCCAGATGGAGAAGAACGGCAGCTGGACGCCGATGATGGCGTAAATGGAGGCCTGCAGCAGCGAAAGCCTGAGCTCTGCGTGGCGGCCGACCGCCGACTCGCCGCTCTGAAATTTCGTCAATCGCTCACTCCATCGCGGCGGCTTTGAGAATGCAGACCATCGTCGCATGAGCGACGCTCCGCCCGAGATTGCGGATCACATGCGGACGGTCGCAGCGGTAGCGCAGCGTCTCCCCCGCGCGCACGATCTCCTTGGCGCCGGCGACCTCCACCTCGAGCTCGCCCTCTCGCAAGGACAGGCTCTCGACAGAGCCGCGCTGATGCGCGTCGGATTCCAGAATTCCCCCCGGGTCGGCGGAAAATTCATAACATTGCAGCCATTCGACGGTCTTGATCCAGCCGATGATCTCGAGCCGGCACTTGCCGTCGTCGGAGACGAGAATCGGCGTGTCCGCTCGGCTGGTCTTCTCGAGGAAGGGCTCGTCCTCCGTCGTCTGCAGCACACGCTCGATGGAGACATCGAGGGCCTGGGCGAGGCGCCAGATCGTCGCGAGCGTGGGATTGGTCTCGTTGCGCTCGATCTGGCTGATGATCGATTTGGCGACGCCGGACTGCTGGGAGAGCTCCGACAGCGACAGATTATAGGCCTTGCGCAGACGCTGGACAGTCGCGCCGAGCTGGCCGGACAAAGCCAGCGCTCCCGCTTCCAGAATCTTCTGCTTTTCCCGGCCTTCCACGCCCATCTCGCCTGCTCCGCTCCGCTGCGATCGGATAGATAATCGAATTCGTTCGAAATATCGAACGAGATTTTCACCACAGCGCGGGTCGCCCCGGCCGGTGTCATCGTTACGCAACACGAATCTGGTGGGAAGGAGACGCTGCGGCACAAAAAGAGGCGGGCGCGTCAAAATGACCGCAATCGATTCATTGGCCGATTCGCAGAGCGCCAAGCGCTTCAGGACACTGTTCCTGTCGGATCTCCATCTCGGCACGAGAGGACTTCAAGCCGAGCTTCTGCTCGACTTTCTGAAGCATCACGACGCCGACACCATCTATCTCGTCGGCGACATCGTCGACGGCTGGCGACTGAAGGGCGGCTGGTATTGGCCGCAGGCGCACAATGACGTCGTGCAGAAGCTGCTGCGCAAGGCGCGCAAGGGCGCGCGCGTCGTCTATGTGCCCGGCAATCATGACGAATTCGCCCGCGACTATACGGGCATGGAGTTCGGCGGCGTCGAAGTCGCCGAGACCGATATTCACGAGACCGCCGACGGCAAGAAAATGCTCGTCATTCATGGCGACCAGTTCGACATCGTCGTGCGCCATGCGCGCTGGCTCGCCTTTCTCGGCGACTGGGCCTATGAAGCCGCGCTGTTCGCCAACACCTGGGCCAATCGCGTGCGCCGCGTGTTCGGCGTCGGCTATTGGTCGTTCTCCGCATGGGCCAAGCTGAAGGTGAAGAACGCTGTGAACTTCATCGGCGATTTCGAGCAGACGCTGGCGGCGGAAGCGGCGCGGCGCGGCGTCGACGGCGTCGTCTGCGGCCACATCCATCACGCGACGATCCGGCAGATCGACGGGATGCTCTATGTGAACACCGGCGATTTCGTCGAGAGCTGCACCGCGATCGCCGAGCACGCCGACGGCCGGCTCGAGATCATCTATTGGCACAAGACCGCCGAGGAGCAGGCGGCGGCCGAGGCCGCGGCGCAGCCGCAGGCCGTAACGCAGGCGAGGGCCGCCGCCTGATGCGGATATTGATCGCGACGGACGCCTGGCGTCCGCAAGTCAACGGCGTCGTACGATCCCTGGAGGCGATGGCGAGCGCGGCGAGCGAGCTCGGCGCGTCGATCGATTTCCTGACCCCGCAGGATTTCTCCTCCATCCCAATGCCGACCTATCCGGAGATCCAGCTCGCCTTCGCGACGGCGGGAGCGGTGGCGAAACGGCTGGCGCAGGGCTACGACCATGTCCATATCGCGACCGAAGGGCCGGTGGGGCTGGCGACGCGCGCCTGCTGCCTGCGCCTCGGCCGGCGTTTCACCACGAGCTATCACACGCGCTTTCCCGAATATATTCACGCACGCACGCGGTTGCCGGTCTGCCTGACCTATGCGTTGCTGCGCCGCTTCCACAATAGCGGCGCGGGGACGATGGTCTCGACGCAGACGCTGGCGCAGGAGCTTTCCGCGCGGGGATTCCGCCGACTGATGCGCTGGTCGCGCGGCGTCGATCACGAGCTGTTCCATCCGAGCGCCGCGATCGAGCTCGGCTTCGAGAGCCCGATCTTTCTCTATGCCGGGCGGCTCGCCGTGGAGAAGAATGTCGAGGCTTTTCTCGCGCTCGACCTGCCGGGCACCAAGCTCGTCGCCGGCGACGGGCCGGCGCGGGCGGCGCTCGAGGCGGCCTATCCGAAGGCGCGCTTCCTCGGCTTGAAGACGAGCGAGGAACTGGCGACGCTCTACGCCAGCTCGGATGTGTTCGTCTTCCCGAGCCGCACCGACACTTTTGGGATGGTGCTGCTCGAGGCGATGGCCTGCGGCCTGCCAGTGGCGGCCTTTCCAGTCGCGGGTCCGCTCGATGTCGTGGGCGCGAGCGGCGCCGGCGTGCTGAGCGAAGATTTGCAGGCGGCCTGCCTCGCGGCGACGCAGATCGCGCGCGCCATTCCGCGCGCCCATGCGCTGACCTTCACCTGGGAAGCGAGCGCGCGGCAGTTTCTCGGCAATGTGGCGCTCGCTCATCAGAACGGCGTCGAGGCTGCGGCGGCTCAGGCCGCCGCCGGCAAAGCGGGCTCAGCCAAACAGCCGAAGCTTTTCGTTCAGGGAGAGATGATCGAGCCGTGACAGCGCCACGAGGCGCGGATCGATCGGCCGCGCCGGCGCGGGCTTAGGCCGAGCGATCTCGTCCGGCAGAATCGCGCGGGCGACGAATTCCTCGAACACGATCCCATTGGGCGCCGGCGCTTCGACGATGGTAGGCGCATCCACGAGCGCGATCGTCGGGCGCTCCTCTTCGAGCTGCGCGGCCGTCTCGGGCTCCTCTACGACGGGCGCGGTTTCGATCGGCTCCGCATCGATTGCGAGCGGCTCCGCGCAAATCTCGATCTGCTCGACCTCGATCGGCTCGATCACGCCGGGCGGCTCGGTGAGCTCCACATAATCCGCGACAATCTCGCCAGGCGCGGCTTCCGCGATCACGCGCGGCGTCTCTTCCATCGCCGCCGGCGGCGAATCGAGCAATCTGGAGAATTGCTCCACCAGCGCGTCCGCCTGCGCGCAGAGCGTCGCATCGACGCCGCTGGCGCGCAGCGTCTGCGCGAATTCCTGCGCGCGTTCGACGAGACGGCGCGGCAGACGCCAATCGGCGGCGGCCTCCTGCTCCTCCGCGCGCGCGGCGACGCGCTCCAGCCGATCGACGGCGACGATGAGCCGCTCGGTCTCTTGGGCGCGCTGACGGCGCGCGAACTCGAGCAGGAACCATCGGCCGCGGACGGTCTCCATCACCGCGTCTTCGATTCTCTCATAGTCTTCGGGGTAGAGGCCGGTGGGCGGAGCCGGTAGAGTCATGATCCGTCCTTGCGGAACAAACGCGCCGAATCGCGCATATCCAAGAAAAGGCTGCGACGCCATTTTATGCAAGCGCGAAAACGCTTTCACACGCGTCATGCGAGCGGATCGGCGATGACGAGCCACGGCCAGCGGACGCGAAGGCTCTCCGCTTTGGCGGCGAACAGCTCCAGCCGAAGATTGGCGAGATTGGGCCGCAGCACGCCAGCGAAAAGATCGGCGAGGCGCGCCGGCGCATAGAGCTCGAGGCCGCCGCAAGCATCGCGACGCGCCGCAACGCGCGTGCATTCGATGAGAAAGCGGTCGACGCCATCGGCGCTCGAACGCAGCCGCGGATAGCCCGGCCCGAAACGCTCGCCATACCACAGATGCACGCGCGCCTGATTCTTCAGATCGACGCGCACGGGCAGATCGGCAAACAGCGCGGCCGCGCGGCGAATGTTGCGATCCTCCGCCTCATAGGAGATATCCTCGTCGAAATAGAAGATGTCGTAGTCGAATATGTCCTCGGTCGCCGGGCGGCCGCTGTCGAGGTTCCAGACTGTCTGAAACAGGCAGCCGGCGACGAGCCATGCGTCGGCGAGGCCGAGGCTCGGCAGACGCTCGAGGATCGCCGCATTATTCGGGTTGCGCAGGATCGCGGCGGCGAGGCGCTCCCGCTCATCCGCCTGCCGCGTCGGGGCCGGCGGGAGAAGAGGCGGCGCGCTGCTCATTCGATCCTCCATCGTCGTTCGTCTCGACGCGAGCCTCTTAGGCCTTCGGCGGCTTCATGGTAAGTATCGCGACGAGCGTAACCGGGCGACGCGGCTGCGCGAAAGCTTCGGCGCAGGAGAAACGACATGAGCCTCTCGGCCGAAGAAATCGAGCGCTACGCCCGCCATATCGTGCTGCGCGAGGTCGGCGGCCCCGGCCAGCAGCGGCTGAAGAAGGCGCGTGTGCTCGTCGTCGGCGCGGGCGGCCTAGGGGCGCCGCTGCTGCAATATCTCGCGGCGGCCGGCGTCGGGGCGCTCGGGATCGTCGATGACGACGAGGTCTCGCTCTCCAATCTTCAGCGGCAGGTCATTCACGAGACGACCGCCGTCGGCCGGCTGAAGGTCGACAGCGCGCAGGAGGCGATCCATCGGCTCAATCCGCATGTGCAGGTCGAGCCCCATGCGCTGCGGCTCATGGAGCACAACACGCGCGCGCTCATTGCCTCTTACGACATCGTCGCCGACGGCTCCGATAATTTCGCGACGCGCTATCTCGTCTCCGACGCCTGCTTCTATGAAAAGAAGCCGCTCGTCACCGCGGCCGTCGGCGGCTTCGACGCCTCGCTGACGACACTGCGCCCCTTCGAGACCGACGCCGCGGGTGAGCCCAATCCGACCTATCGCTGTCTCTTCCCCGCCCCGCCGCCGCCGGGTGCCGTGCCGAGCTGCGAGGAGGCGGGCGTGCTCGGCGCGCTGACGGGAATCGTCGGCGCGATGATGGCGCTCGAGGTGATCCGCGAGATCGTCGGCTTCGGCGAGGGGCTCACCGGGCGGCTGCTGCTGATGGACGCCCGGTCCATGCGCTTCGAGACTTTGCGCTACGCCTATGATCCCGACAAT
Source organism: Methylosinus sp. H3A (assembly GCF_015709455.1). NCBI lineage: Bacteria > Pseudomonadati > Pseudomonadota > Alphaproteobacteria > Hyphomicrobiales > Methylocystaceae > Methylosinus > Methylosinus sp. H3A. The sequence continues at coordinate 452,777 of NZ_JADNQW010000005.1, forward strand.
CCGCTGTCCGGCGTCAGAGCGCCGCGATGACGGCGATCTCTATCCTGTAGTCCGAAGCCACGAGCTTCGCCTCGACCGTCGCGCGGGCCGGCGGGTTGCTCTTGTCGACCCAGACGTCCCAGACCGAATTCATCTCGGCGAAAGTGGAGATGTCGGCGAGATAGATCGTCGCCGAGAGAATCTTGGCTTTCTCGCTGCCGGCCTCCTGGAGAATCGTGTCGATGAGGCCGAGGATCTCGCGCGTCTGATCGGCGACCGGGCCGCCCTTGGCCGCTTCGGCGACCTGGCCCGCCGTGTAGATCACGCCGCCATGCACGACGGCCTTGCTCATGCGCGCGCCGGCGCCGATCCGCTTGATGGACATTTCCGATTCTCCGAGAGTTGCGAATGTGGGTCCGGGGGATCGCCGCGCCGCCGCGCTCGATAGGGTCTGGCTATATATCGAGTGGAAAGCTCTATCGTAGCGCTACATACACAAAGAGCGGGGACGGCCCTTGCCTCTCCCCACTCTTTGGTACCCGTCCTTTGACCGGACTCGTCGATAGGCGCCATCCGCGAGCATTGGTGTGGAGCGTCTCGCAGATGGGCAGAGTTCCGGCGTCCTCCCCGACTTGGACCTCAGCCAGCGATTGGTCGAACGCATTCTGCGCTCATATGTTTTTAGCCAGCTCGGCGAAGGGGACATTATGACACGCGGGGCGTTTTGTCATCCGAAAAAGCCCGCGGCTGGAATGAAATTGTGCTGACGGCGCCCGCCATCGGGGCAGGCTGTTCTCCGCTTGGGCGACCTGCGCGTCGGCCGCCCAAGCGGGCCGACGCGCCACCCCGCCCGTAAGGGCAGGTCAGAGCGGGATGTTGTCGTGCTTTTTCCAGGGGTTTTCCAACTCCTTGTGGCGCAGCAGCGCGAGCGCGCGGGCGATGCGCTTGCGCGTCGCGCTCGGCATGATCACCTCGTCGATATAGCCGCGCTCGGCGGCGACGAAGGGCGACAGGAAGCGGTCCTCATATTCCTTGGTGCGCTGGGCGATCTTCTCCGCGTCGCCGATATCGGCGCGGAAGATGATCTCGACCGCGCCCTTCGCGCCCATGACGGCGATCTGCGCGGAGGGCCAGGCGTAGTTCACATCGCCACGCAAATGCTTGGAGGCCATGACGTCATAGGCGCCGCCGAAAGCCTTGCGCGTGATCAGCGTCACTTTCGGCACAGTGGCCTCGGCATAGGCGAAGAGCAGCTTCGCGCCATGCTTGATGAGGCCGCCATATTCCTGCGCCGTGCCCGGCAGGAAGCCCGGAACGTCGACGAAAGTGACGATCGGAATATTGAAGCAATCGCAGAAGCGCACGAATCGCGCAGCCTTCTTGGAGGCGTCGATGTCGAGCACGCCGGCCAGCACCATGGGCTGATTGGCGACGAAGCCGACCGTGCGGCCCTCGATGCGGCCGAAGCCGACGACGATGTTCTTGGCGTGCGTCTCCTGAATCTCGAAGAAATCGCCCTCATCGGCGATCTTCGTGATCAGCTCCTTGATATCATAGGGCTTGTTCGGATTGTCTGGAACGAGAGTGTCGAGCGAGGCGTCGAGCCGCTCGGCCTCGTCGAAGCTCGGCCATTCCGGCGGCTCCTCCTTATTGGACGAGGGCAGGAAGTCGATGAGTCGGCGCATCTGCAGCAGCGCCTCGACGTCATTGTCATAGGCCTTGTCGGCGATGGAGCTTTTGGTGGTATGCACCGAGGCGCCGCCGAGCTCCTCGGCCGTCACTGTCTCATTGGTGACGGTCTTCACCACATCCGGGCCGGTGACGAACATATAGCTCGTGTCGCGCACCATGAAGATGAAGTCCGTCATGGCCGGCGAATAGACGTCGCCGCCCGCGCAGGGGCCCATGATGACTGAAATCTGCGGAATGACGCCCGAGGCCAGCACATTGCGCTGAAACACCTCGCCATAGCCGCCGAGCGCCGCGACGCCCTCCTGGATGCGCGCGCCGCCGGCGTCGAACAGGCCGATGATCGGCGCCCTGTTCTTGAGCGCCATATCCTGCAGCTTGGTGATTTTCTGCGCATGGGTCTCGGAGAGAGATCCGCCGAAGACGGTGAAGTCCTTGGCGAAGACGAAGACGGCGCGGCCATTGACCGTGCCCCAGCCGGTGACGACGCCGTCGCCGGAGATTTTCTCGCCCTGGTCCATGCCGAAATCCGCGCAGCGATGCGCGACGAACATGTCGAACTCCTCGAAGGAGCCGTGGTCGAGCAGAAGCTCGATGCGCTCACGCGCGGTGAGCTTGCCGCGTGCATGTTGCGCGTCGATGCGCTTGACGCCGCCGCCGAGACGCGCCGAATCGCGCCGCTGCTCGAGACCATCGATGATATGTTTCATGGAACGACCGATCCTGCCAGTTGAGTGGATGCGCCGACGAGTTCCCCGCTCGCCGGCTCGTTTACAGTTTGGGCGCGCCGAGGCGCCAGCGGGCGATCTCGGCGGCGGAGAGAAGATGGACGCGATCGGGCGAGGTGCGCTCGGCGAGCGCGATCAGATCCCGGCTCACGCCCATGGAGGCGCTGTAGCGGAGAAGCGTGCGGCGCATCCCGCCGTCGTCGTAGCGGCGCTCGCGCAGCACTTCGCCGCTCATCGGATCGACGCCGTCCACATAATTGAACATGCGATGCACGCCGACGCGGCTCTGGCGCGGGATCACCCGCCGGCGGCCGCCCATCAGCGCATAGACGCAGGCGGAATAGCAGCGCCCGGAGACGAGCGCCCCGCCCTCCGATTCGACACGGGCGACGATCACCGCCATGCCCAGCCGGCGCAGCGCCTGGCCGAGCTGCATGGAGGCGACCACGCGGCCGCCGGGCGAGTCGAGGAGGACAATGCCGCGGAGCTCGGTCTCGCGTCCCTGACCACGTAGAAAGCTCACAAAAGCGTCGGCCGAATCTTCGACGATCTCGCCCTCCGCAACGATGACGCGCGGGCAATGATCGCCGCAATGGGCGCTCGCCATTGTCGCGAGACGAAAGGACATCTCCTCGGCATAGGCCGAAGGCGCCGCGAAAAGCGCGGCCAGTGCGAGGAGAAGGACGAAGTTTCGGCTCATGCTCTCGGCGCTGCGTCTCTATCCCCATATGCGGCCAATTCCCGCCCCATCTGCGCCGCCTCTATGCGGCCGAACGACAGGCCGCTCGCGGGTCGTCCCCGGTCATGGCCTGGTGGGCGGTGACGGACTCGAACCGCCGACCCTCTCGGTGTAAACGAGACGCTCTACCAACTGAGCTAACCGCCCGCGCGCCGACCGGGATCGACGCTGCATTGTTTACGGGAGGGCGCCCCCTCCGCGCAAGACGAGTCGCGCAGGGGCGAAAGAAACGACAAAGCCGCCGGCGACGGTCGCGCCCCGGCGGCGAACTGGAATTCCGGTCGAAAGGGGGGAGCGGGGCGGCGGAGCCTGCCTTACTCGGCCTCGTTACTCGGCCTCATCTCTCGGCCTCGTCAACTCGGCGGCCTCACTTGGCCTTGTTGAGAGCCGCTTTGAGAGTGGCGCCGGGCTTGAAGCGGGCGCTCTTGGACGCGGGAATCTTGATTTCTTCGCCGGTCGCGGGATTACGGCCCTTGCCCGCCGCGCGCTTTTTGACCGAGAAGGTGCCGAAACCGACCAGACGCACCTCTTCGCCCTTTTTGAGAGCCAAAGTGATGCCTTCGATCACTGCGTCGATGGCGGCGGCGGCGGCGGCCTTCGAAGTCTCGGTCGCCTCGGCGACATGCTCGACCAGTTCCAATTTATTGACCATGGTCTCATCCCTTCTGCTTCCGCCGGGAGCCGGTCGTCGACACGGGCTGAGCGCCGAAAATCGAGCGGCGTCGAATCGCTGGGACCCGGCACAGGTGAGTGATGTGCCGGAATGTCAGCAAAAGCAAGGGTTAGAAGAAAGCCCGACGCCGGAATCCCTGGAATTCCGGGCGCCCGAGAGCGAGACGATGGGGGAAACGGGCGGAAACCGTGGCTTCGAGCGGCCCGGCCGGAGGGCGGCGGCCCCTCCCCCGCAGCGCAGCCGCGAGGAGAGGGGCCTTAGCCTTCAGTGCGCGCGCACGCCGCTCGCGTCGTCCTCGACGACCTTGGCGGCGATCGGAGGCGCAGGCTCCTCCCAGACGATCGGCGTCGGCTGACGCACGAGCGCATGGGCGAGAACCTCGTCCATGCGCGAGCATGGCACGATCTCGAGACCATTCTTCACCGAGTCCGGAATCTCCGCCAGATCCTTGGCGTTCTCTTCCGGGATCAGCACCTTCTTGAGGCCGCCGCGCAAAGCGGCCAGCAGCTTCTCCTTCAGGCCGCCGATCGGCAGCACACGGCCACGCAGCGTGATCTCGCCGGTCATGGCGATGTCGCGACGAACGGGTATGCCGGTCAGGATCGAGACGATCGTCGTCGCCATGGCCGTGCCGGCCGAGGGGCCATCCTTGGGCGTCGCGCCTTCGGGCACATGCACATGGATGTCGCGGCGGTCGAACAAGGGCGGCTCTATGCCGAAATCGACAGCGCGCGAGCGCACATAGGACGCAGCGGCGGAGATCGACTCCTTCATCACATCCTGAAGATTGCCGGTCACCGTCATCTTGCCCTTGCCGGGCATCATCACACCTTCGATCGTCAGCAGCTCGCCGCCGACGCCGGTGACGGCGAGGCCGGTGACGACGCCCACCTGATCCTCGAGCTCCGCCTCGCCATAGCGATATTTATGGACGCCGAGATAATCGGTGATGTTGTCGTTGGTGACGTGGACCTTCTTGCCCTTCTCCTTGGAGAGCAGAATTTCCTTCACCGCCTTGCGGGCGAGATTGGAGATCTCACGCTCGAGATTGCGAACGCCGGCCTCGCGCGTGTAGCGGCGAACGAGCGTCAGCAAAGCGTCGTCGTCGATCGACCATTCGGCGGCGGCGAGACCATGCTTCTTGACCGCATTGGGGATGAGATGCGCGCGCGCGATCTCGGCCTTCTCGTCCTCCGTATAGCCGGCGATGCGGATGAGCTCCATGCGATCCATCAAGGGCGCAGGAATGTTCAGCGTGTTCGACGTCGTCACGAACATGACATTGGACAGATCGTAGTCGACCTCGAGATAGTGATCGGCGAAGGAGGCGTTCTGCTCCGGATCGAGCACTTCGAGCAGAGCGGAAGACGGATCGCCGCGGAAGTCCATGCCCATCTTGTCGATCTCGTCGAGAAGGAAGAGCGGGTTGGACGTCTTCGCCTTGCGCATCGACTGAATGATCTTGCCGGGCATGGAGCCGATATAGGTGCGCCGATGGCCGCGGATCTCCGCCTCGTCGCGCACGCCGCCGAGCGACATGCGCACGAACTCGCGGCCCGTCGCCTTGGCGATCGACTTGCCGAGCGAGGTCTTGCCGACGCCGGGCGGGCCGACGAGGCACAAGATCGGGCCGGTCAGCTTATTGGCTCGGCTCTGCACGGCGAGATATTCGAGGATGCGCTCCTTGACCTTGTCGAGACCGAAGTGATCGGAGTCGAGAACGGCCTGCGCCTGCTCGAGATCGCGCTTGATCTTCGACTTCTTGCCCCAGGGCAGCGCCAGCACCCAATCGAGATAATTGCGCACCACCGTCGCTTCCGCGGACATGGGCGACATTTGACGCAGCTTCTTGAATTCGGCGACCGCCTTGTCGCGCGCCTCCTTCGAAAGCTTGGTGTTCTTGATGCGCTCCTCGAGCTCGGCGAGATCGTCCTTGCCGTCCTCGTCGCCGAGCTCCTTCTGGATCGCCTTCATCTGCTCGTTGAGATAGTACTCGCGCTGCGTCTTCTCCATCTGGCGCTTGACGCGCGTGCGAATGCGCTTCTCCACCTGCAGCACGGAGATCTCGCTCTCCATCAGAGCGAGGCACTTCTCGAGACGCTTGGCGACCGAGATCGTCTCCAGCACATCCTGCTTCTCGGCGATCTTCACCGAGAGATGCGAGGCGACAGTGTCGGCGAGCTTGGAGAAATCGTCGATTTGCGTGACCGCCGCGGCGATCTCCGGCGAGACTTTCTTGTTGAGCTTCACGTAAGAGTCGAATTCGGCGATGACCGAACGGCCGAGCGCCTCGACTTCGACAGGCTGATCGACCTCGTCGCCGAGCGTCTCGGCGTCCGCCTCGTGATACTCGTCGATGCGCGTATAGTTGCGCACTTTGGCGCGCGCGACGCCCTCGACCAGCACTTTGACCGTGCCGTCGGGAAGCTTCAGCAGCTGAAGAACAGAAGCGAGCGTGCCGATCGAATAGATCGCGTCGGCGGCCGGGTCATCATCGCCGGCGTTCTTTTGCGTCGCGAGCAGAATGAGTCGCTCCGACTTCGTCACCTCTTCCAGAGCGCGGATCGACTTGTCGCGCGCGACGAAGAGCGGAACGATCATATGCGGAAAGACCACTATGTCGCGCAACGGCAGAACCGGATAACTCTCGATCGCGCCGGGAACTATGGAATTGCGCTTTTCGTTCGTCATTTCTTTTTTCCTGTTCCGTTTCGCTCCCCGCCGAAGCGGGGCGAGGCGACGCTCTGACGCAAAGGGACGCTTCTGACGTAAAAGGGACGCTTGCAAGTTCCGGGCCCGACGCTCGGGCGGATAATCCGCCTTCGGTAGAGAGACCCGCTCACGCACGAACGGCGTCGAAGGCGATTACGCAACAAATGGGCCTAGTGGCAGAACGATTCAAGATACTGGAAAAACAGACGCATGCGGCAGGTTGGGCGGGAGCTGCGAAAGAGTTGGCGCTCCCCCGCCCAAAAAAGCGTCAGGCGCTGGCGCCGCTCTTTTCGCTACGCTCGGCGTAGATATAGAGCGGGCGCGCCTTGCCCTCGACAACCTCGGGTCCGATGACGACCTGCTCGACGCCCTCGAGGCCCGGCAGCTCGAACATGGTGTCGAGCAGAATGCCCTCCATGATGGAGCGCAGGCCGCGCGCGCCGGTGTGGCGCTCGATCGCCTTGCGGGCGACGGAAGAGAGCGCCTCGTCCTGGAAGGTGAGCTCGGTGCTCTCCATCTCGAACAGCCGCTGATACTGCTTGACCAGCGCATTCTTCGGCTCGGTGAGGATGCGCTTCAGCGCCTCCTCGTCCAGATCCTCGAGCGTCGCGATCACCGGCAGACGGCCGACGAATTCGGGGATGAGGCCGAATTTCAGCAGATCCTCGGGCTGCACATGACGGAAGATGTCGCCGGTGCGGCGCTCGTCCGGCGCCTGCACATTGGCGCCGAAGCCGATGGAGGTGCCCCGACCGCGCGAGGAGATGATCTTCTCAAGGCCGGCGAAGGCGCCGCCGCAGATGAAGAGAATATTGGTCGTGTCGACCTGCAGGAACTCCTGCTGCGGATGCTTGCGCCCACCCTGCGGCGGCACAGAGGCGATGGTGCCTTCCATGATCTTCAGCAGCGCCTGCTGCACGCCCTCGCCCGACACATCGCGCGTGATCGACGGATTGTCGGATTTGCGCGAGATCTTGTCGATCTCGTCGACATAGACGATGCCGCGCTGCGCGCGCTCGACATTGTAGTCGGATGCCTGCAGCAGCTTGAGGATGATGTTCTCGACATCCTCGCCGACATAGCCCGCCTCGGTCAGCGTCGTCGCGTCCGCCATGGTGAAGGGCACGTCGAGAATGCGCGCAAGCGTCTGAGCCAGCATCGTCTTGCCGACGCCCGTCGGGCCGATCAGCAGAATGTTGGATTTCGCCAGCTCGACGTCGCCATGCTTGGCGGCGTGATTGAGGCGCTTGTAGTGATTATGCACGGCGACCGACAGCACGCGCTTGGCCTGCGCCTGGCCGATCACATAATCATCGAGAACCTTGCAGATCTCCCGCGGCGTCGGAATGCCGTCGCGCTGCTTGACGATGGACTTGTTCTCCTCGCGGATGATGTCCATGCAGAGCTCGACGCATTCGTCGCAGATGAAGACCGTCGGACCAGCGATGAGCTTGCGCACCTCATGCTGGCTCTTGCCACAAAATGAGCAGTAGAGCGTGTTCTTCGAATCGCTGCTGCCGACCTTGCTCATGTCTCGTCTCCTGACCGATCGGCCCGCTGTGGCGAATCGAACCAACCTCACTCGATATCAGCGAGGGCCTAACAAAAGGTGCAAACGGGCTTTGGCCCGCCGCTCTCCCCGTCCCCCAGCTTCCGGCGTCTACCGCGGATGCCAGTCTATAAGTCCCGGCCCGCAATGCAACCACGACGCCCGCATATAAATCAAGCAAGAATCGCGCCTTGGGAAGGGGCCCTGCGCCTTTTCCGGGCGCCACTCCTTCTAAAGAGTAAATTTCCTGAAAATCAAGGCCTTGACCCCAGGCGTCGCCGGTCGTGCGACAGTCTCGAGACGTTACGTTCTCAGTTTTTTGGCGACAGGATTCAAGCGGAGCCTGTACGCATCCGGCATTCCCGAGCCGAGCAGAGGACGCAGATAAAGCCGGAAGGCGTCAGTGACATCCGTGCCGTCCGCGGTCAGAAACTCGGCCGGCATCACCTTGGTCTTGCCGGCGACCTCCACGAGCGGCGTGAGCCGATAATCCACAGAGTAGAATCCCGTGCGGTGAATCGTCACGGAGCCGTCGCGATCGCCCCACAGCGCGAACTGCACCGCCTTCTCGCCGACCTCGCGCGCCTCGCGCTGATCCACATCGGAGACGCAGCCGACGAAGCTGCGCTGCACATAGCCGAAAGTATCGGCCCGCACGCGCTTCAAGCCGAGCTTGGTCTTGACGAGCTCGGTCAGCATGTCGGCGAGAGCGCCTCCGCCCAGATGCACATTGCCATGCGCGTCCTTCTCCACCTGCTCGGCGAGCTTGGCCGCGATCGGCGTATGGTTCTCGTCGGAAATTCCCTCCGAAACCGCCACGACGCAGCGCCCATATTTGTCCATCGTCGCTTTGACGTCGGCGAGGAAGCGCTCCGTGTCGAAGGCGCGCTCGGGCACATAGATGAGATGCGGCCCGTCGTCCGGGAATTTCTTGCCGAGCGCGGAAGCCGCGGTGAGAAAGCCCGCATGGCGGCCCATCACCACGGCGATATAGACGCCGGGCAGCGCCCAATTATCGAGATTGGCGCCGGCGAAGGCCTGCGCGACCCAGCGCGCCGCGGAGGGAAAGCCCGGCGTGTGATCATTGATCATCAGATCATTGTCGATCGTCTTGGGAATGTGAACGACGCGCAGCGGATAATCGGCCTTGATCGCTTCCTCGGAAACGATGCGCACCGTGTCGGAGCTGTCGTTCCCGCCTATATAGAAGAAGCAGCCGATCTCATGCGCGCGCAGCACCTCGAAGATCTCGTGGCAATATTTGAGATCGGGCTTGTCGCGCGTCGAGCCGAGCGCGGAGGACGGCGTGCAGGCGACCATCTCGAGATTATGAGTCGTCTCCTGCGTCAGATCGACGAAATTCTCATTCACGATTCCGCGCACGCCGTGATAGGCGCCATAGACGCGCTCGACCGCACGGAACTTGCGCGACTCGAGCACGGCGCCGACGAGCGACTGATTGATGACGGCGGTCGGTCCGCCGCCCTGCGCGATGAGGACTTTGGAGAAATCGATCTTCGACACGGATTGGCTCCAGTAGCAGCGGAAAATTGCGACGCGAATAGCGAAATAGCCAATAGCGAGTAGCGGCTATTCGCTATTCGCCACTCGCAATTCGCTCACACCAGCGCACCGTGACAGTGCTTGAATTTCTTGCCCGAGCCACAGGGACAGGGCTCATTGCGGCCGACCTTGCCCCAGGTCGCGGGATTGGCGGGATCGCGCGCCGCCTCCGCCTCCGCCGCGCCGCCGCCGATCGCCTGGGATGAAAAATCCGCAGCGGCGAGGCGGGCGTTGAGATCGGCGAGCGCGCTCTCTCCGCCGCCCGCGGCGTTCGGGTCCGGATGCACATATTCCATGGGCGGCAGCTCGGCCGGGGCCGGCGGCGCCTCGAAGGACACCTCGACGCGCATCAGCTGCGAGGTGACCGTCTCGTCCCAATGCGTCATCAGGCTGCGGAACAGATCCAGCGCCTCGGATTTATATTCGTTGAGCGGATCGCGCTGCGCCATGCCGCGCCAGCCGATCACTTGGCGAAGATGATCGAGCACGACGAGATGGTCGCGCCACAGATGATCGAGCGCCTGCAGCACGACCTGCTTCTCGATCATGCGCGAGAGCTGCTCCGTGTTACGCTCGACTCGCTCGGCGTAGGACTGGTTCGCCGCGGTGAGCAGACGCTCCTTGATCTCCTCGTCGGCGATGCCCTCTTCCTTCGCCCAATCCTCGATCGGCAGATCGAGATTGAGCTGCGCGCGCGCCGCCTCGGCAAGGCCTTCGACGTCCCAGGCTTCGGCATAAGCGTCATGCGGAATATGCTTGGCGACGAGTTCGACGACGACGTCCTCGCGCATCTCGTTCACCGCCTCCTCGACGCTCTCCTCCGCCATGATCTCGCGCCGGCGCTCGAAGATGACCTTGCGCTGGTCGTTCATGACATTGTCGAATTTGAGGATGTTCTTGCGGATATCGAAGTTGCGCGCCTCGACCTTGTGCTGCGCCTTCTCCAGCGCCTTGTTGATCCAGGGATGGACGATCGCCTCGCCCTCCTGCAGGCCGAGCTTCACCAGCATGCTCTCCATGCGCTCGGAGCCGAAGATGCGCATGAGATCGTCCTGCAGCGACAGGAAGAATTTCGAGCGGCCGGGATCGCCCTGACGGCCCGAGCGGCCGCGCAGCTGATTGTCGATGCGCCGGCTCTCGTGGCGCTCCGTGCCGATGATGTAGAGTCCGCCGGCGGCGAGCGCCTTTTCCTTGAAATCGGCGATCTCGGCGCGAATCTCGGCCTCCTTCGCCTCGCGAGCGGCGCCCTCGAGCCCGGCATATTCCTGCGCGACGCGCATCTCTATATTGCCGCCGAGCTGAATGTCGGTGCCGCGACCGGCCATATTGGTGGCGATGGTGATCGCGCCCGGCACGCCCGCCTCGGCGACGATATAGGCCTCCTGCTCGTGGAAGCGCGCGTTGAGCACGGCGAATTGCCGCGACGGCTGGCCGCTGCGCGCCGCCTCATAGAGCTTGGCGAGCGCCTTGGCCGGCTCGGAGAAGTCGATCTGCTTATAGCCCTTGGAGAGCAGGAATTCGGCGAGCTGCTCGGACTTCTCGATCGACGTCGTGCCGACGAGCAGCGGCTGCATCTTGGCGTTCGCCTCCTCGATCTCGCGCGCGATGGCGTCGAGCTTCTCGCGGCCGGTGCGATAGACCTCGTCGTCCTCGTCTATGCGCTGCACCGGGCGATTGGTCGGAATCTCGACGACGTCGAGCTTATAGATCTCGGCGAACTCGTCGGCTTCCGTCGAGGCCGTGCCGGTCATGCCGGCGAGCTTCTCGTAGAGGCGGAAATAATTCTGGAAGGTGATGGAGGCGAGCGTGACATTCTCCGGCTGGACGGCCTGCCGCTCCTTGGCCTCGAGCGCCTGATGCAGCCCTTCCGAATAACGACGGCCGGGCATCATGCGGCCGGTGAATTCGTCGATGATGACGACCTCGCCCTTACGGACGATGTAATCCTTGTCGCGCTGGAACAGCTTGTGCGCGCGCAAGGCCTGGTTCACATGATGGACCAGCGTGACGTTCTGCGCCTCATAGAGCGCGCCATCGGCGAGCACGCCGGCCTCGGCCAGCAGCTCTTCCATATGCTCATTGCCGATTTCCGTCAGATTGACGGTGCGCTGCTTCTCGTCGAGCTCGTAGTCTTCCTTGTCGAGCTTGGGGAGCAGCTTGTCGATCGCATTATAAAGATCGGATTTGTCGTCCGAATGGCCCGAGATGATGAGCGGCGTGCGCGCCTCGTCGATGAGGATCGAATCCACTTCGTCGACGATGGCGTAGGCATGCGGGCGCTGCACCATCTGCGCCAGCTCGTATTTCATATTGTCGCGCAGATAGTCGAAGCCGAATTCGTTGTTGGTGCCGTAGGTGATGTCGCAGCGATAGGCGTCGGCGCGCTCCTCGTCCGATATGTCGTGGACGATGACGCCGACGCTGAGGCCCAGGAATCGATAGACCCGGCCCATCCATTCGGCGTCGCGGCGGGCGAGATAGTCGTTGACGGTGACGACATGGACGCCGCGGCCGACCAACGCGTTGAGATAGACGGCGAGCGTCGCGACCAGCGTCTTGCCCTCGCCGGTGCGCATCTCGGCGATGGCGCCCTCGTGGAGGACCATGCCGCCGATGAGCTGCACGTCGAAATGCCTCTGGCCGAGCACGCGCTTGGCCGCCTCTCGGACGGTGGCGAAGGCCGGGACCAGCAGATCGTCGAGCCGCGCGCCGTTCGCGAGTTGTTCGCGGAACTCCTCGGTGCGCCCGCGCAGCGCCTCATCCGACAAAACAGCGAGCTCGGGTTCCAAAGCGTTGATCGCCTTGACCTTCGGCTGATAGGTCTTGAGCCGGCGGTCGTTGGCCGAGCCGAAAATCTTCTTGGCGAGAGCGCCGAGCATGCGCAAACCTTTCTAGATGAGCCTCCGGCGAGGAGCCGGCGGAGGCCGCCTTTTCGCACATGTTCCTTTCGATTTGCCAATTTCTTTTCGAAAGGTCGGCGGGCGCGGCCGTGCGCTCGCGCTCGCGTCTGCGGCGCGGCGACGGCCGAGAGATAAGAGGCGGCCGAACCCTTGTCAATGTAAGGGCGCGGCGAAATCAGGGCTCCGAATCGGGCTGACGAGCAGGCATGTTTGCAGCGTCATGGCCGCGCTCGTCGCGGCCATCCACGCCGCGACCTCTCCGAAAGCCTAAGAACATGAGCGGAACCGCGCAGCCCCCGCGTGTCGCGATGTCCTGGCGTGGATGCCCGGACATTCTGGAGCGCGAAGCCCGCCTTGCCGCGCTGGACGTCGCGATTGCCCGAGGCACTGCCCCGCGGAGGAAGGGTGAAGGGATCGCGGATCCCTCACTCCGGCGCCTCCTCGATCCGCCGGAACGGCGTCGGCAGCCGGCCCTGCTCCAAGAGTCTCGAGAACAGCCGCAGCCCGGCCGGCTCATTGCCATTGGGATGGACGAGCACGATCGAGCCGTCCCGTGGCGGCGGCGACAGCACCAGCCAAGCGTCCGCCCCCAGCGCGATCAAATGCCGGAGTCGCAGTTCCTCCATCAGCCGGGCGTCGGCGACGAGGCCGGGGAAACGGAAAAACACCGAGGGCGTCGCGCCGCGCTCGATCAGCAGCCGCTCGACCCGGAAAATCTCGGCGTCGATGTCGACTCCCGGCCGCAGGAGATAATTCTGCGCATCGGCGAGGCGGGGAACATAAGGGTGGCTGTAGGAATGGCCGACCCAGGCGATTCGCAACGTCCCGCTCGCAGCCTCATCCATCAGCCAATCGAAATCCGCCCCATGGCGCTCCAGCCATAGGCCGGAGACCGAGAGCGCCAGCGGCGCGCCCGGAACGACATCGGCGAGACGGCGCAAGAACTCGCGATCCAGCGGCCTCCGGCTCGGGCAGAGATCGCCGGTGAGAAACGAGCCCGCCCCGGCCCCATGGCCGAGCCCGGCGCTGGTCGAGAGGCTGCGCCCCACGGCGGCGAGGCGCGGCTCGTCGGGGTCGCCCGGCCGCGGCCGCAGCGCGCGGAGAAAGCGCGTCTCCATCTGCGCCGCCTCCGTCGTTTCCAGGCAGCGCCAGGCACTCTCGGCCTCGAGGCTCGTCTCGAGCGTCGCAGGATCGACCGTGAGCGCGACGGCCTCTCCATCGAGCCTCATGCGGCGGATGGCGAGGCGCGTCTCGCCGGCGGGTCCATGGCATTCGAGAAAGGCAGGCCGATAATCTGCGAGACGCCGCGCCGCCTCGCGCGCCTCGGCGCGCGGCGCGATTGCGGCGAGAGCGGCGAGCGCCCAGAATAAAATCGCCGCGTCCCTTCGCGGGCGCGCGCTCATTCGCGGGGGATGACCCATGACCGAGAAAACTCCTCCCGAAACAACCCCCGCCGCGGAAACGCTCGCCGTCGTCTTCCACGACCTCGCCCGCGAAAGTCCCGCCGTCGCGGCGGCGCTCGGCGGCGAGATCGCCGCCCGCTTCCGTCCCCGCGACGAGGCGCCCTTCTCCATCGTCGCCCATGACGAGAAGGGCGCGCTGATCGGCGGCCTCAACGGCGTCTTCCACTGGCGCTGGCTCTATATAAGGCATTTATGGGTCTCGCCGGAGCGTCGCGGCATCGGCCTCGGAACCGCTTTGCTACGCCGCGCCGAGGCGGAGGCGCGCTCACGCTCCTGCCTCGGTCTCTATATCGACAGTTTCGACCCCCGCGCCGCGGCGCTCTACGAGCGGTTCGGCTTCACCCGCTTCGGCGAGATCGCCGATTTTCCGCCCGGCCACAACCGCATGTTCTTCTCCAAGAGGATCGCCGACGCATGAGCGCCGCCGAGATGACCGCCATGGTCCTGCGGCGGCCCGGGACGCCGCTCGAGGCCGAGCGCCGACCCCTGCCCCAGCCCGGCGCCGGCGAATTGCTGCTCGAGGTCGAGGCCTGCGGCGTCTGCCGAACCGATCTCCATGTCGTCGACGGCGAGCTCACGCATCCCAAGCTGCCCATCGTCCCCGGCCATGAGATCGTCGGCCGCGTGGCCGCGATCGGCGCCGGCGTCTCGGGCTTCGCTCTTCGAGAGCGCGTCGGCGTCCCCTGGCTCGGCCATACTTGCGGCTGCTGCCCCTATTGCGCCAGCGGGCGCGAGAATCTCTGCGACGATCCGCTCTTCACCGGCTACACGCGCGACGGCGGCTATGCGACCCGTACGGTCGCCGACGCCTCCTATTGCTTTCCGCTGCCGTCCGATGGCGATGCGGCGACTCTGGCGCCGCTGCTCTGCGCCGGGCTCATCGGCTGGCGCTCGCTGAAGATGACCGGCGACGCGCGCGACATCGGCATTTACGGCTTCGGCGCCGCGGCGCATATCGTCGCGCAAGTCGCGATCGCGCAGGGCCGGCGCATCTTCGCCTTCGTGCGGCCGGGCGACGCCGCGGCGCGCGAATTCGCGCTCTCGCTCGGCGCCGTCTGGGCCGGCGGCTCCGACGAGGCGGCGCCGGAAAAGCTCGACGCCACGATCATCTTCGCGCCGGTCGGCGCGCTGGTTCCGCGCGCGCTCGCAGCGGTGCGCAAGGGCGGAATCGTCGTCTGCGGCGGCATTCACATGAGCGACATTCCCGCCTTCCCCTATTCGCTGCTGTGGGAGGAGCGCCGGCTCGTCTCGGTCGCCAATCTCACGCGCGAGGACGCGCGCGAATTTCTCGCGCTCGCGCCGCGGGTCGGAATCGACACGCATGTCGTGCGCTATCCGCTCGCCGCCGCGAACGAGGCGCTCGCGGATTTGCGCGAAGGTCGGCTTCAAGGCGCGGCGGTGCTGATTCCGTAAAGGCTCTTTCCCTGGCCCTCCCCCGCATTGCGGAGGGAGACGCCAACGATCGGCATTTCGCGAACACTCGATGAAGGGCCCGGCCTACCCCCTCTCCCGCACAGCGGGGGAGGGTTGGGGAGGGGGCGAACGCGCCGCTATATCCTCTGCAATCAGGCGCAGCTCCCGTGATGCGTCGATACGCGTCCATCGCATCTCGCCGAGATCGTAATTGTGCTGCCGCGCCGCGATCTCCTGCGTCGCATCCGACACGTCGCCCCGCCGCGCGCCAACGCGCGAGACACGAAGCGACCCGTCGGCCTCGAGCCAAAATCCCGCGAAAGAAACGCCCACGCGCCGCGCCGCCTCTTCGAGCGCATCGCGCTCGCTCTCGCGCGCATAAACGGCGTCGACGATGACGCACCAGCCGAAAGAAGCGACACGCGACGCCTCATTCTGTATCGCCTCATAGACCCGTGCGGAAACGGCCGCCGTATAAGCCTCCTGCGGCAGCGGCGATGTGGGCGCGACGCCGAATAGCCTTTTGCGCAATCGATCGCTGTTGAGCGTTCGCGCGCCGGGCGCGGCGCCGACGAGCGGAGCCAAAGCCGCCGCGACACTGGACTTGCCGGAGCCGCTGAGCCCGCCGATCGCGACGATGCGCGGCGTCGCGGGCCGCAGCAGCGCGCGAGCGAGATCGAAATAATCACGCGTCTCCTCATTCAGCGCGGCATGATCGGCGTCCGCGTCCAGCGCGCGCGCGGCTGCGACATCGGCGCGGATCGCGGCGCGCAGAGCCATGAAGAAGGGCAGCAGCGGCAGCCCCTCCGCCTCGTCACGATGATCGAGATAACGATTGAGTGCGAAAGCGGCGAGCACATTTAGCCCGCGCCGACGCATATCCATCAGCAGAAAGGCGAGATCATAGAGAACATCGATCGTCGCCAGCGCGTCGGAAAATTCGATGCAATCGAAAGGCGTCGGCTCGCCGTCGACGAGGCAGATGTTGCGCAAAGTGAGATCGCCGTGACAGCGGCGCACCTTGCCCATATCGCGCCTGCGATCGAGCAGCGCGCCATGCTTTTGCGCCGCCGCCCGCAGCTCATCGGCGAGCACGCGCCTCTCCTGCGCCGAAACGACCGTCGATTTGGCGAGCGAGCTCGCCTCGCCGAGATCGAGCAGCGAGGCCATGACCGACGCGCCGCCGCGCCCCTCGATCACTTCCGCGCTATCATGGAACAGCGCGATGCGCTCGGCGAGCCGCTCTATGAGCGGCGCCGAGAGATGGCCGGCGACGGCGAGATTGTCGAGGAGATTGTCCTCCTCGAAGCGCCGCATCTCGACGACGGCGTCGACGAGCGCGCCATCGCCGTCGAAGGTGAGCGCGCCATCGTCCTCGCGCGTGATGCGGCGCACGGCGAGATAGAGCTGCGGCGCCGTGCGGCGATTGAGCGCATATTCGCGCTCGCACATCGCCGAGCGAATCTGCGGCGTATGAAAATCGAGATAGGGAAAGACGACATCGCGCTTGAGCTTATAGACACGCTCCTTCGTCAACACGACGATCGAGATATGCGTGACGATCGTCTGTGCGTCCTCGCCTTGCGCCATGAGAAAGCGGACGGTCTCGTCCTGCGCGCCGAATGTCATGATCCGAGGGCTCCCGAAATCTCGCAGAATGCGCGCAATTCCTTCTCCCACTCGTGGGAGAAGGAATAGAACACGAAGTTCCCGCCTCCATCACATCCCCCACTTCCTCACGAACCAGCTCTTCACCAAATGCGCCAGCACGCTATAGCAGATCAGGAATGAGAAAATCGCCGGCCAATAGAGCGGCGGCAGCGGCGTGAAGCCGAAGACGCCGGCGATCGGTGAGAAGGGCAGCGCCGCGCCGATGACGCAGACGACCAACGTCGTCAGCAGCAGCGCATTGCTCGCCCGGCTCTCGATGAAGGGAATCCGCGCCGTGCGGATGATGTGGATGATGAGCGTCTGCGTCAGCAGCGATTCGACGAACCAGCCGCTCTGGAACAGCGCCGGATCGGTCCAAGCGCCGAAAGCGTAGATCATCAGCGCGAAAGTCGCATAATCGAAGATCGAGCTGATCGGCCCCACGCAGAGCACGAATTTGGCGATATTGTCTATGTCCCAGCGGCGCGGCCGCTCGAGATATTCCGCATCGACATTGTCGGTCGGGATCGCCGTCTGCGAAAAATCATAGAGCAGATTATTGGTGAGCACCTGTATGGGCGTCATCGGCAAAAAGGGCAGGAACACGCTCGCGCCGAGCACGCTGAACATATTGCCGAAGTTGGAGCTCGCGCCCATCTTGATATATTTGGTGATGTTGGCAAACACTTTGCGGCCCTCGAGCACGCCGTCGCCGAGCACGGCGAGGCTTTTCTCGAGCAAGATGATATCGGCCGTCTCCTTGGCGACGTCGACGGCCGTGTCGACAGAAATTCCGACATCGGCCGCCTTCAGCGCCGGCCCGTCATTGATGCCGTCGCCGAGATAGCCGACGACATGGCCCTTGCGATGCAGCGCATCGATGACGCGCGCCTTCTGCGGCGGCGAGAGCTTGGCGAAAACGCTCGTCTCCGAAGCGAGAGCCGACAAATCCTCCTCGCTCATCGTCTCGATCTGCGACCCGAGCACGATGCGCCCGACCTCGAGCCCCACATCCTTGCAGATCTTGCGCGTGACGATGTCATTGTCGCCGGTCAATATCTTCACCGCGACGCCGGCTTTGGCGAGCGCCGCTATGGCGGGCGCCGCGCTCTCCTTGGGCGGATCGAGAAAGGCGATATAGCCGAGCAGCGTCAGCGCGCTCTCGTCGGCGACGGAAAAGCTCGTCTGCTCCGGCGGCAGCTCTTTGTAGGCGACGGCGACGACGCGGAAACCATCCGCGTTCAGCTCCTCCGTCTCGCGCTGCGCCGCCTCGAGATGCGAAGGATCGAGCGCGCCGCAATCGGTCTTTGTCTCGTAGCGCGCCGAAATGGCGAAGAGCTCCTCCACAGCGCCTTTGCAAATGAGCAGATGCGGGCCGTCGTCGCGGCGCACGACGACGGAGAGGCGGCGTCGCTCGAAGTCGAAGGGAATTTCGTCGATCTTCTCGAATTCATGATCGGGTCGCAGCGCGGTCGCCAATTCGTGATGGTCGAGCACGGCGCGATCGAGCAGATTCTTCAAGCCCGATTGAAAATGGCTGTTGAGAAAGGCGAATTCCAGAACGCGGTCCGACTCCTCGCCGAATATGTCGAGATGGCGCTTCAATATGATGCGGTCCTGCGTCAGCGTGCCGGTCTTGTCGGTGCAGAGCACATCCATCGCGCCGAAATTCTGGATGGAGTTGAGCCGCTTCACGATCACTTTCTTGCTGGCGATGGCGATCGCGCCCTTGGCGAGATTGACCGTCACGATCATCGGCAGCATTTCGGGCGTGAGGCCCACGGCGACGGA
Organism: Methylosinus sp. H3A; assembly: GCF_015709455.1. Taxonomy (NCBI): domain Bacteria; kingdom Pseudomonadati; phylum Pseudomonadota; class Alphaproteobacteria; order Hyphomicrobiales; family Methylocystaceae; genus Methylosinus; species Methylosinus sp. H3A. The sequence continues at coordinate 471,626 of NZ_JADNQW010000005.1, forward strand.
GACGGCGAAGAGCAGCGCCTCCAGCCAGTCGCCCTTGGTGACGCCATTGATGACGAACACAGCCGGCGCCATCACCGCCATGAAGCAGACCATCAGCAGTGTGAAGCGCGTCAGCCCCTTGTCGAAGCTCGTTTCGACGCGCGCGCCGGCCATTGTGTCGGCGAGCGCGCCGAGACATGTGCGCCGCCCCGTCTCGACGACGATAGCCGTCGCATAGCCGCTGACGACATTCGCGCCCATCAAAGCGAGATTTTGCGCGGCGAAAGGATCGCTCGCCGGGGCCGAATGCGCGAATTTCTCCACCGGCATGGATTCGCCGGTCAGCGCCGATTGATTGACGAAGAGATCCTTGGCCTCCAGCAGGCGCAGATCGGCGGGGATCATGTCTCCCGCGGAGAGGCGCACGATGTCGCCGGGCGCGAGCCGCTCGATCGGCTCCTCGACGAAATTATCCGCCGTATGCGCGCCCGGCCGGCGCACGGAGGCGTGCGTGCGCACCATGGCCTGCAAGCGCGCGGCGGCCTCGTTGGAGCGATGCTCCTGGAAGAAGGCGAGGCCGACGCTCAGCACGACCATTGCGGCGATGACGACCGACGCGCGCAGATCGCCGAGCGCGTAAGAAGCGACGGCGAGGGCGAGCAGGAGAGCATTCAGTGGATTCTTCGCACGGCCGGCGAGCTCGCGCATCAGGCTCGGGCGGCGCTCATGAGCGATGCGGTTGAGCCCGACGCTTCGCAGCCGATGCGCCGCCTCGCGCACGCTCAGCCCCGCGCGGGAGCTGCGCAGGGAGGCGAGAACCGCCTCGCCCTCGGCCTCTGCCGCGCGCAGCAGCGCGCCGTCGAGCCGTTTCTCGTGCAGGAGGCGGATCGCCGAAAATTGCTGGTTCATCTCTTGCAATTTCTCGATTCGGGCGGGGAACCAAAGAAACGAAGCTGTTTCATCGCGGGTCGGCAAGGCGACGCGATGTCGCTTCGCCGGCGGCTCCGATCGGATCGGAACCGCTGTCGTCTCTTTTGGAGCGAATTCCGATCGCACGAACGATTCCGTTCGTGCGGAAAGCGCTCTATCAAGCCAAGGTCACGCTTTCTTAACCATGACGAGGCTAGCAAATTCTCGAGGCGCCGTCCTCACCTCGCGCGCGTCGCGCCCCAAGGCGCGCGACCTCCTGGATCGTTCCGATATGGGACAAGCGATGACCGAGGCCGCGACGGCCGCGCCACAGCCCCGCTGGATATTGAACTATCCGCGGCTGCTCAATGCGCTGTTCTGGATCACCGCCTTTTCCGGCTCGGTGGTGTTCATCGAGCCGTCGCCCTATGACCTGCTCATTCTGCTGACGCTCATCGTCTGGGTGCTGGGCGGCGTGCGGATCCATTGCGCGGTTCTGCCGGGCGTCGTCTTGCTGGTGCTGTGGGCGCTCGGCGGCTACATCTCGCTCATTCCCTATTGGAACGAGCCCGATCCCGTCGAGTTCATGACGCATACGCTGTTCATCTCGACGACGGGCGTCTTCTATATGCTGTTCTTCTCGGAGAACACGTCGAAGCGCTTCGACCTGTGCATGAGCGGCTATGCGGCAAGCTGCGTGCTCGCGGCGGCCATAGCGGTCGGCTCCTGGGCGGGCCTGTTCGGCAATCCCGTGACGATGACGCTCGACGGCCGCGCCATGGCGCCGTTCAAGGATCCCAATGTTCTCGGCTCCTATATGGTGCCGGGCGTGCTCTATTTCGTGCAGCGCCTGCTGCTCGGCCGCTGGGCCTATTGGCCGGTGACGCTCGCCGGCCTCGCGCTCTCCGGCGCGGCGCTGTTCACCTCCTTCTCGCGCGGCTCCTGGGGCGCGGCGGTGGTGTCGATCGCGCTGATGACGATCATGTCCGTGGTGACGGCGGATTCGCGCAAGATGCGGATGCGCATCGGCTTCATGGCGCTCGCCGTCGTCGGAATCGTCGTGGTGGGCGTCGGCGCGGCGCTCACCGAGCCCTCTGTGCGCGAGTTCTTCTTCAAGCGCGCCTCGGCGACGCAGGATTATGACGAAGGCCCGACGGGCCGCTTCGGCAATCAGAAACGCTCGCTGCCCATGCTGGTCGAGCGGCCCAACGGCATGGGGCCGCTGCGATTTCGCCTCACCTTCGGGCTCGAGCCGCACAACAGCTACATCAACGCCTTCGCCTCCAATGGCTGGCTCGGCGGCTTCGCCTTTCTCGGCCTCGTGCTGACGACGACCTTCGTCGGCTTCCGCCTGTCGCTGACGCGCTCGCCCTATCTGCGGCACGGGCAGCTCATCTGGTCGGCGATGTTCGTGTTCTTTCTGCAGGCGCTGCAGATCGACATCGACCATTGGCGCTATTTCTTCATCTATCTCGGCGCCGTCTGGGGCCTCGAGGTCGGCCGCGTGAAATGGGCCGAGCAGAGCGCCTCTACGGCTCGAAGCGAAGCCCGCCCATGATGACATTGGCGGTGAAATTGGAGTTCGCCGTCGAGCTGACGAGGCGCTGCCAGAAATAGCTGCCTTTGATCGAGATGGAGCGGGTGAGCTTATATTCGAGCTTCACGCCCGCCGTGCCGACCTGCTCGGACGTATCCGCGCCCTGGTAATTATTGGTCTGATAGCTGCCGGTGGCGGTGATGGTGAAATTGCGGAACATCGCATGCGTCACATCGAATGTGACATTGCGTGACAGCACGCCGGCCGCGCCTTGCAGCGTGGTCTCGGAGAGCGTCGTGCCAGTGCGCAGCGTGATGGTCGTGAGCGGCGTCGCCGTATAGATGATGGCGGCGTCGATGATCGGCCCGCGCAGGCGCGGCAGGCGCGGATCGGCGTAATCGCGCTGCGCATAGCCGCCCGAGGCCTCGCCTTTGACGAGATCGGTGATCTTGAAGGTCGTGCCGATTCGGCCCGAGACGCCGGTGCTGTCGCGCGCATAGCCATAAGGATCGAGCCAGCTGTCGTGTGTGCGTTTGTCGATCGTCGCCTCGACATAGGGCTTCATCGACGGATTGAGCTCATAGGCGAGACGTGGATTGAGCCCTGGATCATTGTAGCTCGTGCTCATCAGATTGAGCGTGGAGCCGTCGTTGTAATTGGCGTTCTGATAGATCCAGCGGTCGAAGGTTCCGCGCATCGTCGCGTCGAGCCGGCCGAAGCTCTGCGTCACGCCGACGGCCGTCCCGAGCGAGACGATGAGCGGCCGATTGACGACGATGACATTGGGCAGGCTGGTGACGAGGCCCGGCGCGCCGGGCCGCTGCGAGTCGAGCGTGAACTTTCCTTCGAACTTCACCTTCGTGTCGCGCGCGACATCCCAGCGATAGAAAACGTCGCCGACGCCATCGGGCCGATCGGCGTTTTCGACGCTGAAATAATCGACATAGCCGAGCCGCAGATTTCCTTGAATCTCGTCGCGCATCCATTCCGAGCGCAGCCGCAGCCCCGCGTCGACGCGGAAGAATTTGGAGCCCTGGACGCCGGAGGTCACGCGATTGGGGTTGGTGTCATAGCCATAGGTCGGCTCGGCGTAGGGGTAGAGGCGCAGCGAGCCCACCCCCAGGCCGAGCGGCGCGTAGGGATTGGCGTCGACCAGCGGTTTGGGCTTCGCCGGGATCTGCGCTGGCAGCGCGACATTGGGCGGCGGCGGACGCTCGGCCGGCAGATCCAGCGCGCCGCGAAAGCCGCGCATGCGCAGCTTGGCCTGACGCCTGATCTTCTCCTTGGCGTAGACCGAGGTCTTATAAGCCTCGAGCGGCGGCAGCGGATGCGCCGGCGAGAGCGGCGGCGGCTTCAGGGGCGGCGGCGGCGGATTGGGCCTCGGCAGGCGCGCACGCACGCGCGGCAGTCCGTAATTGGGCGCGCCGGGGGAAATTTCCGGAGCGGCACGTCGCTCCGGCGTCATGGGCTGCGTGATGCTGGGCGGAGCCGCCTCCATGCCGGGAATGGACGGCACGGCCGGCAGATCGCGCAAAGGCGTGATGTCGAGCGAGGAGGGCGAAAGCGTCTGCCCCTGCGCCGGACGCAGGGGGGCGATCGCCGCCGGCGCAGCCAGCGACAAAGCGATCAACGTCGTTGCCGCAGCGCGGCTCTGAGACCTGGCGGAAGCCACTCGTTCCCTCGCGCGGACGCCCTGTTCGAAGCAGGCGCGATGGAGTCGAGCGTTAAGGAGTTATGGTTAACGGAGGCTTACCAGTCGAGGCTCAGGCCGGTGGGTCATTCGCCGAGGGCGGACATATAGAGATCGAGAATCTCTTCTTCTTCCGCGCGCTTGTGCTTGTCCTGCCGGCGCAGGGAGACGATCTTGCGCATGATTTTGGGATCGAAGCCGGTGCTCTTGGCCTCGCCGTAGACATCCTTGATGTCGTCGGCGATGGCGCGCTTCTCCTCCTCGAGTCGCTCGATGCGTTCGATGAAGGCGCGCAAATGGCCGCCATTCACCTCGCCGGTCGGATCGACGCCGGCGCTGGCCTCCATCTCTCGGGCGGCGACCCTGTTGCTGGCCATGACCTTCTCCTCTGGGCGTTGGGGGCTTGGGAGCCTTGGGGGGCTCTGGAGGGCTGGCGCGGCGCCCGCATCCAGGGCGGAGGGGAGGCATGCCAAGCCACGACCGGCGCCGTCAAGCGCGAGACGAAATAATCCCCGCTTTCCTCCCGTCCGAGCTTGACGCTCGCCCCCACGCCCCCGACATCTGCCGCGGTATCGACGAGAGAGGACACGACGAAAATGTACGAAGCCGGCGGCGACGGCCGCACCTATCCGGTCTCGCCGGGGCCGGCGCCGCTCCCGCCGCGCGAGGCGCTCGCCGGCGTGCGCAGCCGCCGCATCCTCGCCGTCTGCCTCGATTTCTTCGCCGTGGCGCTGTTGTCGGCGGCGCTGTGGCTCGGGCTGCTGGTGTTGAGCTTCGGCCTGTCGGCTCTGCTGCTGCCGCCGCTGTTTCCGCTCGTGGCCTTTTTCTACAACGGCCTCACCGTCTCCGGCTGGCGGCGGGCGACGCCGGGAATGCGCGCCATGGACCTCGAGGTCCGACTCGCCGATGGCCAGCCCGCGCCTTTCCTCAATGCGGCCGTCCAGGGCGTGCTCTTTTATGTGAGCTGGCTGTTCCCGCCTTTGCTGCTCGTCACCTTCATCACCCCGGACAAGCGCTGCCTGCACGACATTCTGGCGGATGTGATCGTCCTGCGGCGCGCCGATCGCGCCCTCTAGGCGAAAAATTCTTGGCGCGCCGCGGGCGTCGATTCTAATATCCCGGTCTGCCCGCGCTGGAAGGCGTCGGAGCGTGCGGTATATCGAATTCGGCGACAGGACGAGACCAGCGTGACGAGAGAACCCCGCGACGCGCCGCAATTCTATCTCACCTCGCCGGCGCCGTGCCCCTATTTGCCCGGGCGCGACGAGCGCAAGGTGTTCACCCATCTCATCGGCCGCCGCGCGCCGGCGCTCAACGACACTTTGACGCAATCTGGCTTCCGCCGCTCGCAGACCATCGCCTATCGGCCGGCCTGCGAGACCTGCCGGGCCTGCGTCTCGGTGCGCGTGAAGGTCGAAGAGTTTCAGCAATCCAAGGGCTTGCGCCGGGTGGCGCGGCGCAACGCCGACCTCTTCGCCGAGGCCCGCCGCCCCCATGCCGTGACCGAGCAATATGCGCTGTTTCGCGCCTATGTGGGAGCGCGGCACAATGACGGCGGCATGGCCGACATGAGCATGGTCGACTATCAGATGATGGTCGAGGACAGCCATGTCGAGACGCGACTCATCGAGTATCGCCTGCCCGGCCCCAATGGCGGGCCGGACCGGCTGATCGCCTGCTGCCTGACCGATTATCTCGCCGACGGCCTGTCGATGGTCTATTCCTTCTACGATCCGACGTTGGAAGAGCGCTCGCTCGGCGCCTTCATGATTCTCGACCATGTCGAGCGTGTGCGCCGCGCCGCCCTCCCGCATCTCTATCTCGGCTATTGGGTCGATGGCTCCCGCAAAATGGCCTATAAGTCCCGCTTCCTGCCACAGGAGCGGCTCGGCATGGATGGCTGGAAGCGCGTCGGCTGATTCGTTTTTTGCCCGCTTTCCTGAAGGCCAGATGAACGGAGCGGCCATGCGCCGTTCAGCTTCGCGAGGTTAACCTTTCCTTCGTCATCAGGAATTGCCGGCCGGCGCAGGGCGCGGCCGAATGAGCGAAGGAGAGCGTCCATGGGCGCGAGCATCACGAAAATCGCCGCAATCGCGATCGCCGGCGTCATCGCCGCGACCACTGTGGGCGCCGCCACGCCGGCCCGCGCCGATGGCTGGGGCTATCATCATGGCGGCTGGGGTCACGGCGGCGGATGGGGCCATCACGGCGGCGGATGGGGTCACGGCGGCGGCTATGGCCGACCCGGCTGGGGCTATGGCGGCTACGGCCATCACGGTTCCGGTTGGGGCGCTCCGGTCGCCGCGGGCGTGCTCGGCGCTCTCGCGGTCGGCGCCGTGGCGGCGGCCGCCTCGCAGCCCTATTACGGCGGCGGCTATGGCTATGGCGGCTGCTATCCGGCCAATCAGCCGGTCGTCGACGGCTGGGGCAATGTCGTCGCCTATCGCCGCGTGCAGGTCTGCAACTGATATTCGCGCTTCATAGAATTCGGCGTCTGGTTACAGCCAGGGGCGCCGAAGCCCGCCGCCGCCTCCCCGCCCCCTCTCGCGCGACGGCGAGTGCTGGGCCTCCCGGACTCCCCTCCGGGAGGCCTTTTTCGTCTGGAAACGTCACAGGCGCCGCAGCGACAGCGCCTTGCCTTCCTTGGCGTCGCGGCGCCAGAGCCCGTCGGGCTCCTGGTCGAAATGCGCCTTGTGGCCTTTGCGGGCGGTGAGCGCGAGACGGCCGCGCTCGAGCGACCAGCCCACCGGATCGAAGATGACGACGCCCTGGTCGCGACAGGCGGGCGCCAGCTGGGCGCGGAAGCCGCCGGGACCGCGGCCGCGGTCGTCGAGCGTCAGCATGCAGCCCGTGTCCTTGTCGCCGGCGCGCAGGATCGCATAGCGGCCGGCGACGCCCGGCTGCGCCGCGCCGGCGGGCGGCGCGAAGCTCGGCAGGCCGGCCGCGAGGGCCAGGCCGAGGCTCGCGGCCAGGGCCGTGGCTCCGGGAAATTTCGACATGGAGGGCTCCGGGAAATCATCTGCGAATCGCTGAAGAATATTGCGCTCTCCCTGCGCGAAGACAAAGGCTGCGGACAAGAAAATTCGTCACCCCGGCCGTCGGACGCCGCCGGACGTCGAGCTTTCTGTCGCACGAGTCTTTTGCGAAGCCGGCCGGCAAGGTCTAAATGATCCTGCGAGGAGCCGCGGGAGCCCCCCTCGCGATCGGAGCCGACACATATGACCAGCGCCTCTCTCGCTCTCGCCGAACGTTCGGCGCCGCGTTACACGAGCTATCCCACCGCTCCGCATTTCTCGGCGGATGTCGGGCCGGACCAAGCTGCGCGCTGGCTCGCCGAGCTCTCGCCGCAGGCGAATCTGTCACTCTATCTGCATGTGCCCTTCTGCCCGGCGATCTGCACCTATTGCGGCTGCCACACCAAGGCGCTGCGCCAAGACGCGCCGCTCACCTCCTATAAGGAGACGCTGCTGCGCGAGATCGAGCTCGTCGCAGCCTCGACGCCGGCGCGCCATGTGCGCTCCATTCATTGGGGCGGCGGCACGCCGAGCATGCTCGGCCCCTCGCGCTTCCGCGAGGTGGCGCATGTGCTCGGCGAGCAGTTCGACATCGCGCGCGACGTCGAGCATGCGATCGAGCTCGACCCACGCCTCGTCGACGCCGCGCTCGCCGACGCGCTGGTCGCGTCGGGCGTCAATCGCGTCTCGCTCGGCGTGCAGGATTTCAATCCGCATGTGCAGAAAGCGGCCGGCCGCGAGCAGCCCTATGAGGTGGTGGAGCGCTGCGTCGCCATACTGCGCGCCGCCGGACTCGAGGCGATCAATTTCGATCTGATGTACGGCCTGCCGGAGCAGAGCGTCGACGACGTCATCCGCACGGCGAAACTCGCCGCAGGTCTCTCGCCGAGCCGGCTCGCCGTTTTCGGCTACGCCCATGTGCCGTGGTTCGCCGTGCATCAAAAACTGATCGACCAGGCGGCGCTCGCCGGCGCGAATGAACGCCTCGCTCAGGCGGAGGCGGTGCGCGCGACGCTGGAGGCGGAAGGCTTCGAGGCGATCGGCCTCGATCATTTCGCACGGCCGCAGGACACGATGGCGCTGGCCGCGCGCAATGGCAAATTACATCGCAATTTCCAAGGCTACACGACCGACGAGGCCGATGCGCTCATCGGCCTCGGCGTCTCTTCCATCGGCCGTCTACCGCAAGGCTATGTGGGCAATATCGGCGACACGGGGAACTGGCGCCGTTCCGTCGAGGCGGAGCGTCTGCCCATTTCGCGCGGCCTCGCCTTCACCGCGGAAGATAGAGCGCGCAGCGCCGTCATCGAACGCTTGATGTGTGATTTCTCAGTCGATTTCGGGGCCGTCGCGGCGGCGCATGATTTTCGTGAGAACGCTTTCGACGACGCCTTGCCGCGCCTTGCGACGCTGGTCGACGAAGGCCTCGTCGCGCTCGACGGACGCCGCCTGACGATCGCGCCGCGCGGCCGTCCCTTCGCGCGTCTCGCCGCAGCCGCCTTCGACGCCTATCTCGAAGCCAAGGCCGCTCGACACTCTGTCGCCGTGTAAGCCTCTCGCAGATCAACCATCTCTCGAAACATCGACACGCGACGCGTGCGACGCGATCGACTCGTCGCCGTCACATGTGTTATTACTGATGTGTTTCTTATCCCCGATTCAATTTCATTCCACCTAGGGTTGGCATTGACAAAGCGATCGTAACCTCGAATTGTCTCATTATGAACTAAGTACTATCGCCTAGGCGATTCCCACAAGTTTCATCGTAGAGCGTCGCGTCCACGCGTTTCATCGACGGAGCGGCGCGTCGCAGATCATTCCGAGGAATCAAGATAATGCTCGCATCGCCGCTCGTTCTGGTCGGAGCCGACAAGGGCGGAGTTGGCAAGACGACGGTGACGAGGCTTCTCATCGACTTCCTGCAGATGGCGAACCGCGCAGTGCGCGTCTACGACACGCAGGCGCCGACCGGCGCATTGAAACGCTTCTATCCCGATATCGCAGAGATCATCGACATCAGGGACGTGCGCCATCAGGCGCGTCTCGTCGAAAGCCTCACCGAGCACAACGCCGTCACCATCGTCGACATCAAAGCCGGACAGCTCACGCGCACGCTGCGTTTCATGGAGGATGTCGGCCTGCTCGACGCGGCGTCGCGCGGCGAGGCGCGCGTGCTGGTGCTGCATCTCATCGGCGCGTCCGTCGCCTCGCTCTCCGAGATCGAGGAGATGGGGCCCTACAAGGGCAAATGCGAATATCGCATCGTCAAGAACTTCATCAACGGCTCCAATTTCTTTCAGGAGAACGCCCGCTTTTCTCGACGCTATCTCGGCGAGAGCGACGCCAACCGCGAAATCATCGTGCCGCGGCTCGATCCGCTCGCCTATGAGGCCGTGGAGCTCACCGGGCTGCCATTTTCTGCTTTCGTGTTCGACGAGCCCGCGCGCGGCGCCGAAAATCGGCCGCGCTCCTTCGTGCTCCGCGGCTATGTCCGCACTTGGCTCGAACGTTCATGGACCAATTTCGAAGCCGCGGGACTGCGCAGCTACGTCGCCCCGCCCTCCGAGAAAATCTAATTCGAAGAAGCCGGTAAACGGCGCAAAAAAAGGAGACCATTGTGGTGAAAGACTTTCGACCTGAAGAAAAGAACGTCGTCTATATCGGCGAAGGCGTGTCGCTGACGGGTTCGGTGAAAGCGCAGGACACGATCGTCGTCGACGGCGCCGTCGACGGCGAAATTTCGTGCAGCCAGCTGATCGTCGGCCCGTCGGGCGTCGTCAATGGCGCGATCTCGGTCTCCGACGCGGATATCTATGGCCGCATCGGCACCGATATCACCATCAAGCAATTGCTCATCGTCCGCTCGACAGGGCGTGTCGAGGGCAAGTGGATCTATGGCGAGATCGAGGTCGAGAAAGGCGGCGTGCTGTTCGGCACGGCAGAATCGACGGAAATCCGCTCCGAGCGCAAGCCCACGAATGCGAAGGAAGAAAAAGCCTCCTTCAAGAATTTCGAGAAGCCGGCTCTCGTCGCCTCCAATGACGCCGATGCCGAAGCGGCGCCCGTCACCAGCATTTCGTCGCGCGCGCTGCGCGATCGTCGCAAGGCCTGACGAGATTAGAGCGCATTCGGACAAATCACGTCCGAATGCGCTCTCGACTTATTTGAAAGCGCATGTTCGTTTCGGGAACGTGATCTAGGGCAAGGCCGCGCGCATCAGCTTGCCGTTGCGATTGCGCGGCAGGCCCTCGAGAAAAACGATTTGTCGCGGCCGCTTATAGGCTGCGAGATGTTCGGCGCAATGGGCGAGGATATCCTCCTCGCCCAGCGTCGCTCCATCATGAAGGATGACATAGGCCTTGATGATCGTCTGATCGTCGCGGCCGGGCCGTTCCGCGATCGCCGCATCGGCGATGAACGGATGAGCCAAGAGACATTTCTCCACTTCCGCCGGCGAGACGCGATAGCCGAGAGCGTTCATCACCTCATCGGCGCGGCCGTGGTGCCACATGTATCCGTCGGCGTCGAATTCGACGAGATCGCCGGAGACGAACCAGTCGCCGCGAAAAGCTTCCTTCTCTTCGTCCGGCCGGTTCCAATAGCGCAGCATCAAGCCCGGCTCGTCGCGGCGCACGGCGAGCACGCCGGTCTCGCCGGCGCCGAGCGGCTCGGTCCCCTCCTCGCGCGGCAGCGCCGCCACGATACGGCCCGGCTGCGGCCGCCCGGGCGAGCCCGGCCGCACGGGAACAGTCGGCGCGCTGGACACGAAGGTCGAGATTTCGCTCATGCCGAAGGCCTCGAAGAGCTCGGTCTTCGCGCGCGCGCGCCATTCCTCGAGCAGGCTCGGCGACAAAGCGGCGCCTGCGGTGAGCCCATGCCTCAGGCTCGAGAGATCATGCGTCTCGAGCGCCGCATATTTGAGAATCTGGCGATAGACGCCGGGAACGGCGGCAAAGATCGTCGCGCGATGACGCTCGATGAGGCGCGGCCAGACAGACGGGTCGGGCCGGCCATTGTAGAGCACGGCGCAAGCGCCATTGGCGAGCGGATCGACGACGCCGACGCCGAGCGTATAGGTCCAATTCATCGCGCCGGCGTGCAGCATCACATCCGCCGATGTGAGACCCTGCCAATACGCATACATCGGCCGGCGCGCCCAGGCCGCGCGATGTGCATGCAGCACGCCCTTGGGCCGGCTCGTCGTGCCGGAGGTGTAGACGAGATAGGCGGGATCGTCGGCGGCGGTGTCGGCGTAATCCTCGAGCGGCGCGCCTTGGACGAGACGCGCGAGATCATCGCCGCGCAGGACCGCGACGCCTTCGCGCGAGTGATTTTCGCCTTCGAAATCGCGACCGAGCACGAGCGCCGCGGCGCCGCAATCTTCGAGCAGGAACGAGGCCTCCTCGAAAGTGAGCTGCGAGGAGGCGAGCAGCGCGACATAGCCGGCGGCGATGGCCGCGAAATAGGAGAGGACCGCGCCCGCCTCATTGCCCATGCGGATCATCACCCGCGCGCCGGACGAAAGGCCGAGACCGCGAAAGCCCGCCGCCAGCGCGCGCACATCACGGTCCAGCGCGGCATAGGTCCAGTTCTGCTCGCCCTCGTCGCCGACGATGACGATCGCCGTCTTGCCCGGATGGGCGCGCGCGTGATCGGCGATGCAATAGCGGGCGAGATTGAAGCGGGCGGGGACGGGCTCGATCATGTGCTCACAAACTCCGCCCCTTCTCCCACAAGGGGAGAAGCGAGCGCGAATCGATCAATCGAACAGGCTGGACACGCTCTCCTCGCGCGCCGTGCGGGCGATGGCCTCGCCGATCAGCGCGCCGATCGAGATGACGCGAATGTTGCGCGCCTCCTGCACCGCGGACGTGGCCGCGATCGTGTCGGTCAGCACCAGCTCTTTCAGCTTGGAGGCGGCGACGCGCTCGGCCGCCGCGCCCGACAGCACGCCATGGGTGATATAGGCCGAGACCGAGATCGCGCCCGCCGCGAGCAGCGCCTCGGCGGCGTTGCACAGAGTTCCGCCGGAATCGACGATGTCGTCGACGAGGATGCAATTGCGCCCCACGACGTCGCCGATGATGTTCATCACTTCCGATTCGCCGGCGCGCTCGCGGCGCTTGTCGACGATGGCGAGCGGCGCATCGATGCGCTTGGCGAGGGCGCGGGCGCGCACCACGCCGCCGGTGTCGGGCGAGACCACCATCGCATTCGGCAGCTTGGCGTGCGATTTGATGTCGGCGACCATGACCGGCGCGGCGAAGAGATTATCGGTCGGAATATCGAAGAAGCCCTGGATCTGCCCAGCGTGCAGATCGACGGTCAGCACGCGGTCGGCGCCGGCGCGGGTGATGAGATTGGCGACGAGCTTGGCCGAGATGGGCGTGCGCGACGTGCCTTTGCGATCCTGGCGGGCGTAGCCGAAATAGGGGATGACCGCGGTGATGCGGCGCGCCGACGCGCGGCGCAGCGCGTCGATCATGATGAGCAGCTCCATCAGATGGTCGTTCGACGGCGCCGAGGTCGACTGCACGACGAAAGTGTCCTGCCCGCGCACATTCTCCTGAATCTCGACGAAGACCTCCATATCGGCGAAGCGCCGCACCTGCGCCCGGCACAAAGGCACGCCGACATAGGCGGCGATCGCCTCGGCGAGCGCGCGATTAGAGTTGCCTGCGAGAATTTTCATCGCCGCCATCGAACCGCCTCGACCCTCACCACATGACACGGCGGCCTCTTAGCAGCGATGCGGCCGTGGGACAATACGGCAGGAATATGACACCCGCGCGCTCGGCTGCTCGACCAGGTCACGCAAGATGAGGTCACGCCTCACCGCGACGGCAGACGATCTTGAGATATTCCTGGCCCTCACGCGGAGCCAGCGTCGTGCGGGCGATCGTGGCCTGCCCCAGGAAGCCGCATTGCGCCTGGCTCGCCACTTTTGGGCCCAGGACGACATCTATCGCGGTCTCGGGTCGGCATTCGCTCGGCGAGACCGAGAGCGAGCAGACGAGAATCACAACGGAATAGAGCATCGAAACTTCTCCCCCGCAGGAGTTCGAAACCTCGGGTCGCCGCTCCTCCCCCGCGCCGACGTGGACGCCGGTCGAGACTTATCGGATGAAGAAGCTAGGGCATGTTCCATGCCACTGCGATAGGGTATGAGCGGCAGCGTCGCATTCCTCCCGACCATGAGACAAAAATGTCACAACCGCCGCCGGACCGGCCTGCTCCGCATGAGGCGCCCGTCACCGCTCCGCTCATGGCCCCCTTCGCTCCTCCGACGCGCCTGCGCCTTTCTGGACAGTTGACGACGCTCGTCCCGCTCGCGCCGGCGCATGTCGACGATCTCTATGCGGCGACGCATGGCGACGAGCGCGAGGCGCTGTGGCGCTACATATTCGTCGGCCCCTTCCCCGATCCGGCCGCCTTCCGCGCCGATATGGAGCGCAAGGCGGCCGCGGACGACCCGCTCTTCTTCGCCGTGCTCGACAATCGCGACGGCCGCGCCCTCGGCTTCCAGGCCTATCTGAACATCGAACCGGCGAATCGCGCCGTCGAAGTAGGCTCGGTGCTCTATTCTCCGGCGCTGCAGCGCACCGCCGCGGCGACGGAGGCGCAATATTTGTTCGCCGCCCACGCCTTCGAGACGCTCGGCTGCCGCCGCTATGTCTGGAAATGCGACGACGCCAATGAGAAGTCCAAGGCCGCCGCGCTTCGGCTCGGCTTTTCGCCGGAGGGGCTCTTCCGCCAGCATATGATCGTCAAGGGCCGCAATCGCGACACGGCCTGGTTCTCCATGCTCGACAGCGAGTGGCCGGCGCGCAAGGCCGCCTTCGAGGCCTTTCTCGATCCCGCCAATTTCGACGCCGCCGGACGCCAGAAAACACCGCTCTCGGCCTTGAACGGGCGGAAACGCGCGGCAGATAGAGGCTGACGGAGCGTCGCCGGGGACGGCTCGGGCGGATTGCCTCGCGGGACAGATAATGGTTTACAACGAATTGCGAGCCGTTCGAGCGGATTTGACGCCCGCCCTCGGGTCTCGTGAAACGCTCTTCGGACGGTCCCAGACGATGACGACGGCCGGCGCTCGCCTCCTCAACAGCCTCGATTTGCCCAAGCCGCCGGCGCAGACGCGCGTCGTGGTGGCGATGTCCGGCGGCGTCGACTCCAGCGTCGTCGCCGCGCTATTGCGCGAAGAGGGCTATGATGTCGTCGGCGTCACGCTGCAGCTCTACGACCATGGCGAGGCGACGCATCGCAAGGGCGCCTGCTGCGCCGGCCAGGACATTCACGACGCCCGCCAGGTGGCGGCGCGGCTCGGCATCCCCCATTACGTGCTCGACTATGAGACCCGTTTCCGCGAGACGGTCATCGACACTTTCGCGCAGAGCTACGCCAGCGGCGAGACGCCGGTCCCTTGCGTCGCCTGCAATCAATTCGTGAAATTCGTCGATCTGTTCGACACCGCCAAGGATCTCGGCGCCGACGCTCTCGCCACCGGCCATTACATCGCCTCGCGGGCGGACGATCGCGGCGGCCGCGCGCTCTACCGCGCCATGGACGCCTCCCGCGACCAGAGCTATTTTCTCTTCGCGACGACGCGCGCGCAGCTCGACATGCTGCGCTTCCCGCTCGGCGAATACGCCAAATCCGACGTGCGCGAGCTCGCGCGGCGCTTTTCCCTCGACGTCGCCGAGAAGGCGGACAGCCAAGACATATGTTTCGTGCCGAGCGGCCATTACACCGATCTCGTCGAGCGCCTCGCTCCCGAGGCGGCCGTGCCCGGCGACATCGTTCATGTGGACGGGCGCGTGCTCGGCCGCCACGCCGGCGTCATCCATTACACCATCGGCCAGCGTCGCGGCCTCGGACTCGGCGCCGCCGTCTCCGGCCGCGCCGCGGAGCCGCTCTTCGTCGTGCGGCTCGACGCCGCCAAGGCGCAGGTCGTCGTCGGCCCGCGCGAGGCGCTGGAGACGCGCCGCGTCGCTCTGCGCGACGTGAATTGGATCGGAGCCGGCGATCTCGCCGCTCTGCCGGCCGAGGGCCTGCCCATCTCGGCGCGCGTGCGCTCCACCCGTCCGCCGACGCCGGCGCTGCTGCGGCCGCTCCCGGGCGGCGGCGCGGAGGTCGTCTTCGAGGCGGGAGAATTCGGCGTTTCGCCGGGCCAAGCCTGCGTCTTCTACGAGCGTGACGACGAGCGCGGCCGCGTGCTGGGCGGCGGTTTCATCGCGCAGGCGGAGGCGACCGAGCCCGCCACGCCCGAGCCCGCGCTCGAACTCGACCGGAGCGCATGATGAGCGACGCGCGCGGCGTCTCCGGTTTCGGTTTTTTCGAGCATGGCCTCGATCGTCAGGCGATAGAGGCGGCCTACGCGCGCTGGGCGCCTGTCTATGACCTCGTCTTCTCCAATGTGCTCGGCCCCGGACGGCGGGCCGTGGCGACGATCGCCTCGCGCGCCGACGGCCGCATATTGGACGTCGGCGTCGGCACCGGCCTCGAGCTGCCCATGTTCCGCGACAAGGCGCGCGTCGTCGGCGTCGATCTCTCCGAGCATATGCTGCAGCGCGCCTCCGCCCGCGTCGCCCGCGAGGGGTTGACCAATGTCGCCGGCCTCGCCCGCATGGACGCGAACCGGCTCGCCTTCGCGGACGCCAGCTTCGCCTGCGTCGTCGCGCCCTATCTGCTGACCGTCGTGCCCGACCCGGAGGAGACGCTGGACGAGTTCGCCCGCGTCGTGCGGCCGGGCGGCGAGATCGTGCTCGTCAATCATGTGAGCTCGCAGGAGTGGCCGATGTCGGCGCTGGAGGGGCTCATCGGCGAGAGCTTTTCGGCGACGCTCGGCTGGCGGCCGCAATTTCCGTGGTCGATCATCGGCGACTGGATCGACCAGCGCCGCGACATGCGGCTGACCGAGCGGCGCGTGCTGCCGCCCTTCGGCCTGTTCACTCTGACGCGCATCGAGCGCCTCGCCCGCTGGGGCGAGCACTCGCGCCGGCCCTATCGCGAGCGCCGGCGGCCGTTCGAGCACGCGTGACCGGGGCCACCCAGTTCACACGAGCTCGAACCGCAATCGTCGGCCGACGACTTTCGCCGCCCGCACGAGAGTTTCCAGCGTCGCGCTATTGTTTTTGGGGTCGAGCAGCCGGTCGATCTGAGCGCGGCTCGTCTCCATCATCTCGGCCATCCGCGCTTTGGTGATGCCCTTTTTCTTCATCTCGGCGGAAAGCTGCGCGGCAATCACTTCTTTGATCGCTGCGGCAGTGACCTCCTCACGAAGGCCCTGCTCATCCAGCCAGCTCTCGAAAGTCGAGCCGATATGCGGATTTTCTCGGGAGCTTTCCTTTTTCGTCACCATGATGCGACCTCTTTCAGCCTTTGTCGCGCGAGCGTCAGCTCTTCCCCCGGCGTACGTTGGGTCTTCTTGATGAACGCATGCAAGGCGATCAAACGGCCCTCGTGAAAACCGAACAATACGCGGGCCTCCCGTCTGCTCGACAGAGACGAGCGAACTTCCCACAAGCCGCCGCTCAGAGCGCGGCACAGGGGCAAGCCGACCGGCCAGCCGAACTGAACCTTCATCATGTCGCGCCCGATCGCCCGACGATCGTCGAGCGGCAATTCGTTCAGCCATTCGCGCACGGGCTCCCGGCCGGCAATCGTGCGCCAGAAACGGAGCGGGATCGGCTCGAAGCTCTCTGTCATCGAGCGAAGTGGTGTATCAAAAAAGATACGCGCGCGCAAGCGATGCGCCGCCGCCTCTGGCGTTCCCGCCCAGTCGGGATTACATTGTCGGAGCGGCGCTGCGGGGTGCGTGTCGGACTTTAATTCCCCGGGGCCTTATCGATCTCTAAGGGAGCTGTCCCTGACCTTGCCCGTGGGCTCGGTCACTACGGCGCCCACCTACGTTGTAGGTTCCCGGGATCGATGTCCCACGGCTCACGCGGCCCGCACTTCACACTATCGGACGCCAGAACGCTTACATGACCGCCGTCGACGCCAAGACCGAACTGCGCCGGCGGACGCTCTCCCGCCGCGACCTCGTCTCCCATGAGGAGGCCCACGCCGCCTCTCTGCGCGTGGCCGAACGCGCGCTGGCTCTGGTCCGCGAATTCGCGCCGCGCGCGCCCGAGACCGGGGAAGTCGTCTCGGTCTATTGGCCGATTCGCAGCGAGCTCAACACCCGCCCGCTCATCGAGGCGCTGGCCGCCGCGAAGATCGCCACCGCCCTGCCGGTGATGACGGCCGTGAAACGCCCGCTGATCTTCCGCGCCTTCACGCCCGGCGACGATCTGGTGAAGGGCCCCTTCGGCCTTTCCGAGCCCCCCGAGACGCAGCCCTCCTTCGATCCCGACATCGTTTTCTCGCCGCTCGCCGCCTTCGACCGCAAGGGTTATCGGCTCGGCTATGGCGGAGGCATTTATGACGCGACGCTCTCGCAGCTTCGCGCGAAAAAGCGCATCGTCGCCGTCGGCGTCGCCTACGCTTGCCAGGAGACCGACGCCGTGCCGACCGAGCCGCATGACCAGAAGCTGGATTTTCTGCTGACGGAGCAGGAGTTGATCGCGTTCTCGTGACGCGTCTTCGCGTCGCCGCGTCAGCCGAATCTCGACGCGCTTCTTCCTTCTCCCGCCCTGCGGGAGAAGGAAGAAGCGCCCTTTTCTGAGAGCCGGTCGCAATCCCGATGAGCGCAGGGTACGGACGAAAAATGCCCCTGACGAATTCCGCCCGTTCCCTCCTCTCCCGCGCCAGCCGCATCATCGAGCCCATCGACCGCGCCCACGCCGAGGCGGCGCTCGCACGCGTGCAGGAGCGGGACTCCGCCGGCGCGCTCGCGGCCGTGCTCGCGGCGCATGAGAATGCGCGCCCGCTGCTCGAGGGCGCGCTCGGCTCCTCGCCCTATCTCACCGAGCTTTCCGCCCGCGATCCGGCCCGGCTCGCGCGCCTGCTCGAGACCGATCCGGACGCGAGCCTCGCGCGGCTCGTCGAGGCGACGCAGGGCGCGGCGAAGGGCGTCGCCGACGAGGCGGAGCTGATGCGCGCGCTGCGGCGCGCCAAGCAGGAGGGCGCGCTTCTCATCGCGCTCGCCGATCTCTCCAAGGCCTGGGAGACGACGGAGGCGACCGCCGCGCTCACGCGGCTCGCCGACGCCGCGCTCGCTGCGGCCATCGCCTTCACGCTGCGCGAAGCGGCGGCCGCCGGCAAGCTCGAGCTCTATGACCAGCGCATGCCGGAGCGCGGCTGCGGCTGGATATTCCTCGCCATGGGCAAGGAAGGCGCCGATGAGCTCAATTATTCCTCCGACATAGACATCATTGTCCTCTTCGACCGCACGCGCGCGCGCGTCGCCGCGCCTGCCGAAGATGTCGATCTCTTCGTCAAAATGACGAAACGCGTGGTCCGCATTCTCTCCGAGATCACGCCGGACGGCTATGTGTTCCGCGTCGATCTGCGCCTGCGTCCCGACCCCGGCGCGACGCCCATCGCCATACCGCTCGAGGCGGCCTTCTCTTACTATGAGAGCATGGGCCAGAATTGGGAGCGCGCCGCTTTCATCAAGGCGCGCGCCGCCGCCGGCGACATTCCCGCCGGCGAGACATTTCTGAAAGAGCTCGCGCCTTTCGTCTGGCGCAAGAATTTCGATTTCGCCGCCATCGCCGATGTGCATTCGATCAAGCGGCAGATTCACGCCTTCAAGGGCCATGGCGAGATCACCGCGCTCGGCCATGATTTGAAGCTCGGCCGCGGCGGCATTCGCGAGATCGAATTTTTCGCGCAGACGCAGCAGCTCATCACCGGCGGACGCAATCCCGCGCTACGCGGCCGGGCGACATTGGAGACGCTGGACGCGCTCGTCGCCAATGGCTGGATCGAGCCGCGCGTGCGCGATGAGCTTTCGGAAGCCTATCTCTTCTTGCGTGACGTCGAGCACCGAATCCAAATGGTCGCCGACAAGCAGACGCATGTTTTGCCGCGCGACGAAAAAGAGGCGCTGCGCATCGCGCGCATGGCTGGCTTCGCCACGCTCGAAGAGTTCACGCGCGCGCTGGTGGCGCGGCTGGAAACAGTGCAGAGCCATTATTCGCGCCTGTTCGAGAGCGCGCCGCAACTCTCCTCGCAGACGGGCAATCTCGTCTTCACCGGCGGCGAGGACGATCCCGGCACGCTCGAGACTCTGGAGCGCCTCGGCTTCGCGCATCCCAAGACGGTGACGGAAACCATTCGCGGCTGGCATTTCGGCCGCTACGCCGCGACGCGCTCCACAAAGGCGCGCGAACGCCTGACCGAGCTGACGCCGGCGCTGCTCGAGGCGCTGGCCGCGACAGAGAACGCCGACAAGGCCTTTCTCGCTTTCGACAGGCTGCTCGCGGGCCTGCCCGCCGGCGTGCAATTATTCTCGGTGCTGGTCTCCAATCCGCGCCTGTTGCGCCTGCTGACGGCAATCACCGGCGCGGCGCCCAAGCTGGCTGCGACGATCTCGCGGCGCCCGCGCGTGCTCGACGCCGTGCTGGAGCCGGCCTTTTTCGAGCATCTGCCGGGCGAAGCCGAGCTCGCCGCCTCGCTCGAGCGCGGCCTCGCCGAAACGCGCAGCTATGAAGAGGCGCTCGACGCCGCGCGCGTCTTCGGCCAGGAGCAAAAATTTCTCGTCGGCGTGCGGATATTGACCGGCGCGCTCTCCGTGGCGGAGGCGGGCCTCGCCTATGCGCGTCTCGCCGAATGCGTCATCGCCGCGCTGCTGCCGCGCGTCGAGGCGGAATTCGCCCGTACGCATGGGCACATAGAGGGAGGCGGCGCGGCCGTCGTCGCGCTCGGCAAGCTCGGCGGACGCGAGATGACCGCCGCTTCCGATCTCGATCTCATGCTGCTCTATGACGCCGATCCGCACGCCGAGTCGGATGGCGAACGTCCGCTCGCCGCGGCGGCCTATTATGCGCGCCTCACGCAGCGATTGATCGCCGCCCTCTCCGCGCCGATGGCGCAAGGCCTGCTCTACGAAGTAGATTTCCGCCTGCGTCCCTCTGGCGGCAAGGGGCCGCTCGCCGTGAGCCTGCGCGCCTTCGAGGATTATCACGCGAACGAGGCCTGGACCTGGGAGCATATGGCGCTGACGAGGGCGCGCGTCGTCGCCGGCGCGCGCGATTTCGCCGCGACGGTCGAGACCGCGATCCGCGACGCTCTGACGCGTCCGCGCGAAAATGAAAAGCTCGCCGCCGACGTGCGCGACATGCGCGCGCGGCTCGAAAGGGATAAGCCCGCAAAGAGCCTGTGGGATTTGAAACAGGCGCGGGGCGGCCTCGTCGATGTGGAATTCATCGCGCAATATCTGCAGCTTCGTTACGCGGCGGCGCATCCCGACATTCTCTCTCCGACGACGCGCATCGCGCTGGAGCGTCTGTGCGATCGCGGCCTCCTCGACGCGGAAGCGGCGACGACGCTCGCGCAGGCGGCCTCGCTCTACCAAGGTCTCACGCAGCTGCTGAGGCTCGCCATCGACAGCGACTTCGACCCCGCCGAAGCGCCGCGCGGACTCGTCGAGCTCCTGTTGCGGGCGGGCGAATCGCCGGATATGAAACAGCTCGAAGCCCTGCTCGCAGAGACCGAGACAAACACTCGCGCGCTCTTCGTTTCCCTGCTCGGCGCGTGAAGCCTACAAATTCACTGAAGAATTCGTTAGAGATGATCCGATTTCGTCCGCGCCTTCCGAAAAATCCGTTTCCCCTTTGCGCGGACTTGCTCTAGTGGACCCCCTGTCGCGACAGGCCTCTCCGCCTGTCGCTCTTTTGTTGGAGACCAACATGCCTCACCTCAAGACCACGCGTCTCGGCAGCCGGGGCGTCCTCGCCGCGATCGGCGTCTGCGCCCTGCTGGCGATGGGCGCGGCCTCGGCGCAGGCCAAGGTTCTCGCCAAGGTCAATGGCGTCGACATCACCGACGAAGACGTGAAAATCGCGCTCGACGATCTCGGCGCCGGTCTGCCGCGGCAATTGGAAGGCAAGGCGCGCGAGAATTACATTCTCGATTTCCTCATCGACGAGCAGCTCGTGGTGCAGAAGGCGCAGCGCGACAAGCTCGGCGAGACCCCGGATTTCGCCAAGAAGCTCGCCTATCTGCGCGACAAGGCGCTGATGGAGGCCCTGCTCGGCAAGGTCTCCAAGGACGCGACCACCGAGGCCGCCGTCAAGAAGACCTATGACGAGGCCGCCAAGAATCAGAAGCCCGAGACCGAGATCCACGCTCACCACATTCTGGTGACCACCGAGGACGAGGCCAAGGCCGCGCACAAGCGCGTGAAGGGCGGCGAGGATTTCGGCAAAGTCGCCACCGAGCTCTCCAAGGATACGGGCGCGCAGGGCGGCGATCTCGGCTGGTTCACCAAGGACCGCATGGTGCCGGAGTTCGGCGAGGCGGCCTTCAAGCTCGAGCCGGGGCAGATCTCCGATCCGGTGAAGACGCAATTCGGCTGGCACGTCATCAAGTTGGACGAGAAGCGCCCGAAAGTCTTCCCGCCGCTCGACCAGGTGCGCGACCAGGTTTCCCGCTATGTGGCGCAGAAGGCCCAGTCGGACCTCATCGTCGAGCTGCGCCAGGGCGCCAAGATCGAGCGCACCGAGGCGCCGCCCGCCGAGGCCAAGCCCGGCGACAAGCCCGCCGAGGCCAAGCCGGCGGAAAAAAAGAAATAGTCATCGGACGGTTGTGAGTGGGGGGTAGTGAGTGGGGAAGCCACTCACGCTCGCCACTCTATCCCCCTTCGCTCTCGCTTTTTCAGGATCTACACCGAGCCATGGCCAAGGCCGCTCCCGTTTCGCCGCTCGCCCCCAAGACCTATCCCGACATTCCGCCGATCGAAGGCGTTCGCTTCGCCGTGGCGCAGGCCGGCATACGCTATGCCGGGCGCACCGACGTCATGCTCGCCCTCTTCGACGAGGGGACGCAGGTCGCCGGCGTGTTCACGCGCTCCAAATGTCCATCGGCTCCGGTCGACTGGTGCCGGGCGCGGCTCGATGGCGGCAAGGCGCGGGCGCTGCTCGTCAATTCCGGCAACGCCAACGCCTTCACCGGCAAAGCGGGCAAGGAGGCGGCGAAGCTGTCCGCCAAGCTCGTCGCCGCCGCCGCCGGCGTGCCCGAGAAGCAGGTGTTCCTCGCCTCGACCGGCGTCATCGGCGAGCCGCTGGACGCCACGAAATTCGAGCCCGTGCTGGGCAAGCTCGTCACCGACGCGCGGGGCGAGGCGTGGCGCGAGGCGGCCTCCGCCATAATGACCACCGACACCTATCCCAAGCTCGCGACGCGCACAGCGCAGCTCGGCGATGTCGAGGTGCGGATCGCCGGCGTCGCCAAGGGCGCCGGCATGATCGCGCCCGATATGGCGACGATGCTCTCCTTCGTCTTCACCGACGCGCCGATCGACGCCGAAGTCCTGCAGAGCCTGCTGTCGAAATCGGTGCAAGGCTCGTTCAACGCGATCACCGTCGACAGCGACACCTCGACCTCGGACACGCTGCTGCTCTTCGCGACAGGCGCGGCGGCCGAGCGCGGCGCGCCCGTCATCGAGAAGGTGAGCGACCGCCGTCTCGAGGATTTCCGCCGCGCGCTGGACGAGGTGCTGCTCGATCTCGCCCACCAAGTGGTGAAGGACGGCGAGGGCGCGCGCAAATTCGTCGAAGTGACGGTGATCGGCGCCGAGAGCCCGAAGGCGGCCAAGCGCATCGCCCTCTCGATCGCCAATTCGCCGCTGGTGAAGACGGCTGTGGCCGGCGAGGACGCCAATTGGGGCCGCGTGGTGATGGCGGTGGGCAAGTCCGGCGAGGCCGCCGATCGCGACAAGCTCTCCATCTGGTTCGGCGACATACGCGTCGCCCACAAGGGCCTGCGCGATCCCGATTACGACGAGGCGGAAGTCTCGCAGATCATGAAGCGCGACGAGATCGCCATTCATGTCGACATCGGCCTCGGCTCCGGCGCGGCGCGCGTTTGGACCTGCGATCTGACAAAGGAATATGTCGCGATCAACGGCGACTATCGGAGTTGAGGTAGCCGTCCGCACGACCCGCCGGCCAGCGGTCGATAAACCCACCTATTTTTATAAGTTTCTCGCGACCAAAAAACCGCTCCTCCCGAATTTCTCGCTGGGAATTCGGCAGGGCGGCGTTATCCGTCTTGCATAAACATATTTTAATAGTAGGATTATATATTATTGTTTTGAGGAGCATGCGTCTCATGAGTCGTGCTGTCGAGAAACTCGCATGCGCATTCTTTTCCGCCGTTGCGCCGCTCGCCCTCACGGCAGCCGCCGGCTTTTCCTCGAAACTCGCTTTCGCCGAAGACGCCAGGATCGACGACGTGGTCGTCGGCGCGCGAACATCGGGGCTGACGCGGCAGGAGGAAAAAGTCCTGCTGAGCACGCCGCGCTCGGCGGCGATCGTCGACGGGCAAAAGGCCGAAGAGGAGCATTTGGAGCGTCTCTCCGACCTCTCGCAACTGGTTCCCAATTACCGACCCAACATCGCGACAGCACGCACGTCGACGCCGGCGATCCGCGGTGTCGGCCGCGGCGCCGGCAATGGCGACTCGTCCGAATTGGACACGGGCTTCATCGTCGACAATGTCTTCTGGAAACATGTCGGCTTCCAATGGGGCGACTTCATCGATCTCGACTCCTTCGAGGTCGGGCTCGGACCACAAGGGACGGCGCTCGGCAAGAACACGACGGTCGGCAATATCGTCCTTCGCACGCAACTTCCGTCCTTCGACCGCAAGGCGACGCTCGAGACCTCCTTCGCCAATTACAGCCACATCGTCGAGAAGTTGAACGTCACCGGACCCATCATCGACGACAGGCTCGCCTATCGCCTGGCTCTCTATCTCGACAAGGGCTCGGGCTGGATTCACGATCAGGTCACCGGAACCGGCTATCTGAACAATGATCGCTGGGGCGCGCGCGGGCAGTTGCTCTATGTCGGCGACAGCGTCACCGACCGCCTGATCTTCTATCGCACGAGTTCCCAGGAATATATCGCATCCAACAATCACACGGGGCAGATCGGCGATTCGGTTCCGATCTTCGCCAATGGAACGCTCGGCGCGACCTATGCGCAGACGTTCCGTAACCGACTGGGACGAAATGTCCTCTCCTTCGACGCCTACCAGCCGCTCAACACGCGCAACGGCCCCTGGAACACGCGGACGACCACCCTCTCCAACGAAGCGAATTGGCAGATCGACGCCTATACGCTCACCTCCATCTCGGCCTGGGGCGAGTTCACGCTGCATACGCACAATGCGCTCGGCATTCAGGAGACCGAGATCACCAATGTCGGCGGCGACGCCGACGTCTATGTCGATCAGTATTCGCAAGAGCTGCGGCTCGCGTCGCCGCGCGACCAGAGGCTCGAATGGCAGGCCGGGCTCTATTCGCTCTACGAGAAGACCCGGTCGTATTCGCATACCGATTTCGGCGGCAACGCCGCGCAATGGTTCGGAACGCCGACCACCGATCCCGCCCTCCTCAACGGCTTTCAACAGCGCACCGACGGCAAGTCGCGAACCTTCCATATCGGCGGCTTCGGCCAGGGGGCCTATCATCTCGACGAGCGATGGACGCTGACCTTCGGCTTGCGCGACAGCTACGAGATCAAGGAAGGCTCGGTGTTCGGCTGGGACAAGGCGTGGAGCCAGATATTCTCGCCCATTCAAGTCTATAATGCGATCCGCGGAGGGGGCGGCGTCGGCTTCTGGGACACGGGCAGCGCGACCAGCACGCGCAACATGCTGACCGGCTCGTTCAATCCCTCCTACAAATACAGCGAGAACATTCTGCTCTACGGTCTCCTCGGCCGCGGCGAGAAGGCCGCGGCGGTCAACGACCGCGCCCAGCCGATCTGGTCTGGAACGACGTTCAAGGGCTTCCAGCCGCTGTTCACCAGGGCGGAGACGAGCTGGGACTATGAGCTCGGCGCGAAGACGAATTGGCTCGACGGAAACCTCATCGCCAATGTCAATCTCTATTGGACCGACATATTCGACTTCCAGGCCAATATGGTCGACACGAGCTATCTGGATGCGACCGGCCAGCCGATACGCCAGACCTATCTCGGCTCGGTTCCGCATGTGCGGCTGCGGGGCGTGGAATTCACCGGGAGATTTTCGCCGATCGAGCGCCTCTGGCTGTCGTTCAACGGCGCCTATACGGAGGCGCGCTACATCAGCTACGACAACGCCGCTCCGCCGGCGGATTGGATCTGGTCCACTCCCTCTTCGGCGCCCGCCGGATTTCTCAAGGCGCCACTGACGCTCTCGCGCTCGAATTCGCGCTGGGAGAATCTTCCCAAATGGGCGGTCAATTTCGGCGCGACCTACGACCATCCGCTGGGGCCGGTGTTTCGCGATCTCGGTCCGTTCTGGGATCGGCCCGTCACCGCTTTCGGCTATGTCAATGTCGCCTGGCAGGATCGCACGCAGCTCACCAATCCCTGGTCCGTTCTGCAATATTGGCAGCCCGCTTATTCGATCGTGAACGCCGGTCTCGGCCTGCGCACGGACGACGAGCGCTACAGTCTCTCGATCTGGGCCAAGAACGTCTTCGACCAGCGCTACATCACCGCTTGGTCGCCCGGCAGCTCGACGACGGCGACGACAATCCAGTTTCAGGATTTTCCACGCTCTGTGGGAGGGACGCTGCTGGTGAAGCTCTATTGACGTGAAGGGCGACAATTCGCGCGCTTACACGGCCTTGTGACCAATTCGTCATCGCAACGTTTCGAGAATCGGCTTCTACTCGCCTCGGCTCGGCGGCGGCGAGGAAGCGGACGAATGGTTTTCCCCCATCCTGTAGAAGCGGTCCTCTTCGATATGGACGGCACGCTCCTCGACACGGAGCGGCTCTATGTCGACGCCTGGATCGCGGCCGGACGCGCCGTCGGCGCCGAGATCACCGAAGACTTCTGCCATCGCATGATCGGCAAGCCCATGCAGGATTGCGAGACGATGATGCTCGAGCGCTTCGGCGCCGATTTTCCGCTCGACGCCTGCATCGAAGCCTGCGGCGGCTTCGTCGCCCGCGCCTCGCGCGCCGGCGTGCCGCTCAAGGACGGGGCGCGCGAGCTCGTCGATTATCTCACCGCCATGAATATTCCGCTCGCCATCGCCACCTCCTCGCGGCGGCCGACGGCGGAGCATCATCTGAGCCGTTGCGGCCTGCTCTCGCATTTCTCCGCGCTGGTGACTCGCGACGATGTCGCGCGGGGCAAGCCGCATCCGGAATCTTATCTCCGCGCCGCGCGCGCGCTCGACAAGGAGCCGCCGCGCTGCCTCGCGCTCGAGGATTCGCCCACGGGCCTGCGCTCGGCCGCCGCCTCCGGCGCGATGACGATCCTCGCGCCGGATATTTTGCAGCCCTCCCCGGAGGAGCGCGCGCTCTGCCTCGCGGTCGTCGCGAGCCTGCGCGACGTGCTCGACATGCTGCGCGCGCACGCCGCCGCGCATCGGCCCTTAGGGGCCTTTGCGCGCTGACGAAACTCGCTTCGGTTTCTAGTCTGAGAGACGATTCGACCATTGCGCGACGGAGACGACGATGAGCCCGCGCCGTCCGCTTTTCGCGGCTATTCTATTTGCGCTTTCCCTCTCGCTCTCGGCCTGCGCCGGCGCCTATGAGGAGGCGCGCGAATTCGCGGCCATCTCGGGCGTCGTCGTGGAGAAGAGCGCGCCCGGAGGCGGCGCGAAAAAAGCTGCGAAAAAGAAAGGCGCGAAAAAGAAAGGCGCCGAGAAAAAAGCGGCCGCCGCCAAAGACAAGAACGAGCCGCCCGCCGTCGGCGCCTGCGTCACCTATCAATTCATGGGCGGCGCCGATTGCGAGGAGGCGATCACCAAGCGCAATTGCTACGACAAGCGCCTGAATGTCGTCGATTGGCGCAATGGGCTGAGCTGCGCCGCCGCCTTTCTGTCGCCCCCGGAGAAGAAACCTTGACGCGAGCTCGAGCCTCGAAAACGAGCTCGAGCCTTGCCTTTGGTCGGCGGAGCGGCGAAATTGGCCGCGCATCTCGCGTTCCCGAGGCCGTTTCATGCGTTTTCTCGCCGCCTGCGCCGCTCTGGCGCCGCTCGCCCTCTCCGCCTGCAACAGCGCCGCGCCGGAAATGCGCTTCGATCCGGCGGAGGCCGCCTTCATCAAGCTGGAGGGCAAGGCGACGATCGAGGGCCAGGCCTTTCTGCGCGATCAGCAGGGCAAAATGAATGTGCGCTACGCCGCCGGCGAGGTCGTGCGGCTCATTCCCGCGACGGCCTATGCGCAGGCGCGCTTCTCGCAATATTATGGCAAGCGCAAATTCATCCCGGCCTTGCTCATGCCGACGCCGACGCAGGAGGCCGACTACGCGGCCCATACGCGCACGACCAAGGCGGGCGCGACCGGCCGCTTCACTTTCGACAAGGTCGCGCCGGGCCGCTATTTCGTGACGACGCAGCTCACCTGGGTTCCGAAGGGCGGCTTGCTGAGCGAGGGCGGCGCGATGTACGACGAGATCATCGTCACCGGCAAGGAGACCGACCCGATCGATGTCGTGCTCTCCGGCAATTGAAGGAAACGCGCGTGTCCTTGCTTCTCGTGGTCGCCGCCGCGCTCGTCGATACGGAGGGCCGCGTGCTGATCGCGCAGCGCCCGCCCGGCAAGCAGCTCGCCGGCCTGTGGGAGTTTCCCGGCGGCAAGCTCGACCCCGGCGAGTGGCCGGAGCAGGCGCTCGTGCGCGAGCTCGCCGAGGAGCTGGGCATAGAGGTGGAGACGGCCGATCTCGCGCCGCTGACTTTCGCCAGCCACGCCTATGAGGCGTTTCATCTGTTGATGCCGCTCTATCTCTGCCGGAGCTGGCGTGGCGAGCCGCGCGCGCGGGAGGGCCAGACGCTGGCCTGGAGGCGGCCGAGCGCGCTGGACGCAGAGCAAATGCCGCCCGCCGACGCGCCGCTCATCGCCCCGCTCGTCGCGCTGCTCGGCTGAGCGCTCGACGATCCGCCACAGCGCTTCTGCGAGAGGTCCGCCATGCTGATCCGCCCCGCCCTGCCGGAAGACGCCGCGGCCATATGGTCGATCGTCGAGCCCATCCTGCGCGCCGGCGAAACTTACGCCCTCGATCGGGACATGACCGAAGCGGACGCTCTCGCTTATTGGCTGGGCGCGGATAAGGAGACCTTCGTCGCAGTCGAGGACGACGATGTCCTCGGCACATATTACCTACGTCCCAATCAGCCGGGCGGCGGACGCCATGTCTGCAACTGCGGCTATATGACGAGCCTGCGCGGCAGGGGACAGGGCATCGCGCGGCGCATGTGCGCGCATTCGCTCGATCAGGCCCACGCCCGCGGCTATCGCGCGATGCAATTCAATTTCGTGGTCGGTGTCAACGAGCCCGCGATCCATTTGTGGCTCTCGCTCGGCTTCGAGATCGTGGGACGATTGCCGGGCGCATTCCGCCATCCGACGCGCGGCTATGTCGACGCTCTGGTAATGTTCCGGACGCTCTGAGTCGCTCGACGTTCGACGCGCGATCTTTCGAAAACTGCGTCGCGGCCGGCCGCTCGTCTTTCCCTTGCCTCCACCCCGCAGCGGGTGTATAAGCCGCTCGTTCTATCTCATAACGATCATTCTCGGATGATCGCTGCTTGAGAGTGGGGCCCGGCCGGGACCCGCTCTTTTTTGTTTGCACCGGCCAGTGACCCTCGCAAATCAGGATGAGCCGCTTGGCAGAAACGCCCGCCGCCGGCGCCGTGGAGGCGCCCTCCCCTCTCGATGAGCCGCGCCTTTGCGGCGAGACGGGCGTCGCGGCGCGCATCGCCCATATAGCCGAGCCCGTGCTGGCGCAGATCGGCTTCCGGCTCGTGCGCGCGCGCATTTTCGCGCAGAGCGGCATGACGCTGCAGATCATGGCCGAACGCCCCGACGGAACGATGACGATCGAGGATTGCGAGGCCGCGAGCCAGGCGCTCTCGCCCGAGCTCGACGTCGAGGACGTGATCTCCGACGCCTATCGGCTGGAGATCTCCTCGCCCGGCATCGATCGTCCGCTGGTCAGAGTCTCGGATTTTCGGCGCGCGATCGGCCATGAGGCGAAGATCGAGCTGATGCAGCCGCTCGCCTCTGGCCGCAAGCGTTTTCGAGGCAATATCGTCACTGTCGAGGGCGAAGGCCGCGACGCCGTGGTGACGCTCGAGCGCAATGACGCGCCGCCGGACGAAGAAAAAATCGTGCAAATGCCTCTGCGCGACCTCGACGAGGCCAAGCTGATGCTGACCGACGCGCTGATCCGCGAGGCGCTGCGCGCCAGCAAAGCGCCGATCGAAGACGAGAGCGCGAGCGAGGAAGCGCCCGCGCCGCAGGAAGAGGAGAGGCCCCGCCGTGGGCCCGGCCGTTTCGCCGCGGCGAGAGGTAATAAGGCGAAGCCGCTGGTTCCGGCCGGCGTGCAGACGGGATTCAAGAAAAAAGGCAGCGGACCCGGCCGTCGCGGAGACGCGTAGGGCCGACGTTTTTGGGAGCAAGATATGGCCGTCAGCGCCAACAGGTTGGAAATCCTGCAGATCGCCGATGCGGTCGCGCGCGAGAAATCGATCGACCGCTCGATCGTCATCGCCTCCATGGAGGACGCGCTGCAAAAGGCCGCGCGCTCGCGCTATGGGCAGGAGACCGAGGTCCGCGCCGAGATCAATCCGAAGAGCGGCGAAGTGCGCTTCTCGCGCCTGCTGCTCGTCGTCGATCTCATCGACAATGACGCGACGCAGATTTCCATCGAGGATGCGCGCAAGCGCAATCCGGCGGCGCAGGTCGGCGACTGGATCTCCGAGACGCTGCCGCCCTTCGACTTCGGCCGCATCGCCGCGCAATCGGCCAAGCAGATCATCGTGCAGAAGGTGCGCGAGGCCGAGCGCGACCGTCAATATGAAGAGTTCAAGGACCGCATCGGCGAGATCGTCAACGGCGTGGTGAAGCGTGTCGAATATGGCAATGTCATCATCGATCTCGGCCGCGGCGAGGCGATCATCCGCCGCGACGAGATGATCCCGCGCGAGACCTTCCGCCCCGGCGACCGCGTGCGCGCCTATGTCTATGACGTGCGCCGCGAGCAGCGCGGGCCGCAGATTTTCCTGTCGCGCACGCATCCGCAATTCATGGCGAAGCTGTTCCGCCAGGAAGTGCCGGAAATCTATGACGGCGTCATCGAGGTGAAATCGGTGGCCCGCGATCCGGGCTCGCGCGCCAAGATCGCCGTGGTCTCGCGCGATTCCTCCATCGATCCGGTCGGCGCCTGCGTCGGCATGCGCGGCTCGCGCGTGCAGGCCGTCGTCGGCGAATTGCAGGGCGAGCGCATCGACATCATCCCCTGGTCGGCGGACGCGGCGACCTTCATCGTCAATGCGCTACAGCCGGCCGAAGTCGTGAAGGTCGTGCTCGACGAGGACACCGCGCGCATCGAGGTGGTGGTGCCGGACGATCAGCTGTCGCTCGCCATCGGCCGACGCGGCCAGAATGTGCGGCTCGCCTCGCAGCTCACCGGCTGGGACATCGACATTCTGACCGAGGCCGAGGAATCCGAGCGCCGCCAGAGAGAGTTCGTCGAGCGCACCAAAGTGTTCATGAACGCCATCGACGTCGACGAGGTCGTCGGCAGGCTGCTCGCCTCGGAAGGTTTCCAATCGGTCGAGGAGCTGGCCTTCGTTGATCTCGGCGAGCTCGCGACGATCGAGGGCTTCGACGAGGATACGGCGGCCGAGATTCAAAATCGCGCCCGCAACTATCTGGAAAGAGTCGAGGCGGAGAACGAGGCGCGTCGCGTCGAGCTCGGCGTGCTCGACGAGCTGAAGGAGCTCGACGGCGTCACCACGGCGATGCTGGTCAAGCTCGGCGAGAATGACGTGAAGTCGATCGAGGATCTCGCCGGCTGCGTGCCGGACGATCTCGTCGGCTGGTCGGAGAAGAAGGACGGCGAGACGGTCAAGCAGACCGGCTTCCTGGATGGGATCGATATCTCCCGCGAAGAGGCGGAGGCGCTGATCATGGACGCCCGCGTGCGCGCCGGCTGGATCGAGGCGCCGGAGCCCGAGGCGGAAGAGGAAGCCGCCGAGGCCGAGGCCACGGAGCAGAGCGAGACCTTGCAGACAGAGACCGTGCAGACAGAGACGCAGCAGACAGAGACGCAGTGACGAAACGGGACGGCGAAAATATGAGAGATGCCGAGGCGAGCGAACGGACCTGCATCGTCACCCGCCGGCGCGAGGCGCCGGAGGGGATGATCCGTTTCGTGCGTGCGCCGGACGGCGTCCTCACGCCGGACATAAGGTCGCGCCTGCCGGGCCGCGGCGCCTGGGTGACGGCGCGCGCCGAGGTGGTGGCCGAAGCGGTGAAGAAACAGGCGTTCGCCCGCCAATTGAAGGCCAAGGTCTCGACCTCCCCTTCGCTTCCGGCCGATGTCGACCGGCTGCTGGAGGCCGACTGCCTGCAATCGCTCGCCATGGCCAATAAGGCCGGCGCGGTCGTGGCCGGCTTCGGCAAGGTCTGCGAGGCGTTGGAGAAGGGCTCCGTCGCCGCTCTGCTGGAGGCGCGGGACGGCTCGACGGAGGGACGGCGCAAGCTCGCCCAGGCGGCGCGGCGCGCGGCGGCGGCGCGCGGGCGCGGAGAGACGGCGAGAGAGGCGATCTCTCTGTTCGATTCTCTTCAATTGGATTTGGCTTTGGGCCGCACAAATGTGATACATGCAGCCCTCGCGCCGGGCGGACCGACGCAGGCCTTTTTGGCGCGCTGCCGCCGCCTCGCCGCCTATAGAGGCGAGAGCGCATCCGGCGACGCGCAAGACCATGACAGCGAGCGGACCGAGGATGTCGGCCCGCTGACCGACCGAATAGAACAGGCGCAGCCCGAGGATCGGAAACTGGATGAGTGAGACCGAGACCGAGAACAGCGGCGACAAGACGCTGACCGTCACGCCGTCGAAGACGTTGCATCTGAAGCAGCGTCCGACCGAGCATGGCGGAATGGTGCGCCAGAGCTTCTCCCACGGCCGCTCCAAGGTCGTCGTGGTCGAGAAGGTGAAGCGCCGCGCCCCGGGCACTGTGGAGACCAAGCCCGCGGCTCCGGCGCCTGTGGCCCCGCCCCCGGCATCGGCATCTGCGTCGGCTGCGCCTTCGGCCCCGACGCCCGCGCCGACCGCGCCTGTCGCCGCGCCGCCTGCGCCGCCGCCGCCGAGGGCCGAGACCCCGCGCGCGCCGCAGCCCAAGCGCGGCGCCGGCGTCGTGCTGCGCGCGCTGACCGACGATGAGCGCGAGGCCCGCGCCCGCGCTCTGGTCGACGCTCGCACGCGCGAAGAGGAAGATCGTCGCCGCGCGGTGGCGGAAGCCAAGGCGAGAGCCGAGCGCGATGAGCGCGAGCGCGAGGAACGCGCGGCCGCCGAAGCCCGCAAGCGCGAGGAAGAAGAGCGCCTCGCCCGCGACGCCGAGTCGAAGCGCCGCTCCGAAGAAGAGGCGCGCCGTCGTCTCGCCGGAGGCGGCGCTCCCGAGCCGCACGCCGCGGCTCCGATCGTCCAGCGTTCGGCGCAGCCGCGTCCCGCCCCCGTCGCCGGGGTGGAGCAGCCCCGCGCCGCCGCCACGACCACGACGGAAGACGCCGAGAAGCGCGTCGTGCGTCGCCCCGCCGGCGTCATCGCCGTCAAGGCGCCGCCGCAGCCGCCCCGCCCGACGCCCTCGCGCGGCGGCGCGCAGAAAGATCGCGGCCGCCTCACCGTCTCCACCGCGACGTCCGAGCAAGAAGAGCGCACGCGCTCCGTCGCCGCCTTCCGCCGCCGCACGCAGCGCCTCAAATCCTTCGGCCAGGCCGAGCAGAAGGAGAAGATCACCCGCGAGGTCATCCTCCCGGAGACGATCACCATCCAGGAGCTCGCCAACCGCATGTCGGAGCGTGGCGTCGACGTGATTCGCCTGCTGATGAAGCAGGGCGCGCTGCACAAGATCACCGACGTCATCGACGCCGACACGGCGCAGCTCGTCGCCGAGGAGCTCGGCCACGCGGTCAAGCGCGTCGCCGAGTCGGATGTCGAGGAAGGCCTGTTCGACGAGCCGGACGCCGAGGGCGAGCTCGCGTCGCGTCCGCCGGTCGTCACCATCATGGGCCACGTCGATCACGGCAAGACCTCGCTGCTCGACGCGATCCGCCACGCCAATGTGGTGGCCGGCGAGGCGGGCGGCATCACGCAGCATATCGGCGCCTATCAGGTGAAGGCGCCCAATGGCGCGCCGATCACCTTCATCGACACGCCCGGCCACGCGGCCTTCACCGCCATGCGCGCGCGCGGCGCCAAGGTCACCGACATCGTGATCCTTGTCGTCGCGGCGGATGACGGCGTCATGCCGCAGACGATCGAGGCGATCCATCACGCCAAGGCGGCGGAGGTTCCGCTCATCGTCGCGATCAACAAGATCGACAAGCCCGACGCCAAGCCCGAGCGCGTTCGCACCGAGCTGCTGCAGCATGAGGTGCAGACCGAGACCTTCGGCGGCGACACGCTCGAAGTGGAGGTCTCCGCCAAGGAGAGGCTCAATCTCGACAAGCTGCTCGACGCCATCACCCTTCAGTCGGAAGTGCTCGACCTCAAAGCCAATCCGGAACGCTCGGCCGAAGGCACTGTGATCGAGGCGCGGCTCGACAAGGGCCGCGGCCCGGTCGCCACAGTGCTGGTGCAGCGCGGCACGCTGCATATCGGCGACATTATCGTCGCCGGCTCGCAATGGGGCCGCGTGCGCGCGCTGCTCGACGACAAGGGCGTCGTGGTGCAGACCGCCGGCCCGTCCTTCCCGGTCGAGATCCTCGGCTTCTCCGGCACGCCGGAAGCCGGCGACCGCGTCGCCGTGGTGGAGACGGAAGCCCGCGCGCGAGAGATCACCGAATATCGTGAGCGTCAGCGGCGCGAGAAGCTCGCCGCACGCGGCGGCGGCGCCCGCACCTCGCTCACCGATATGATGAGCCAGCTGAAGACCGCCGGCCGCAAGGAGTTCCAGCTCGTCATCAAGGGCGATGTGCAGGGCTCCGTGGAGGCGATCGTCGCGGCGCTCGACAAGCTCGGCACCGACGAGGTCGGCGCGCGCATCGTCCATGCGGGCGTCGGCGGCATTTCCGAATCCGACATAGCGCTCGCCGAAGCGTCGAATGCGGTCGTCATCGGCTTCAACGTGCGCGCCCATAAGGAAGCGCGCGAAGCGGCCGAGCGCGGCGGCATTGAAATCCGCTACTACAACATCATCTACAATCTCGTGGATGATGTGAAGGCGGCGATGTCCGGCCTTCTGGCGCCGACGCTGCGCGAGACCATGCTCGGCAATGCGCAGATTCTCGAGGTGTTCGACATTTCCAAGGTCGGCAAGGTGGCGGGTTGCCGCGTGACCGACGGCTCGGTGGAGCGCGGCGCCAATGTGCGTCTCATCCGCGACAATGTCGTCGTCCACGAGGGCAAGCTGTCGACGCTCAAGCGCTTCAAGGACGAGGTCAAGGAAGTGCAGGCCGGACAGGAATGCGGCATGGCTTTCGAGAATTATCAGGACATGCGCGCCGGCGACGTCATCGAATGCTATCGCGTCGAGGAGATCAAGCGGACGCTGTGACGCGCGCCGCGACGATCTCCACCGAACTTTCATCAGGCCTTCGGCGCGCCGCCGTCCTCGACCGCATTGGCGAGTGACGGCCGCGCAACGTCGGGAGCGCGCGAGCAGCGCGAATATTCATGTCCAGAACCCATCACGCCCATGGGGCTGAGCCGTCGCAACGCATGCTGCGCGTCGCCGAGCTCATCCGCCATCAGATCGCCCAGATGCTCGCGCGCAACGAGATCGTCGACCCCGTGCTCGAGCAGCATGTCGTCACCGTCTCGCGCGTGGCGATGAGCCCTGATTTGAAGCTCGCCACCGTCTTCGTCATGCCGCTCGGCGGCAAGGACGAGGCCGAGGTGCTGCGCGCCTTCGATCGGCACAAGAAATTCCTGCGCGGCGAGATCGCCCATAGCGTCAATCTCAAATTCGCGCCCGAGGTGCGTTTCCGCATCGACGACAGTTTCGACAATGTCGCGCGCATCGACGCGCTGCTGAACTCCGACCGCGTGCGCCGCGATCTCGAGCAGCCCCACCCCGACGAAGAGAACGGCGCCCAGCAATGAACGGAAGAAAATCGACCCGCGCCGTCGTCGACGGCTGGGTCGTGCTCGACAAGCCCGTCGGCATGACCTCGACTCACGCGGTCTCGCGCCTCAAGCGCATCTATAATGGCAAGAAGGCCGGCCACGCCGGCACGCTGGACCCGCTCGCCTCCGGCATATTGCCGGTCGCTTTCGGCGAGGCGACCAAGACCGTGCCCTTCGTGCAGGACGGCGAAAAAGCCTATTCATTCACCGTGCGCTGGGGCGTCGAGACCGACACCGACGACGCCGACGGCAAGGCTGTGCGCGAGAGCGTCGAACGGCCGACCATCGCCCAGATCGAGGCGTTGCTACCGCGCTTTCTCGGCGACATCATGCAGGTGCCGCCGCAATATTCCGCGATCAAGATCGCCGGCGAGCGCGCCTATGATCTCGCGCGCGAGGGCGAGACTGTGGAGCTGAAGCCGCGCCCGGTCACCATCCACCGCCTCTCGATCATCGACGCGACGGAGGACGAGACGAGGCTGGTGATGGAATGCGGCAAGGGCGCCTATGTGCGCTCCATCGCGCGCGACCTCGGCCGGCTCATCGGCTGTTTCGGCCATGTGACCGCGCTGCGCCGCACGCGCGTCGGTCCCTTCCTCGAGGAGGACAGCTTCACCCTCGACGAGATCGAGGGCGGCGAGGCGGCCAATGCTCTGCTTTCGGTCGAGGCCGGCCTCACGGAGCTGCCTTGCGTCGTCGTCGATCGCGATTCGGCGGCGCGGCTTCGCCGCGGCGGCACGCTGATCCTGCGCGGCCGCGATGCGCCGGCCGGCGGCATCGTCTATGCGGCCTGCGGCGGCGTGCCCGTCGCCTTCGGCCCTGTGGTGGAAGGCGCGCTGGAGCCCTCGCGCGTGTTCAACCTGCCGTTTTGACGCGAGGTTGATCTTCGCGGGCGAACGGGTTTCAATTCGTGGAGAGGCCCCCTCCCCCTCCCTCCCCCGCTTTGCGGGAGAGGGGGCGGATTCGGGGCTTCATCGAGACATCGCGCTGCGCCGATCGCTGGCGCCCCCTCTCCCGCGCCGTGGGGGAGGGATGGGGAGGGGGCATGTCACACGCCGAATCTCGCAGACTGCCCACCGCCCCATGACGCCTCCCATCCCCAAAATCCTCGTCTTCGATTCGGGGCTCGGCGGCCTCACCGTCTTCACCGAGGCGGCGAAGCTGCGCCCGCACGCGGCCCTGCTCTATTGCGCCGACGACGCCGGCTTCCCCTATGGCCCGCTCTCCGAAAAGGCGGTCGTCGCCCGCGTGATGGAGGTGATGGAGACGCTCGTCGGCGAACTCTCCCCCGATCTCGTCGTCGTCGCCTGCAACACGGCCTCGACCCTCGCTCTGCCGCATCTGCGCGCGCGCTGGCCACAGCTTCCCTTCGTCGGCACTGTGCCGGCCATCAAGCCCGCCGCCGAGCGTTCGCGCTCGCGTCTCGTCTCGGTGCTGGCGACGCCGGGCACTGTGGCGCGCGATTACACGCGCAGCCTCATCGACAGTTTCGCCGGCGATTGCGCGGTGACTTTGGTCGGCTCGACGCGCCTCGCCCCCCTCGCGGAAGATTTTATGCGCGGCGCCGCTGTGTCGGAGGCGGAAATCGCCCGCGAGATCGCGCCCTGCTTCGTCACGCGCGACGAGGCGCGCACGGACGTCGTCGCTCTCGCCTGCACGCATTATCCGCTGCTTCTCGATTTTTTCCGGCGCCTGTCGCCCTGGCCGGTCGAATGGATCGACCCCGCCCCGGCCATCGCCCGCCAGGCGGATCGCCTGCTGGCGGAGCGCTTCGGCCCGGATCGCGAGGCCGCGGCCCCGGCGCCCCGCGCGATCTTCACGAGCGGCGCGCGGCCCGAGCCGGCGCTCGCCGCCGCGTTGGCGCGAATGGGTTTTTCTCTCGACGATTTGTCCGAATGATCGCGCGTTCCTTCTCCCGCAGAGCGGCAGAAGGAGCGCGCCCAGCCACCCGATTGCAGCCCCGCCCCCGTTTTTCCTTGATTATGTCGGCCGCACTTGCTGTAACGCGCCGCACAATAAATTCTCGAACTCCAAGAGGTGAGCGAAATGGCAGACTGGCCCGTCCATGCGAAGATTACCGGCCCGATCGTTCTGATCGGCTTCGGCTCCATCGGACGTGGCATCTTGCCGCTCATCGAACGCCATTTCGACTATGACAAGAGCCGCTTCACCGTCATCGACCCCGTCGATACGCATCGCGAAATGCTGGATATTCGCGGCATTGCGTTCCAGAAGGTCGCGCTCACCAAGGATAATTACCGCGAGGTGCTGACTCCCCTGCTCACCAAGGGCGAGGGACAGGGCTTCGTCGTCAATCTCTCGGTCGACACCTCTTCTCTCGACATTATGAAGCTCGCCCGCGAGCTGGGCTGCCTCTATGTCGACACCGTCGTCGAGCCCTGGACCGGCTTCTACTTCGACTCCAAGCTCGGCAATGAGGCGCGCACCAATTATGCGCTACGCGAGACCGTGCTCGAGGAGCGTCGCCGCAATCCGGGCGGGCCGACCGCCGTCTCCTGCGTCGGCGCCAATCCGGGCATGGTGTCCTGGTTCGTGAAGCAGGCGCTGCTGAACATCGCCGCCGACACCGGCCTCTCGATCGAGGAGCCCAAGACCCGCGCCGACTGGGGCGCGCTGGCGCAAAAGCTCGGCGTCAAGGGCATTCACATCGCGGAGCGCGACACGCAGCGCGCCAAGAGCCCCAAGCCGCGCGACGTCTTCGTCAACACCTGGTCGGTCGAGGGCTTCGTCTCCGAGGGCCAGCAGCCAGCCGAGCTCGGCTGGGGCACGCATGAGAAATGGCTGCCGGAGATCGCGGGAACGCACTCCTCCGGCTGCGGCGCGGCGATCTATCTGAAGTCGCCGGGCGCCAACACGCGCGTGCGCTCCTGGACGCCGACACCGGGGCCGCAATATGGCTTCCTCGTCACCCACAACGAGTCGATCTCCATCGCCGATTTTTTGACGGTGCGCGACGCTTCGGGCGCTATTCTCTACCGGCCGACCTGTCATTACGCCTATCATCCGGCCGATGACGCGGTGCTCTCGCTGCATGAATTGTTCGGCCGCGCCGGCAAGATGCAGGCGAGCTGGAAGATTCTGGACGAGAACGAGATCGTCGACGGCATAGACGAGCTCGGCGTGCTGCTCTACGGCCACGCCAAGAACGCCTATTGGTACGGCTCGCGACTCTCGATCGAGGAGACGCGCGAGATCGCGCCCTATCAGAACGCCACCGGCCTGCAGGTGAGCTCGGCGGCCCTGGCAGGCATGGTGTGGGCGCTGGAGAATCCGACCGCCGGAATCGTCGAGGCGGATGAGGTGGACTTCCGCCGCTGCCTGGATGTGCAGCTGCCCTATCTCGGCCCGGTGGAGGGCGTCTACACGGATTGGACGCCGCTCGACGGCCGTCCGGGCCTCTTCCCCGAGGACATCGACCTCGAGGATCCCTGGCAGTTCAAGAATATACTGGTCCGCTAACCAGCGCCGCTCCCTTCTTCCGCTCCGCGGGAGGAGGGAGCGCTCCGCCTCGTCCTCGCCGGGCCGCCTTCAGGCCGCCAGAATGGCCGCCGGCGGCAGTCCCACGGCATGGCGGCGCCACATGGTGAGATACAGCCCCTCGAGATCGCGCGTGTAGCCATCCACGTCGAACAGCGCCGCCCCGGCGCGATTGCCGGCGAGCTTGGCCCTCGTCGCCGCCAGCCGTCGCGGATCGGCGGCGAGGCTGCTCGCGAGATCGAAATAGCCGCCGAGATCGTCGGTGATGAGCTCGGGCATTCCGACCGCGCGCAGCAGGCTGCCCGCGACACGCGACGGAAAGGTCGAGCCGCTGCAGGTCACGATCGGCGCCCCCGCCCATAGCGCGTCGCTCGCCGTCGTATGGGCGTTGTAGGGCGCCGTATCGAGCACGAGATCGGCGAGCTGAAGCCGCGCGAGATGCTCGCCCTGCGCCATATCCGGCGCAAAGACGAGACGGTTGCCGTTCACGCCCCGCTTCCACGCCTCATTGCGCAAATTGCCCTCCGCCATAGGCGCGGCGAGCAGCCACAATACGCTGCCGGGCGCGGCGTCCAGCAGCCGGCACCAGACATCGAACATCTCCGGCGTGAATTTATAGGCCTGGTTGAAGCAGCAGAAGACGACGCCCTGCTCCGGCAGCCCCACGGACGCGCGCCCGGGATTGGGCCCGATCGGCCCAGCGCGGCCGCGCGGCTGATAGCTGTGCGGCATATAGGCGAAGGATTCCGAATAATCGGCGGCGGATGCGGATGGCGTCACATAATCGTCGGTGATGATGTAATCGCAGAGCTCCGCGCCGAGCGTGCCCGGATAGCCGAGATAATTCACCTGCACCGGCGCCGGGCGCAGCATGAGAATGCCGGTGCGCGCATTGGCGGTGAAGCCCTTGAGGTCGATCAATATGTCCACCTCGTCGCGATGGATCGCGCGCGCGGCGTCGCCGTCCGAGAGCGCCCTTATATCGACGAAGGAGTCGAAGGCGCCGACGAGCCGGTGGCGCATCGCCTTCCCGTCATCGGCTCCATAGGAATAGGCATTCACGCAGAAGCGCTCGCGATCATGCGCCTCGAGCGTCTCGATCAGCAGCAGCGCTGTCGCATGGTCGTGGAAATCATTGGAGAGATAGCCGAGCTTGATCTTTCGTCCGTCCGCGGCGCGGAAACGAAAGTCCAGCGTATGCCGCTGCGCCGCCGCCGCGGTGCGCCGATCGCGCGTCCATAGCTCGGAGCAACGCCGCTGATCCGTCGCGCCGACGCCGGGCTGCGACAGGAGCAGAAAGGGCGACAATGCGCCGGAGCCGTCCGCCGTGAGAAGATCGTCGAGCGCTTTCGCATCCTCTGCGAAATCGTCCCATTCGCACATGCTGCGGCTGCGTCCGGGCGATCGCATCGCCGTCTCCCAGGTCGAAGTGCCTTCGCCTGGGCATGAGGGCGCATGTCGCCTTCCGGATCAGACACTCGAA
The DNA here is from genome assembly GCF_015709455.1 of Methylosinus sp. H3A. Taxonomy (NCBI): domain Bacteria; kingdom Pseudomonadati; phylum Pseudomonadota; class Alphaproteobacteria; order Hyphomicrobiales; family Methylocystaceae; genus Methylosinus; species Methylosinus sp. H3A. Next base: position 511,932 of record NZ_JADNQW010000005.1, read on the forward strand.
GGGAAGCAATCGATGCGCCATCTCTTCCCACTCTCAGGGGAAAAGCGCGGCCGCATGGCGGCCCTCGGCTGCTATTTCACGAAAGACCGTTCCCGCGTCTCGGCAAAGCTACTGGCATACCGCTTCCAGCCGGTGTCCGTCGAGATCGATAACGAAAGCGGCGTAGTAGCTCGGCCCATAGTGCGGCCGCAGGCCGGGCGCTCCGTCGTCCTGCGCGCCGTGCGCGAGCGCCTCGGCATGGAAAGCGCGAACGGCCTCAGGAGTTGGGGCGACGAAAGCCAGATGAAAGCCCGCGTCGACGCCTATGTCGGACGCCGAGCGTTGCTTCAGAGCAAAAGGCTCACGCCCGTCCGGCGTCCCATAGCCGACCGACTTGGGTCCGGTGTAGAGCCGCACAAAGCCGAGCGCGGCAAGGATGGCGTCATAAAACACCACCGCCTGCCCGAGATCGGACACGCCGATGGACAGATGGCAGATCATCATCCAGCCGCTGGGCCCCCTCAGATCCCAGCGCCGTCGCCGAGCGTCTCCTCGGCCGCCGTCGAGAAAATCCGCACATTGTTCAGCGACAGCGGCACGCTGCTGCCGAGCTTCGCGCCCTCGCGGTCATCCGTGTCGACCTCGACCGTCTGGTCGTAGCCGGGAATGGAGATCGAGGCGCGCAGGCCGGCCGCCGTGCGGCGCACCGCCTCGACGCGCCCCTCGAGCGCGCCGATCGAGCCCCCGTGCAGAGCGATATCGGCGGGACGGAAATAGACGCGCGCCGGTCCGTTGCGCAGATTTTCCGAGGAGACGTGCAGCTCCTTGCCCTGAAAGATCACCTTGCCGTCGGCGACCTGCACCGGCAGCGCCAGCGCCTCGCCGACAAAGGAGAGCACGAAGGGCGAAGCCGGCCGGTCATAGAGCTCGTCCGGCGTGCCGATCTGCTCGATACGGCCCTTGTCCAGCACGACGACGCGATCGGCGAGCTCCATCGCCTCATCCTGGTCGTGGGTCACGAAGACGGTGGTCAGCCCGGTCTGGCGATGCACGTCGCGCAGCCAGCGGCGCAAATCCTTGCGCACGCGCGCGTCGAGCGCGCCGAAAGGCTCGTCCAGCAACAGCACGCGCGGCTCGATGGCGAGCGCGCGTGCGAGCGCCACGCGCTGCCGCTGACCGCCGGAGAGCTGCGCCGGATAGCGCGCGCCGAGCCCGTCGAGCTGCACGAATTCGAGCAGCTTTCTCGCGCGCTCGACAATCTCCGCGCGGGAGGGACGCGAACGGCGCGGACGCACCTTCAGCCCATAGGCGATATTGCCGGCGACGGTCAGATGCTTGAACAGCGCATAGTTCTGGAACACGAAGCCGACGCGCCGCTCCTGCACGGAAAGCGTCGTGGCGTCCTCGCCGTCGAAGAAAATGCGGCCGCGCTCGGGAGAGGAGAGCCCGGCGATGGCGCGCAGCAGCGTGGTCTTGCCCGAGCCCGACGGTCCGAGCAGAGCAACGAGCTCGCCGCGCGCAATCGTCAGATTGACGTCGCGCAACGCAGGATAATCGCCGAAATCTTTCTCGACGCCCTCGATGCGAATCTCGACGCCCTGCAGATGCGGCGCATCCTCAGTGACGGCGTCGACCGGCGATTTGACCGGCGAAGCGCCATTCGAGAAACGTCTTGAATCCAAGAGTGACGAGAGCCAGCCCAGCCAGGAGGGAGGCGAGGGCGAACGCCGAGACGATGTTATACTCATTGTAGAGGATCTCCACCTGGAGAGGTATCGTATTGGTCAGGCCGCGAATATGGCCCGAGACGACCGACACCGCGCCGAACTCGCCCATGGCGCGGGCGTTGGCGAGGAGCACGCCATAGAGCAGGCCCCATTTGATGTTGGGCAATGTCACCGTGAGAAAAGTGCGGAAGCCGCTCGCCCCGAGCGTCAGCGCCGCCTCCTCCTCCACCGTTCCCTGCTCCTGCATGAGCGGGATCAGCTCGCGCGCGACAAAGGGGAAGGTGACGAAGATCGTCGCGAGAACAATGCCCGGAATGGCGAAGACCACCTGAATTCCATGCGCGGACAAAAAGGGCCCGAGAAGTCCCTGCGATCCGAAGACGAGCACATAGACGAGACCGGAAACGACCGGCGAAACGGAGAAAGGCAGATCGATGAGCGTGATCAGCACGCTCTTGCCGGGAAAGGAGAATTTTGCGATCGCCCAGGCCGCGCAGAGGCCGAAGAGGGCGTTGAGCGGCACGACGAACGCCGCGACGATCAGAGTGAGGCGGATCGCGGCGCGCGCATCCGGCTCGTCGAAGGTCGTGAAAAAGGCGCCCGCGCCCTTGGCTAAGGCCTCGGTGAAGACGACGGCGAGCGGCATCAGCAGGAACAGGCCGAGAAAGGCCACTGAGACGCCGATCAACAAATAGCGCGTGAACGGAGTCTCCTCTGTCACGCTGCGCGGCGCAGAGATCGGAACGGCGGAAGCGAGCGCCTCAGACATGGCCGAATCTCCTCTGGCTCCACGCTTGGATCAGATTGATCGCGAGGAGCACGGAAAAGGAGATCGCGAGCATGATCGTCGCAATGCCCGTGGCGCCGGCGTAATCGAACTGCTCCAGCTTGACGATGATCAGCAAGGGCGCGATTTCCGAGATATAGGCGAGATTGCCGGCGATGAAGATCACCGATCCATATTCGCCGACGCTGCGCGCGAAAGCCAGCGCGAAGCCGGTGAGCAGCGCCGGCAGGATCGGCGGCAGCAGCACGCGCCAAATCGTCTGCGCGCGGCTCGCGCCGAGCGTCGCCGACGCCTCCTCGAGCTCGGCGTCGATCTCCGCGAGCAGCGGCTGCACCGTGCGCACGACGAAAGGCAAGCCCACGAACACCAGCGCGACCAGAATGCCCCAGCGCGTGAAGGCGATCTTTATGTCGTAATCGGCGAGCGGCTCGCCGAGCCAGCCATTGGGCGCATAGAGCGCCGCGAGCGCAATGCCGGCGACCGCCGTGGGCAGAGCGAAAGGCAGATCGACGATGGCGTCGAGAAAGCGCCGGCCCGGAAATTCATAGCGGGTCAGCACCCAGGCGGCGACGAGGCCGAAGACGACGTCGATCGCCGCGGCGGCGAAGGAGATGAAGAAGCTCGTGCGCAAGGCGGCGGCCACGCGCGGCTCGACGGCGATTCCATAGAGCCCTGCGAGTCCGAGCTCCGAGGCGCGGATGATGAGCAGCGACAGCGGGAACAGGACGATGAGGCTCAGATAGAAAATGGTGAAGCCGAAAGTCGCTCCGAATCCCGGAATGACGCTCGGAGCCTTGAAGCTCCGAGCCTTCTTCTTCACGACGGGCGCTGCGGCGCTCATATGCGGTCTCGCGCTCTATTGCTTCTGGATTTCGTCGAACACGCCGCCGTCGGCGAAATGCGTCTTCTGCGCTTTCGTCCAGCCGCCGAAGACCTGATCGACGGTGAACAGATCGAGCTTCGGCAAGCGCTTCAGATCTTCCTTCGCCGCGAACTCCGGATGCGCGGGGCGATAATAATTCTTGGCGATGATCGCCTGCGCGGCCGGCGTGTAGAGGAAGTTCAGATAGGCCTCCGCCGCCTTGCGCGTGCCTTTGGCGTCGACATTGCCGTCGACGACGGCTACCGGCGGCTCGGCGAGGACGGAGGTCGAGGGAACGATGATCTCGAATTTGTCCTTGCCGAACTCCTCGGAGGCGAGGAAAGCCTCGTTCTCCCAGGCGATCAGCACGTCGCCGAGCCCGCGCTGGGCGAAGGTGATCGTGGAACCGCGCGCGCCGGTGTCCAGCACAGGCGCATTCTTGTAGATCGCCTTGACGAAATCCTTCGTCTTCGCCTCGTCGCCGTTGAATTTCTTGAGCGCATAGCCCCAGGCGCCGAGATAGTTCCAGCGCGCGCCGCCCGACGTCTTCGGATTGGGCGTGATGACGGCGACGCCGGGCTTGGCGAGATCGTCCCAATTCTTGATCTTCTTCGGATTGCCCTTGCGAACGAGGAAGACGATCGTCGACGTGTAGGGCGAGGCGTTGTTCGGCAGCTTCTTCTGCCAATCGGGCGCGATCTTGCCGGTTTTGTTCACGATCGCGTCGATATCCGCGGCGAGGGCCAGCGTCACGACATCGGCGGAAAGCCCGTCGATCACCGCGCGCGCCTGGGCGCCGGAGCCGGCGTGGGACGCCTGGAGCTCGATCGTCTCGCCGGTCTTCGCCTTCCAATCGGCGATGAATGCGGGATTGATCGCCTTATAGAGCTCGCGCGTGGGGTCATAGGAGACATTGAGCAGCGCCGTCGCGGCCTGCGCCGTGGCGTCGACGAGGATCGACAGGCTCGCCGCAATGGCGATGGCCGCCCCGAGGCTGCGCCGCGAGATTGAAACGCTCCGCATACTGGTCTCCTTCTATGGTCTATAAATTCAGTCATTTTATGGACTAATCTATTTCCACGGAGCTGTAAACGGGGACGCCCGCTCGGAGAGCGGTGTTTTCAGGCTTTTTTTGACAGGAGATGCGGGGCGCCCGATCGACGCCGTCAGCGCCGCGCGCGGGTCGGCTGCTTGCGGCCAGAGACGAACAAAAGCAAGGCGAGCAGCCCGGCGGCGGCGATCAGATAATAGGGGCTGATCTCGAAACGACGCTTGCCCACGGAAAAAGGAAAGCGGGCGGTCCAATGCTCGCCGGCGGAGCCGTCGACGGTGACGACTCCCACGAAGTCGCCCGGCTCGGCGAAAACATGCGCGAAGGAAAATGTCCCCTTGGGATAGATCTGCGGCGCGAGGAACGCGGCGGTCGTCGCCTCTGTGACGATAGGATCTTCGCCATCGTCGGTCTGGCGCAATATGCGGAATCCGGCCTTCATTTCGCGCAGTTCGGGAGCGGCGTAGTCGAAAACGAAAATCGTCTCCCCCAAGCGGGGGGCGTCTTCGCAGAATTTGCGTTGCTGCGCGTCGCCCGGTTGATAGCCTGCGAAATACATGAGCTCCGGGCCGATCTTGAGCACGCAGCTGTCTTTGTCGGGAACGAGATCGCCGCGCGCCGATGCGGTCGGCGCGGCGCTCGCCGCGATGAGCGAGGCCAGCAAGAGCGATTGGGATAAACAGCGACTCGACATGCTCTGTCCCTCGATGAGCGCCGAGAGGTCTCGATTGGACTTAATCCGGTCTCGCTTTGCTTGCAAGGAGCCGCGCGCGACGCAGAAGTGGAGAGGGACGCTCACAAAAAGAACCGGCCGGGCGCAAGGCCCGGCCGGCGGATATTTCAGGGTCGAAACGCGGTTCGATCAGGGCATGTCGCCGGCGACGAACTTCGGAATGACCGGGCCGCCGATTTCGGTGGCGTAGCGCTTGCCCGACGGGCCGAAGAACATCAGCAGACCGCCGATCTGGCTGTCCGTGTCATAGGCCAGATCCGAGAGACGCTCGATGTCCCAACGGGCGTCCTGAACCTTGATCTCGATCGTCTTCGTCTCGCCCGGCGCGATCGGCGTCGGATCGGTCGACAGACCGCGGTCGGCCAGCAAATAGTCCGGGAACTCGGGCTTCGTCGTGAACACGTCGGGGTTCAGGAAGCGAAGGCCGGCAGCCGTATATTCGCCGAGCTTCAGCGGCTCGTCCGTCTTGTTGGTGATCTTGACCTGGATCGTCAGCTCGCGGCCCGGAACCTTGTAGACGCCGCCCTTGAGGTCGGCGAGAACAACCTTGGTTCCCACGCCGGCGGTGCCTTCCTCGATGATCGGCGTCAGCGGCTTCTGCAAGCCGGCCTGAAGCGGGATCGTGCGCGGGAAGGTGCTGTTCGTCACAGCATAGCCGATGATCGTCGCCAGGATCGTCACAGCGAGAACGATCGCGCCGACGCGACGGTCGTCGTCGCCGATCTGCTCATCGTCCTTGCCTTCGCTGATGCGCAGGTAGGAAGCGATGATGCCCTTCTTGAAGAACCAGTAGAGGATCCAGGCCGCAGCCGCGATCATCCACGGGAAGTGCCAGGCGTAGATGCGGTCGATGCCGTAGGTCTCGAGGTCCACGGTCGTGCCGTCCAGCAGCGTGACAGGGTCGCGGAAGTCCGCCATGTCGCCCTTGATCTCGATCCACTGGCCGGGTCCGATGATCGGGCCGCCGCCTTCGACGTTGATCTGCGCATGAACGTGCCAACGGCCCGCGCGGCGCGCCTTCAGATCGATCTGGAACGCATAGTCCTTGCCGACCTCCAGCGAAACCGAGCGCGGAGCGAACTGCTCGCCGATGAACTGCGCCGTGCGCACCAGAACCGGGCCCGGCTCGCCGGCGTTCAGGAACGACGACTTCGGGTTCGCGACGGCCTGCGGCCAAGCCGAGAACACATGCACCTTGCCCGAAAGCACCATCGACTCGTTGACGTTCAGAGAGGTCTTCGACCACTTCACGTCATACCAGTTCAGCGTGCGCATGCGCAGGAACGCCTGCTGCGACTTCTCGCCATGCGCCGACGCCGGAGCGACGGAGCCCATCGTTGCGACGACCGCAGCCGCCATGCCCAGGCCGAAGAGCCGAGCGACCCGTCCGGTCGCCAGCACGGCCATTCTCTCCAACAGTTTCATGGAACAACCTCCCAAGTTTCTCTTCGCGGACCAGCCCTGCGGGCCGATCGTCCGCTGTCGTCCTTGTCGGGAGCGGCTCGGTCCCGGACTCTCTTGCAGGAGCCCTTCGCAGCCGCCCCTCCTCGCGTGAGGGATCTCGTGATCCACGACCTCGCGGTCGATCAGATCTTGGTGATCACCTTCGTGGTGGAGTACCACTTGCCGACGAACCACCACAGGAAGTACACGAGCATCGACACGAAGCCCGAGAAGAACGCGGCCACAGGCACGACGTCCTTACCGAAGGTGCGCAGCGTGCCGCGCTCGACCATGCGGATATATTCCGGCATCGAGGTGCGGACGAAGTGGAGGCCGATCAGATCGGCCAGCGACATAAGCTGACCATGCTGCTCCGTCGCCTGGTGGAAGGCGGCGATCGCCGGCCAGTTGTTCGGGTAGAACAGCAGACCCCAGCCCAGAGCGCCGACCACAGCCGTGATCACATAGGAGCCCGACAGCAGCAGGATGATGTCCAGCCACAGAGCCGGAACGACCAGAGCCGACGGGAACACCAGGCTGATCGGGAAGTAGGTCCAGCCCCAGAAGTTCACATAGCGGTTGATCCACTCGCCGATCAGAAGGCCGAGCACCGCGAAGGTCGCGCCGAACGGGAGCTTGAAGTTCTCCCACAGGAACGCCTGCGCCGCAGCCGCGAAGGTCACGCCCAGGATCGGGATGACAGTCGGCCACATACGACGGTCTTTCCAGTCGACCCAGAAGTCCCAGTCGCCAGCCGTCAGCATGAAGTGAATGTGATAGCCGCCCAGCACTGCCAGAAACAGCAGCGTCAAAATCAGCCAGTCGGACGTCTTAACGCATCCCGCCGCTTCCGCGATGGAATGGAAAGGCCCGATAGCCCCCCCGCTCTTCGATGTAGACATCACTCTTCTCCTTGGTGTCTGTCCGTCCGGCGTCTCGACGCCGGCGTCTCGAGACCTGTCTCCGGCTCTCTCGCGCCGGATTGTCCTTTGGAATGCGTCTCTCCGGCTCTCCGCCCGGCGCGCCCTTCGCCCAAACCCCGCCCGAACCGCCGCGCAGCGCGGCCGTCCGGACGAAGTCTTTGTTCCGGGAGCATTCGGAAAAGTCGTCGCCGGAGGCGGCCGTCCGCGCAGCGCGCGGGCGGCCTCGTTCAGGCTCTTATCAGCCGATCAGCGCCGCGACGCCGTCCTTGCCCAGCAGGCGCTTCACGCCGGCCAGGATCTGCAGCACCACGCCGAACACGCCGAGCGCCATCCAGCCGAAGAACACGAAGCCCCAATGCAGCGGAGCGACGAAAAGCTCTTCCATGAACCAGAAGGTGTGGCCCCACTCGTTGAGACCGACGTTCGGGATGATCATGAACGGGCCGATGGCGACGATCAGGAACGCCAGCGAGTAGCCGTGAGCGAAGAACGGGATGCGGGTCTTCGCATAGAAGAACGAGCCCACGCCCATGATCGAGTAGATCGGGTAGCTCAGATAGAACTCGATGATGTGCGACGGCGTGAAGTCCGTGTCGCGAATCACCGTCATGTGCCAGGTGCCGTCCTGCTCCGTGAAGAAGCTCGCGCCCCAGTAGATCGCCACCGCATAGACCGTCAGCCACTGCAGCAGAACGACATGGCGGCGCAGCTCTTCGCGCGGAGCCACCGCGTCGACGTTGCGGTCGCGGGTCTTCCACAGATAGCCGGCGAGGCCGAGACCGGCCACGAGCTCCAGCGGAATTTCCGTCCACAGCATCGTCAGCCAATAGGTCTGAAACTCCGGAGCGAACGAGTCGAGGCCCGCGCGCCAGCCGAAGATCTGCTCATAAATGCGGATGAACAGATAAAAAACGTTGAGCACCGTGATCCCGATCCACATGCCCTTCAGGTCCACGATGGCATCTGAGCCGGCGGCTGCGCCGGCCGATGTCTCTGTCGTTACGCTCATCTCAATTCCTCCTAAGTGCTCCCAGGGATTCTCGAAGCGATTTCGCCGCGTCCCGCCTCCCTGCTCGGCACGCGCCTTCGTCTCCGCGGTTGATGTCGTCGCAGTCGCTTCTTCTCGTCGGACGAAGCGCCGTCCCGACCTCCCGTTCTCACCGTCGCGCCGAACCTCAAAAGGACCGACCGGCGGCTTTCTTCTTGTTTGCTCGGTGACGAATTCTTTCGAAATCGCCGCGCGAAACGAAAACCTCGAACGCCCGCGCCTCCCAGCGCCAAAACATCCGAAACGCCCCCGTTCGGCGAGCCGCAACCATTTCCGTTCCGCCCCATAATGACAATATCCAATAGGGTAGTATACGACAATCTATTGAAGGGTATCGAGAGCTTTTTTGGGCAGGCATGGCTTCACCTACGCAATCATACTACCCACCCATAAGCGCATATATAGAATTCTTCGATCAATCTATATATGCAATAAATACATATAGTTATGCGCTTTTTTGAGGCCGCGTCCGATACCCTGCCCGTATGGATGACGCAGCTACCCTTTCAGGCTGTGGCGTCATAGCTCATTCGGCGTCGGTGGACTTTTCGTCCCAGATTCCGATCCCATCCGCGGCGGTCGCTTCGGCCGCGCGCGCGACCGACATTCCGTCGAGCGTGAGGCCGCCGGCGATCTCGGCCAGCGGCTTCAGCACGAAAGCCCGCGCAAACAACTCTTTATGGGGCAAGGTCAGCTCTGGATCGTCCAATGTGTGGTCGCCCAGAAAAAGAATGTCGACGTCGATGAGCCGCGGTCCCCAGCGACGCGTCGCGGTGCGGCCCATATCCGCTTCGATGGTCTTGACCGCGGCCAGGAGCTCATAGGGCGAGAGCGCGGTCCAACCGAGCGCGCAGGCATTGGCGAAATCGCCCTGGTCCAGGTCTCCCCAAGGCGGCGTTCGATAGATGCGGGAGACGGCGTCGAGACGGGCGACGCCGCGCTCGCCGACGAGCGCCACCGCCCTCCGAATATTGGCGGGCTTATCCCCGAGATTGCTGCCGAAGCCGAAGCCGACCCGTGTCTCAGCCGTCGTCATAGTCGTCCCTTGGTCAGAGTGTCGAGCACGGCGAAAGCGGCCCTGTGCTCGGCCGCGTCATGAACGCGGAAGATCCGCGCCCCATCCATCGCCGCGATGAGATTCGCCGCCACGGTCGCGATGAGCCGCGCGTCGACCTCCGCTCCGAGCAGCGCTCCGAAGAGCCGTTTTCGCGACACGCCGATCAGCACCGGCCGCCCGAATCGCAGTAGCTCGGGAACCGCCCGCAAGGCTGCGAAATCCTGCTCGCGGGTCTTGCCGAAGCCGACGCCGGGATCGAGGATCATGCGGGACTCCGGCACGCCAGCCGCCGCGGCGATCTCCAGCGAGCGCTCGAAAAAGGCCTGCATATCCGAGACGATGTCGAGCTGGGGCTCGACCTCGGCGCGATTATGCATCGCGACGACGCCGGCGCCCGCCTCCGCGATCGCCGGCGCCATATCGGGATCGCGCTGCAAGCCCCAGATATCATTTATGATCGTGACGCCGGCGGCGAGCGCGCGGCGCGCCGTCTGCGCTTTATAGGTGTCGATCGAGACCGGAACGCCGCTTTGCGAGACGAGCGCGTCGAGCAGCGGCGCGAGCCGCGTCCACTCTTCTTCCGCCGTGAGCGGCGTGTGGCCCGGCCGCGTCGACTCGGCGCCGACGTCGACGATATCGGCGCCGTCGGCGGCGAGCTTCTTCGCCTGCGCCAGCGCGGCCTCTGGCGCGAAGAAGCGGCCGCCGTCGGAAAAGGAATCGGGCGTCACATTGACGATGCCCATGATGACCGGCCGCGTCTCGACGAGCGAAAAAAATTGCTCGCGCGACGTCTCTCTCGTCGTCGTCACTCTCGTCTCCAGGGGAAGTTTCGATCAGTCGTATTTGATATAGGCGAAGCGCTGGTCGCTCTCCGGCGTTCCCTCGAGCGCGCCGCCGTCCTTGCCCGGACGCCAGGAGACGACCTCCTCGATCTTGCGAGCGAGCTCGAAATCCTTGTCGGTCACGCCCTTGGCCGTATGCGTCATCAATTTCACCTCGACGAAGGCGTAGGAGGCGGCGATGTCCGGATGGTGCCAGGCGGCCTCGGCGAGATGGCCGACCGTATTGACGACCATCAGCGTGCCCTTCCAGCCGTGAGTCTTGAATTTGCGACGAATCCAACCGTTCTCGAACCGCCAGTGCGGCAGCTCGGCGGCGAGGCGGGCGGCGATCTCCTCTTGCGAATAAACGCGCTCCTGGGCGGCCATGGCGTTCCCCTCTCTCGCTCGTCGCTCGCTGGTCTTTCGGGCGAGCTCTTGCCTTCGCACGCGCGGCGCCTTACTCGGCCTAGTCGAGCGTGCGCCCTGTCGACGACGGCGTGAAACCGCGCCGGGACGCGAGATATAGCGGATATTCCGCGTAAAGTCCGAAAATGAGGCTCCATGCCGATCAGCGTGAGCGTCGTCGCCGCGGCGAGACTGCATCTCGGATTCCTGGACATGAATGGCGCGCTCGGCCGCAGCTTCGGCGGGCTCGGCGTCTCCATCGACGCGCCGGCGACACGTCTGACCTTGCAGCCGGCCGAGACGATCGAGGCTGCGGGCCCCGACGCCGAACGCGCCCGCGCATTGCTGGAGAAAGCCGTCGCCGCGCTCGCGCCCGGCAAAGGCTACCGACTGACGTTAGAGCGGGCGATTCCGCCGCATTCCGGCCTCGGCTCGGGCACACAGCTCGCGCTGGCCATCGCCGCCGCGCTGCGCCGCATCGAGGATTTGCCGCAGGATACGCAGGCCGACGCCGCTCTGCTGCAGCGCGGCGCGCGCTCGGGTCTGGGAGCCGGATTGTTCACGCGCGGCGGCCTCGTCGTCGACGGCGGTCGCGGCGCGAATACGACGACGCCGCCTGTCGTCTCGCGCCTCGCCTTCCCCGAGGCGTGGCGCATTCTGCTCGTGTCCGACCCGGCCGCGACCGGCCTGCACGGCGCCGAGGAGCGCAAGGCCTTCGCCGAGCTGCCGCCGTTCTCCGAGGAGGACGCCGGGAAATTGTGCCGGCTCGTGCTGATGCAGGCGCTGCCGGCGGCGGCGGAAACGGATTTCGCCGCTTTCGGCGCGGCGATCACGGCGATTCAGGCCATTGTCGGGGATTATTTCGCGCCGGCGCAGGGCGGGCGTCGCTTCACCAGCGCGGCTGTGGAGGGCCTGCTCGCCCGGTTGGCGGCGGTGGGCGGGACGGGAGTCGGCCAGACCTCATGGGGACCGACCGGCTTCGCCTTCGCGCCCAATGAGGCCGAGGCCCGCCGCCTCGAGGCGCTCGCGCGCGGCGCGGCCGAGGCTGCCGGATTGTCCCTCGCGGTCGTCGCAGGGGCGGACCGCGGGGCGCGAATCGACGCGGTCTACGCCGATATCGCGTGAGGCCCCGGTTTCACGAGCGCCCCAGAACGAGCTCCAGCAGCCCTTTCATATCCGGCGAGATTTTATCGGGCGCGACGCCGAGCTTCTCGGCCGGCAGACCGAAGCGATCCACCCAGATCGTTCGATAGCCGAAGGCCTTGGCCCCATAGGCGTCCCAGCTGCCGAAGGCGGCGAATAGAATATCCTCCTTAGGGAGCTTCAGCCGCTCCATTCCGAGCGCATAGGCCCGCGGATCGGGCTTATAGGTCTTGTTCGCCTCCGTGCTCAGCAATTCCTCGAAAAAGCCGGTCAGGCCCGCGCCCGCCGCATTGGCCTGCAACATTTTTCCGCTGAAATTCGCGATGGTGACGATGCGCACGCCGGCCGCTTTCAACCGACGCAGCGCATCGAGCGTGTCAGGCCAGGGAGCGAGGGTCAGATAGGCGTTCAGCAGCCGCTTGCGCGTCTCCGACGGTAGATCGAGCTTCATCGCTTCCGCCGCATAGGACAGAGCGTCGTCCGTCACTTGGAAAAAATCCTCGTGCCGATCCGTGATCGATCGCAAAAAGCAATATTCGAACTGCTTGGCGCGCCAGAGCTTGGTGAATTCCGCGCCTTTGCCCGGATAGGCCGCCTCCACCGCCGGGATCACCGAATTGGGGTCGAACAGCACGAAATAGTCGAAAGCCACGGCCTTGAAGCGCGGCGTCGGCGGCTCCTCCGCCCGTGCGGGCCCCAATGGCGCCGCACAGAGGAGGAAGAAAAAGACTCTGAGGAATTTCATGACGGCTTCTCCACGAGCGCGGCCCGCGCGCCGCGCTCTCCGAGGTTCGACGGCGGCCCGTCTCCTGTTTCATTCGGTCGGCGAGAAATTTCATGGCCCGCCCGCGAGACAGCAAGATCGGTCGAGCGGGCAGCCGAGGCGCTCCCCTAGATGAAAGCGCCACGGAGGACGCGATGACGAAAACGCCGCTGGAGAATTACCACGCGAGGATGCGACGCGTGCTGGACTATATCGACCGGCGCCTCGACGAGGATCTGAGCCTGGCGACTCTCAGCGGCGTGGCGGCTTTCTCGAAGCATCATTTCCACCGGCAGTTCAGCGCGACTTTCGGCCTCTCGGCGCATCGCTATGTCCAGCTCGCCCGCATGAAGCGGGCGTCCTATCGGCTGGCCTTTCGCAATGACGCCAATGTGACCGAGATCGCCATGGACGCCGGCTATGAGGCGCCGGACGCGTTCGCCCGCGCCTTTCGGGATTGCGTCGGGCAAGCGCCATCGGCCTTCCGCAAATCTCCCGACTGGGAGCCGTGGCTCGCGGCCTTGGAGCCGCTGGACAGAGCCAGGAGCGCAGACATGACATATTCCCCGACCGATGTGATCATTCGAGATTTTCCGGCGACGCATGTCGCCATTCTGACGCATAGAGGCGATCCGGCCCTGGTCTATGCGACGGTGCGGCGCTTCATCGACTGGCGCAGAGCCGCCGGACTCGGACGCGACGTCGCCGCGACCTTCACGATTTTTCATTGCGACCCGCGGACCACGCCGCCGGAGGAGTTCCGTCTCGATCTCTGCGCCGCTACGAATCGTCCGATCGAAGCCAATGCGCAGGGCGTGGCCGCCGGACTGATAGCGGGCGGACGCTGCGCGGTTCTGCGCGTCATCGGCTCCAGCGAAAATCTGGAGCGGCCAGCGCTGTTCCTCTATCGCGACTGGCTGCCGTCGAGCGGCGAGGAACCTCGCGACTTTCCACTGTTCTGTCAGCGGATCAGCTTCTATCCCGATGCGCCCGAGCATGAGACGGTCACCGATCTGTTCCTGCCGATCGAATGATCGCAGAAAAGCGATCATCGCGCCGACATCGAATTTCGGCTAGAAAGCTCCACCCCGAGCGCGCGGCCGGGCGGCCCGGGGACCGCGCGAGACATCGAACGACGGCCGCCGGGACCATCATAAATGAAGAAGACAGCCGCAACGATATTGGTTTTCGCCGTGCTCTGCGCGCCCGCCGTCGCGCGCGAGGCGGGCTTCGTCACGCCGGAGCAGAGCCACCCTCTCGAAATACTCGCAACTCCGCCGGCGCCCAATTCCGAGACCTCGAAGGCGGAGCTCGCCGAACTGCATCGCATCGAGGCCGCGCGCACCGCGGAAGACGTCGCGCGCGCCAAGGCCGACGACGAGAATCAGACGATCTTCCTGTTCAAGACCATTTTCGGCGACAAATTCACCAAGGAGAACCTGCCGGCCGTCGAGGCGCTCGGCGCGCGGCTGAAGGCGGACGAAGCGGCCAATACGGGCGCCGCCAAGGAGGCATTCCACCGCATCCGCCCCTATAATGTCGACAAGACTCTGCATCCCGTATGCAAGACCAAGTCGAAAGACGATTCCTATCCGAGCGGCCATACGACGGTCGGCTATCTGATGGGTCTGGCGCTGATCGATCTCGCGCCGGAGCGACGCGACGAAATTCTCGCGCGGGCCGACGATTACGCCCATAACCGCCTCGTCTGCGGCGTGCATTTCCCGAGCGACGTCGCCGCGGCCCGTCTGATCGCCTATGCGGTGCATGCGATCACCGAGCTCGACCCGGACTATCGCAAAGCGGTGACCGCCGCTCGTGCCGAGTTGCGCAGCGCGCTCGGTCTGGCGCGCGCCGATTGATGCTGCGGGACAGCCGCGAGAAAAAACGAAGGACGCGGAGCCCAGGGCTCCGCGTCCTCTCTCATTCAGTAATTGTAATAGGCGACGCAGACGCGATTGCCGTAATAGTCCCAGCCCCAGCGGGCGCACTGCTGCGGCGGCGCCGTGGCCGCGCCGACGACGGCGCCCGTCGCCGCGCCGATCGCCGCGCCCGCGAGCGTGCCGCCCGCGCGGCCCCCGGAGGCCGCAGCGCCGATCGCCGCGCCACCCGCTCCGCCGATCAAGGCGCCGCCTGCGGCGCGCTCACCGGGCGTATTGCAGCCCGCGAGCGGCGCGGCCATGGCCAACGCCGCCGCCAGAACGAAAATCTTCTTCATGGAGTGTCCTTCCCTCCGTGTGAGCCCATGCGAGGCGCCCGGCCGACGGCGATTTCGTCGATGCGACGCTCGATTCGCAGCGGCCGAGCCCGAGACAACTTTCCGAAACCGGCGAAAAGATGACCCCTATCGACGCAACGCCATATAAATCCCACCCTTTCGACGAGAATGACAGATGGGAATTTCTCCGTGTAGGCGCACTGTCTCTGCTCATCCTCATCGCTGCGTCGATCCTCGCCCCGGCGCGCGCAGACGACGCCTATCGCTGGCTGCAGGCCTCCGCCGACGGCTGGCAGGCGCGCGCGGTCACGCAGAACGACACTTGTCCCGTGGCCGAGATCGACGGACATTCCGTGGTCATGACGCCGCGCGCGCGGCCGGGCGAGGGCTTTCCGATCACCATTTGCGCGGTGAATGTTCCGAAAGGCGCCAAAAGCCTCTCCATCGACGGCGCTCCGCTCGCGCCTCCACCGCCCCGCGTCGACAAGATTCTGGTGTTCGGGGACACGGGCTGCCGGCTCAAGGGCATGTTCCTGCAGGACTGCAATTCGATCCGCGCCTGGCCCTTCCGCCTCACCGCCGATATGGCCGCGGAATTCGCGCCCGATCTCGTTATCCATGTCGGCGACTATCACTATCGCGAGACGGCCTGCCCGGCGAGCGTGAAGGGCTGCGCCGGTTCTCCGCATGGCGACAATTGGGCGACCTGGAAAGCCGATTTCTTCGAGCCCGGCGGCGCTTTGCTCCGCGCGGCGCCCTGGGTTCTCGTGCGCGGCAATCATGAAATCTGCGCGCGCGCCGGCAAGGGCTGGACCCGAGCGCTCTCGCCGCTCCCGCCCGCCGAGGATGGTCGATGCGTCGAGCGCGAGCAGGCGTATCGAGTCGATATCGACGATCCGACGCTGTTCGTTCTCGACGCCACCGAGGCGGAGGAACGCACCGTCGTCGGCGAGCAGGCCGCATTTCTGCGCAAGCAGCTGGCCATAGCGAAGGATGTTCCCGGCCCGGTCTGGTATGCGTTCCACAAACCGATATTTTCGCTGTTCCGTTCGCGAATGGGCGAAACGCTCGGCGTGAACGAGACCCTCGCCGCAGCGGCGCATGACGGCCTACCGCCGGGCGTCCAGGCGATCCTCTCGGGCCATTTGCACGCCTTCGAGGCGTTGAGCTTTCGGGAGGATCGGCCTGCGCAATTCGTCGTGGGCGTGGGTGGAACGGCGATGGACCCGCATATCCCCGCCAATTTCGACGGGACGACTATCGGCGAGGCGAATGTGGAACAGGGTCGCGGCGTCGCCGCCACCTTCGGCTTCGCGATCTTCGAGCGCGGGGATGGCGAGTGGATCGTCACCGACTATGACGCGCATGCAAAACCGCTGCTGCGCTGCCATTTGCGCGGGCGAAAGATCGACTGCGATTGAAGCCGCCACGGCTCGCGAGAGCTAGGGGACAATCAGAGGCGAACCTTCGGGTCGCCTCTGATTCGTTCCATCGGGGAGCATCGCCGCTCGCGTGACGCATTCGATCACGCGAACGCGAAGGAGGGCCGCAGGTCAGCGCAAAAGAGCCTGCTCGATCGCGGCGCTGACGGCGTCGACCGGCTCCATGCCATCCACCTGCTTCAGCCCACCCTTGCCGGCGTAATAATTCGAGACCGGCGCGGTCTGACTCCGATACGCCTCGAGACGCGTCTTGAAGGCCTCCGGATTATCGTCGGCGCGAACATCGCCGCCACGGGCGCGCGTCTCCTCGACCCTTTTCTGCATGCGGGCGAGAAGTGCGTTCTCGTCGACGCTGAGCTCTATGACGGCGTCGAGCTCGAGCCCTTCGCGATCCAGCAGCTCATCGAGCGCGCGCGCTTGCGCGACCGTGCGCGGAAAGCCGTCGAGGATGAAACCGTCCTCGGCGTCCTTCTCTTTGATCCGCTGGCCGATGATGCCGACCACGACCGCGTCGGGCACCAGCGCTCCGCGATCCATGATCTCCTTGGCCTCGAGCCCGATCGGCGTCCTCGCCTCGACGGCGGCGCGCAGCATGTCGCCGGTCGAGAGCTGAGGGATCGCATATTTCGCGACGAGCCGAGCCGATTGCGTGCCCTTGCCCGCGCCCGGCGGTCCGAGCAGCACCAGCCTCATTTGCGTCGCCCGCGTAGTTTCGTCTTGCGGATCAGGCCCTCATATTGATGGGCCTGGAGATGGCCATGGACCTGCGCGACCGTATCCATCGTCACGCTCACCACGATGAGCAGCGAAGTGCCGCCGAAATAGAAGGGAAGATTTGCATAGGAGATCAGCATCTCCGGCAGAAGGCAGATGATCGCCAGATAGGCGGCGCCGAGAACGGTGATGCGCATCAGCACATCGTCGATGAATTTCGCCGTGCGCTCGCCCGGCCGGATGCCGGGGATGAAGCCGCCGTGCTTCTTCAGATTGTCGGCGGTCTCCGTCGGATTGAAGACGATCGCCGTATAGAAGAAGGCGAAGAACACGATCAGGCCCACATAGGACAGCATGTAGAGCGGCCGCCCGTGCCCGAAATAGGCCGAGATGGTCGCAAACACATTGTCCGTGCCCTGCGTCTGATAGAAATTGGCGATCGTCGTCGGCAGCAGCAGCAGCGAGGAGGCGAAGATCGGCGGAATGACGCCGGAGGTGTTGAGCTTCAGCGGCAGGAAGGACGTCTGCCCCTCATAGACGCGATTGCCGTGCTGCCGCTTTGGATAGGTGATGAGCAATCGCCTCTGCGCGCGCTCCATATAGACGATGAAGGCGATGACGAAGAAGGACATCGCCACCACGCCGAGGATGACGCCAGTCGAGATCGCGCCCTGCTTGCCGAGCTCCAACGTGCTGAGGATCGCGGCCGGGAAGGCGGCGACAATGCCCGCGAAAATGATGAGCGAAGAGCCGTTGCCGATCCCGCGCGAGGTGATCTGCTCGCCGAGCCACATCAGGAACATGGTGCCGCCGACCAGGGTCACCACAGTGGTGAGCCGGAAGAACAGGCCCGGCTCGGTGACGACGCCCTGCTGTCCCTCGAGGCCGATCGCCATGCCATAGGCTTGGAAGGTCGCCAGAATGACGGTGAGATAGCGCGTATATTGATTGAGAACCTTGCGGCCCTGCTCGCCCTCCTTCTTCACCTGCTCGAGCGACGGAATGACCGTCGTCAGCAGCTGGATGATGATGGAGGCGGAGATATAGGGCATGATGTTCAACGCGAAGATCGCGCTGCGCTGAACGGCGCCGCCGGCGAACATGTTGAACAGCTCGAGCACACCCTTCGACTGGCCGAAGAAGCTCTTGGCGAAGGCGTCCGGGTCGATTCCCGGCAGCGGCACATAAGTGCCGAGACGATAGACGATCAGCGCGCCGAGCGTGAACCAGATGCGTTTCTTGAGCTCATCCGCCTTGCTGAACGCGGAAAAATTGACGTTGGCCGCAAGCTGTTCGGCTGCCGATGCCATGGGCGAGGCTCCCTCGTCGCGCGCCGCGCGGTTTCTTTAAGCGAGCGTCGAAGCGACGCAGCGCTGCCCGCCGCGACGCCGCGCTCCGTTCTCGGCCCAGTCCCTTCGAGGGAACCGAACCCGGCGCATGTCTATCGCACGATGTCGGCGAAAAAAAAGTCTAGCCTCTTCTCGCCGGCTCGCACAGGCGACTCCGTATCACGACGGATGGGCGGATCGCCAGTTTTTTGGTCGATACGACTAATTCCGAGGCGGCGAAAAACGCCGCCTCGAGCTTGTCGCCCGGTTGTCGAAGACGAACCAGGCTCCGCGTCAGGCCGAGGCCGGCTCCGCCGCGACGAGCAGCTTGATCGAACCGCCGGCGCTCTCGATCGCGGCCACGGCCGATTTCGACGCCGCGGCGACCTCGAAGGCGAGCTTCGCCTCGAGCTTGCCATTGCCGAGGATCTTCACGCCGTCACGCGGCTTGGCCACGACGCCGGCGGCGATCAGCGCATCGACGGTGACCGGAGTGGCGGCGTCGAGCTTGCCCGCCTCCACCGCCTGCTGAATGCGGCCGAGATTGACCTCATTGTAGTCCGTCGAGAAGGGATTGTAGAATCCCCGCTTCGGCAGGCGGCGATGCAGCGGCATTTGGCCGCCCTCGAAGCCTTTGACGGCGACGCCGGTGCGGGCCTTCTGGCCCTTCACGCCGCGTCCCGCGGTCTTGCCCTTGCCGGAGCCGATGCCGCGGCCGACGCGCATGCGATTCTTGCTTGCGCCGGGATTGTCGGAGAGATCGTTGAGCTTCACCATTGTCCCGGCCCTCACTTCTCGTCGACGATTTTGACGAGATGCGCGACTTTCGCGATCATCCCGCGCACTGCGGGCGTGTCCTCGAGCGTGCGCCGACGACCGATGCGGGTGAGGCCGAGGCCAGTCAGCGTCCTACGCTGACGCTGCGGACGGCCGGTCGCGCTGCCGGTCTGTTCGACGGTAATTTTCTTGTCGCTCATCGCAAGCCCTCCTCTCAGGCGTCGACGGCTTCGGCTTCGGCGCCCTGACGGCGCGCCTGAAGCGCAGAAACCTTGAGAGAACGGCGCGCCGCGACCGAACGCGGCGAGTCCTCGCGCTCGAGCGCGTCGAACGTCGCGCGAATCATATTGTAGGGGTTGGACGAGCCCTGGCTCTTGGCCACGACGTCGTGAACGCCCAGCGTCTCGAACACGGCGCGCATCGGGCCACCGGCGATGATGCCGGTGCCGGGAGGCGCAGCGCGCAGCACGACGCGGCCCGCGCCATGGCGACCGTTGACATCGTGATGCAGCGTGCGGCCCTCGCGCAGCGGCACGCGGATCAGCGAGCGCTTGGCGGCTTCCGTCGCCTTGCGGATCGCCTCCGGCACCTCACGCGCCTTGCCATGGCCAAAGCCGACGCGGCCCTTCTGATCCCCGACCACGACGAGCGCGGCGAAACCGAAGCGCCGGCCGCCCTTCACCACTTTGGCGACGCGGTTGATGTGGACGAGGCGGTCCACGAACTCATTGTCGCGGTCGTCCCGATCCCGGTCGCGGCCGCGGCCGCCTTCTGGTTCACGAGCCATTTTCTCTTCCGTCACTTACGCGGCAATATCGCCGCTCGCTTGGGTTCTTTTCCCTCTCCCGCCTGCGGGCGAGGGCGCCTCGCGAAGCGAGATCGGATGAGGCCTCGCCCCATGTTCCGACCGAGCTTCGACGGCCATCATCCGACCCGGCCATTTTGTCGCTATCGACGAACGTCCTTGCAGACGCCCCTTGGCCGAGCCACCTTCTCCCGCAGAGCGGGAGCTGGGATTAAAACTGCAGGCCGCCCTCCCGGGCGCCCTCGGCCAGCGCCTGCACGCGGCCGTGATAAATATAGGCGCCGCGGTCGAACACGACTTCCGTGACGCCTTTGGCGACGGCGCGCTCCGCGAGCTGCTTGCCGATGATATGCGCCGCTTCCTTGTTGGCGCCCGTCTTCAGCGACTCGCGATTGGCCTTCTCGAGAGTGGACGCCGACACGATGGTCACGCCCTTCTCGTCGTCTATGATCTGTGCATAGATCTGCTCCGAGGAGCGGAACACAGACAGACGCGGCCGGCCATAGGCGCGCGCGCGAATGCTGCGACGGACCCGCGCCTTGCGGCGGGCGACTGCATCTACGTCCTTTGCCATGGCTGGCGTCCTTACTTCTTCTTGCCTTCCTTGCGGAAGATGAATTCATTCGCGTATTTCACGCCCTTGCCCTTATAGGGCTCCGGGCCGCGCAACGCACGGATCTCGGCGGCGACCTGACCCACCTGGCGCTTGTCGACGCCGCTGATGGTGATCTCCGTCGGCTTCGGCGTCACGATCGCGATGCCGGCCGGAATCGGATAGTTCACGTCGTGCGAATAGCCGAGCGCGAGCTGCAGATTCTTGCCGGCGATCGCGGCGCGATAACCGACGCCGTTGATCTCGAGCTTCTTCTCGAAGCCGGCGGTCACGCCGACGACGAGATTATTCACCTGGGCGCGCGATGTGCCCCAGAGCGCGCGGGCGCGCTTGCTGTTGGAGCGCGGGTCGACCTTGATCGCGTTGCCTTCCTGGGTCACCGCGACATCGTCGGGAACCCGGAACTGCAGCTCGCCCTTCGCGCCCTTCACCTGAACGAGCTGGCCGTCGACCTTTGCGGTCACGCCGGCCGGCACGATGACGGGCTTCTTGCCGATACGAGACATGGTTGAAGTCCTATCCCAAATCTATCGGGCGCAGGTCAGAAGACCTTCGCCAGCACCTCGCCGCCGACATTATTCTCGCGGGCCTTGTGATCGGCCATGACGCCCTTGGGCGTCGACACGATGGTGATGCCGAGGCCGTTGGCCACGCGCGGCGTCTTGTCGACGCCCGCATAGACGCGCCGGCCCGGACGCGAGACGCGCTCGATCTGCTTGATGACCGGGTCGCCGTCGAAATATTTCAGCTCGACCTCGAACTCGGTGCGGCCATTGCCGAAATCCGTGGTCGTATAGCCGCGGATGTAGCCTTCTTCCTTCAACACGTCGAGGACATGGGCGCGCAGGCGCGAGCCCGGCGTCGAGACCTTGTCCTTGCGGCGCATCTGCGCATTGCGGATGCGGGTGAGCAGATCGCCCAACGGATCGCTGATCGACATTTGCTCTGCTCCCTTACCAGCTGGACTTCACGAGACCGGGGATGAGGCCGCGCGAGCCGAGCTCGCGCAGCGCGACACGCGACAGCTTCAGCTTACGGTAGAAGGCGCGCGGTCTACCCGAGACTTCGCAGCGATTGCGAATGCGGATCGCCGCGGAGTTGCGCGGCAACTCCGCGAGCTTCAGCCGCGCCTCGAACCGCTCTTCAGCGGTCAGCGCCTCGTCATTCGCCTTGGCTTTCAGCCGCGCCCTGCGGCCCGCATAGGCCTTGGCGAGCTTCGCCCTGCGCTTGTTGGTCTCGATCGAACTCTTCTTGGCCATGTTTCTGCCTTCGGTATCCGCGTTTGAGACTTTACCGTCTCACTGCCGGAACGGGAAATTGAATGCGCGCAGGAGCGCGCGCGCCTCGTCGTCCGTCTTCGCCGTGGTCACGACGATGACGTCCATGCCGAGGATCGACTCGGCCTTGTCATAGTCGATCTCCGGGAACACGATATGCTCCTTGATGCCGAGGGCGTAGGAGCCGCGTCCGTCGAAGGACTTGGGGTTCAGGCCACGGAAATCGCGAACGCGCGGCAGCGCGATCGTGATGAGCCGGTCCAGAAATTCATACATGCGCGTCTTGCGCAGCGTGACCTTGGCGCCGATCGGCATGTTCTCGCGCACCTTGAAGGTCGAGATCGCCTTGCGGGCCCGGGTCACCACCGGCTTCTGTCCGGCGATGAGGCTGAGGTCGGCTGCCGCGGAGGTCACCTTCTTGGTGTCGTTGACCGCTTCGCCGACGCCCATGTTCAGCACGATCTTCTCGATCGCCGGCACTTCGAAAGCGTTCTTATAGCCGAACTCTTCCATGAGCTTGGCGCGAACCACTTCCTCATAGTGCTTTTTCAGCCGGACCTCATAGGGCCCCTCTGGAAGCGTCTTCGGTCCGGCGGAGCGTCCCTCGCCGCCTTCATGCGACGCGGCGGCGGGAGCGGATTTCGACTTCGCGCCCTTCTTGGCGTCGCCTTCCGCCTTCGGAGCCTTAGCGGCTTTCGGCTTCTTTTCCTCAGCCATCGATCTGTTCTCCGGAACGCTTGGCGATGCGGACCTTGCGGCCGTCATCGAGAATCTTGAAACCGACGCGCGTCGGCTTGCCGTCCTTGGGATCGGCGACCGCGAGATTGGAGAGGTCGAGCGCCGCCGCCTTGGTGACGATGCCCGCCTCCTGCGTGCGCGTCTGGCGCTGGTGGCGCTTGACGAGATTGACACCCTCGACCACGGCGCGACCTTCCGTCGGCAGCACCTGGAGCACCTGACCGGCGCGGCCCTTGTCGCGACCGGCGAGAACGACGACGCGGTCGCCTTTCTTGATTTTCGCGGCCATTACAGCACCTCCGGCGCGAGCGAAATGATCTTCATATGGTTCTTGGCGCGCAGCTCGCGCGGCACGGGTCCGAAGATGCGCGTGCCGATCGGCTCTTTCTGATTGTTGATCAGAACCGCCGCATTGGAATCGAAGCGAATGACCGAGCCGTCGGCGCGCTTGATGTCCTTCGCCGTGCGGACCACGACCGCCTTCAGCACGTCGCCCTTTTTCACGCGACCGCGCGGAATCGCCTCCTTGATCGAGACGACGATAATGTCGCCGACGCCGGCGTATTTGCGCTTTGAGCCGCCCAGCACCTTGATGCACATGACGCGGCGGGCGCCCGAGTTATCGGCGACATCGAGGTTTGTCTGCATCTGTATCATGGCTTATCCCGCCTTTCGTCTCGGTCTGGTTTCGGTTCCCCGACTTCGCCCGAGAAAACCATTCCACTCGTCTCGTCTATTCGAGGCCTTACGCCTTGCCGTCGGCTTCGACGACACGCCAGCGCTTCAGTCTCGAAATCGGCGCGGTCTCTTCGATCGTGACCTCGTCGCCGACCTTGAATGTCTGCGCTTCGTCATGCGCGTGATAGTTCTTCGTGCGACGAACCGTCTTCTTGAACAGCGGATGGGTGAAGCGGCGCTCCACCTTCACCACCACGGTCTTGTTCTGCTTGTCGCTGACCACGACGCCCTGGAGAATCCGCTTCGGCATTGGCGCTCTCTCAACTCTGTTGTTCAGCGCGCTTCTGCGCGGCGATGGATTTGGCGCGAGCGATGTCGCGACGCACGACGCGCACACGCGCGGTGTTCTCGAGCTGGCCGGTCGCTCGCTGGAAGCGCAGATTGAACTGCTCTTTCTTCAGCTTCAGCACTTCCTCGTCCAACAGATCGAGAGAGAGCGCGCGAAGATCGGAGACGCGTTGCTTGTTCGTGCTCATGATCCCAATCCTCACTCGGCGATGCGCTCGATGAAGCGCGTCTTGATCGGCAGCTTTGCGGCGGCGAGCGTCAACGCTTCGCGCGCGAGCTCGCCGGAGACGCCGTCGACCTCGAACATGATGCGGCCCGGCGCGACGCGCACGGCCCAGAGCTCGGGCGCGCCCTTGCCTTTACCCATGCGCACCTCGGTCGGCTTTTTGGAGACCGGCACATCGGGGAAGATGCGGATCCACACGCGGCCAGCGCGCTTCATGTGGCGCGTCATGGCGCGGCGAGCCGCCTCGATCTGGCGCGCGGTGACGCGCTCCGGCTCGAGGGCCTTGAGGCCGAACTGCCCGAAGTTCAGCGAAAAGCCGCCCTTGGCGTTTCCGTGGATGCGGCCTTTGAAGGCCTTGCGGAACCTGGTGCGTTTGGGTTGCAACATGATGTCGAACTCTCGAAATTAGGCCGCGTCGCGGGGTTCGCGCGGCTCGCGGCGACGACGCTCGCCATGATGGTCGCGCTCTCCGCCGCCGGCGGCCTGCTCGGCCTGACGCTTGTCCTGCGCCATCGGATCATGCTCAAGGATCTCGCCCTTGAAGATCCAGACCTTGATGCCACAGGCGCCATAGGCGGTATGCGCGGTGGCGACGCCATAGTCGACGTCGGCGCGCAGCGTGTGCAGCGGCACGCGGCCCTCGCGATACCATTCGAGACGCGCGATCTCCGCGCCGCCCAGACGGCCCGAGCAATTGATGCGAATTCCCTGCGCGCCGAGACGGATCGCAGACTGCACGGCGCGCTTCATCGCGCGGCGGAAGGCGACACGGCGCTCGAGCTGCTGCGCGATCGAATCGGCGACCAGCGTCGCCTCGACCTCGGGCTTGCGCACCTCGACGATATTGATCACCACTTCGCTGCCGGTGAGCTTGCCGACCAGCTTGCGGATCTTGTCGATGTCCGCGCCCTTCTTGCCGATGACGACGCCCGGCCGCGCCGAGTAGATCGTCACGCGGCACTTCTTGTGCGGACGCTCGATGACGATGCGCGACACCGCAGCCTGCTTCAGCTGCTTCGCCACCGCTGCGCGAATGGCGAGATCCTCGTGCAGGAGCTTGGCGTATTCGCCCTTGCTCGCGAACCAGCGCGAATCCCAGGTGCGGTTGACGCCGAGGCGCAGCCCGATCGGATTGACCTTCTGACCCATCGTAGGCTCCCTTTAGGCTTTCGCCGGCGTTTCGACTTCGCGGACGATGATCGTCAGATTCGCGAAGGGCTTCTCGATCCGGCTGGAGCGACCGCGCGCCCGCGCCGCAAAGCGCCGCATGACGAGCGATTTGCCCACGAAGGCCTGCGCGACGATCAGATCGTCGACATCGAGGCCGTGATTGTTCTCCGCATTGGCGATGGCGCTCTCCAAGGTCTTCTTCACCTCGTGAGCGATGCGCTTGCGCGAGAATTCGAGATCGGCGAGCGCGCGATCGACCTTCTTGCCCCGGATGAGCTGGGCCAGAAGATTGAGCTTCTGCGGGGAGACGCGCAGCGTGTTGGCGACGGCTTTCGCCTCATTGTCGGCCAGCGCGCGCGGATTGCTCGGCTTGGACATTCGATCAGCCCCTCTTCGACTTCTTGTCCGCCGCATGACCATGGAAGGTGCGGGTCGGAGAGAATTCGCCGAACTTGTGCCCGATCATGTCTTCGCTGACAGCCACCGGCACATGTTTGTGGCCATTATGCACGCCGAAGGTCAGTCCGACGAACTGCGGCAGAATGGTGGAGCGACGACTCCAGATCTTGATGATGTCATTGCGTCCCGAAGCACGCGCGGTCTCCGCCTTCTTCAGCAGATAGCCGTCGACGAACGGGCCCTTCCAGATAGAGCGAGCCATGGATCAGCCCTTCTTCTTCTTGGCGTGCCGCGAGGACACGATGAATTTGTCGGTCTTCTTGTTCGTGCGGGTCTTCTTGCCCTTGGTCGGCTTGCCCCAGGGCGTCACCGGATGACGACCGCCCGAGGTTCGGCCCTCGCCGCCGCCGTGCGGATGGTCGACCGGGTTCATAGTGACGCCGCGATTGTGCGGGCGACGGCCGAGCCAGCGTGAACGACCCGCTTTGCCGAGCGAGATGTTCATGTGGTCAGGATTCGACACGGCACCGATCGTCGCGAAGCACTGTCCATGCACGAGACGCTGCTCGCCTGAGTTCAGGCGAAGGATCACATAGCCCTGGTCGCGACCGACGATCTGCGCGTAATTGCCCGCCGAGCGGGCGATCGCGCCGCCCTTGCCGATCTTCATCTCGACATTGTGGACGATCGTGCCGACCGGAATATTGCCGATCGGCATCGCATTGCCAGGCTTCACATCGACCTGAGCGCCGGACACCACCTCGTCGCCGACCGAAAGACGCTGCGGCGCGAGAATATAGGAGAGCTCATCATCCGCATAACGGATGAGCGCAATGAAGGCGGTGCGGTTCGGATCATATTCGATCCGCTCCACCTTGGCGGCGACATCGAGCTTGCGACGCTTGAAGTCGACGATACGATAGGCCTGCTTATGGCCGCCGCCGCGGAAGCGCACGGTGATACGACCATTGTTGTTGCGGCCGCCCTTGGACGTCTTGCCCTCGGTGAGGGTCTTGACGGGCTTGCCCTTGTAGAGATCGCTGCGGTCGACGATGACGAGCTGACGAAGGCTCGGCGTGACCGGCTTGAATGTCTTCAGCGCCATGGTTTTGTCCTCGAGCCTGCCTTAGAGTCCCGTCGTCACGTCGATCTTATGGCCTTCGGCCAGAGTGACGATCGCCTTCTTCACATCCGACTGCCGGCCGCGCACACCCCTAAAGGCGCGCACCTTGCCCTTGCGCAGCAGCGTGTTGACGGCCTCGACCTTCACATCGAACAGACCTTCCACCGCCGCTTTGATCTGCGGCTTGGTGGCGGTCCGAGCGACATTGAAGACCACTTTGTTCTGTTCCGAGGCGATCGTCGCCTTCTCGGTGATGACCGGCGATACGATCACGTCGTAATGGCGCACATCCTTGCTCATTTCAGGCGCGCCTCCAGCGCATCGATCGCCGCGCGGGTCAGCACCAGCTTCTCACGGCGCAGAATGTCGTAGACATTGACGCCCTGAACCGGCAGCACGTCGATCCTCGGCAGATTGCGCGCCGCCAGCGCGAAATTCGCCTGCGGCTCCGCGCCGTCGATGATGAGCGCGCTGGAAAGCCCCGTCTTGTCGAAGCCGGCCTTCAGGAGCTTTGTCTTCGGCTCCAAGAGCGAGGCGTTCTCCCAGACGATGATGGCGCCGTCCTTGGCTTTGGCCGAGAGAGCGTGCTTCAGAGCGAGAACGCGAACCTTCTTGGGAAGGTCGTGCTCGTGACTGCGCACCACCGGGCCGAAGGCGCGGCCGCCGCCGATGAACTGCGGCGCGCGCCGCGATCCGTGACGGGCGCCGCCCGTACCCTTCTGCTTGTGCAGCTTCTTGCCTGTGCGGGCGATGTCCGCACGGTTCTTCACTGCATGCGTGCCTGCCCGCCGCTTGGCGAGCTGCCAGCGAATCATGCGGAAGATGAGATCCTGGCGCGGTTCGAGCCCGAAAATCTCGTCCGCCAGCTCGATCGAGCCGGCATCCTGGCCGTCGTACGACGTGACGCTGATCTGCACCACGGCTCAGTCCTCCTTCTTGTCTTCTTGCGCGGCGGGAGCTTCCGCCAGTCGATATTTGCCGGGCTGCGGCGCTTCCGCCGGCAGCGCCCGCTTCACCGCGTCGCGCACAAAAATCCAGCCGCCGGCGTGTCCGGGCACAGAGCCCTCGACCAGCAGCAGGCCGCGCTCGACGTCCGTCTGCACAACCCGCAAATTCTGCGTGGTCACGCGGTCGACGCCCATATGGCCGGCCATCTTCTTGTTCTTGAAGGTCTTGCCCGGATCCTGACGGCCGCCGGTCGAACCATGCGAACGATGCGAGATCGACACGCCGTGCGTGGCGCGCAGACCGCCGAAGTTCCAGCGCTTCATCGCGCCGGCGAAGCCCTTGCCGATCGTCGTGCCGGTCACGTCGACGAACTGGCCGACGACGAAATGATCGGCGGTGATCTCGGCGCCGACGGGAAGCAGCTCCGTCTCCTCGACGCGGAACTCGGCGAGCTTCAGCTTCGGCTCGACCTTGGCGACGGCGAAACGGCCGCGTTCGGCTTTGGAGACGTTCTTCACCTTGGCGCGGCCGATGCCGAGCTGCACGGCGGTGTAGCCGTTCTGCTCTTTGGTCCGATGGGCGACGACTTGGCAGCCGTCGAGCTTCAGCACCGTGACCGGCACATGCTCGCCCGCTTCGGTGAAGACGCGGGTCATTCCGACCTTTTGCGCGATGACGCCAGACCGCATGATCTCTTCCTTCGAAAGGCGCGTCGCTCTGATGGCGAGAGGCGCCCGGTTCATTTCTCTTCTTACAGCTTGATTTCGACGTCGACGCCGGCGGCGAGATCGAGCTTCATCAGCGCGTCCACCGTCTGCGGGGTCGGATCGACGATATCGAGCACGCGCTTATGCGTCCTGATCTCGAACTGCTCGCGCGATTTCTTATCGATATGCGGCGAGCGGTTCACCGTGAATTTCTCGATCTTGGTCGGCAGCGGAATCGGCCCACGCACCTGCGCGCCCGTGCGCTTGGCGGTGGAGACGATTTCCTTCGTCGACGTATCGAGAATCCGGTGATCGAACGCCTTCAGGCGAATCCGGATATTCTGTCCGTTCATCAGCGTCTTCCTCTTGGACCGCGAGCCGCGGCGCGCTCTGGACTGCGAGCCTTCGAGGCTCGCAGTCCGTTTCTCGAATGCGAGGCGAGACGCCTCACGGTCCAGATTTCTCTTATTCGATGATCGAGGCGACGACGCCGGCGCCGACGGTGCGGCCGCCTTCGCGAATAGCGAAGCGCAGCTTCTCCTCCATGGCGATCGGAACGATGAGGTTCACCTCCATCGCCACATTATCGCCCGGCATCACCATTTCGACGCCCTCGGGAAGGGTCACAATGCCCGTCACATCGGTCGTGCGGAAGTAGAATTGCGGACGATAGTTGGTGAAGAACGGCGTATGACGGCCGCCCTCTTCCTTCGTCAGAATATAGGCTTCCGCCTTGAACTTGGTGTGCGGCTTCACGGAGCCGGGCTTGGCCAGAACCTGGCCGCGCTCCACGTCCTCGCGCTTGGTGCCGCGCAGCAGCGCGCCGATATTGTCGCCCGCCTCGCCCTGATCGAGCAGCTTGCGGAACATTTCGACGCCCGTCACCGTCGTCTTGATCGTCGGACGAATGCCGACGACCTCGACTTCCTCGCCGACCTTGACCACGCCGCGCTCGACGCGACCCGTCACCACCGTGCCGCGGCCCGAGATCGAGAACACGTCCTCCACCGGCATCAGGAAGGGCTGATCCTTCGGACGCTCCGGCTGCGGAATATATTCATCGACCGTCTGCATCAGCTTCAGGATCGCATCATGGCCGATTTCCGGCGTCTTGTTCTCGAGCGCCGCCAGAGCCGAGCCCTTGGTGATCGGAATATCGTCGCCGGGGAACTCGTATTTCGACAGCAGCTCGCGCACTTCGAGCTCGACGAGCTCGAGCAGCTCCGGATCGTCGACCATATCGACCTTGTTCAGAAACACGACCAGCGCCGGCACGCCGACCTGGCGGGCGAGCAGAATATGCTCGCGCGTCTGCGGCATGGGGCCGTCGGCGGCGGAGACGACGAGGATCGCGCCGTCCATCTGCGCGGCGCCGGTGATCATGTTCTTCACATAATCGGCGTGGCCGGGGCAGTCGACGTGGGCGTAATGGCGATTGGCGGTCTCATATTCGACGTGCGCCGTCGAGATGGTGATGCCGCGGGCGCGCTCCTCGGGGGCCTTGTCGATCTGGTCATAGGCCGTGAAGGTCGCGCCGCCGCTCTCGGCCAGAACCTTGGTGATCGCCGCCGTCAGCGACGTCTTGCCATGGTCCACGTGACCGATCGTGCCGATGTTGCAATGCGGCTTCGTGCGTGAGAATTTTTCCTTGGCCATGGCCACACTCCTTTAGAGACTTATTCCGGGACGTTCGCGACGATCAGGCGTATTTGGCCTGAACCTTCTTCGACTCCGCCTCGGGGACCTGGTCGTAGTGGTCGAATTGCATCGTGTAGTTCGCGCGTCCCTGGGTGAAGGAACGCAGCTGATTGACATAGCCGAACATGTTGGCGAGCGGCACCATCGCGTCGACGACCACCGCATTGCCGCGCATGTCCTGACCCTGGATCTGCCCGCGCCGCGAGTTGATGTCGCCGATGACCGAGCCCGTATATTCCTCGGGAGTCACCACCTCGACCTTCATGATCGGCTCGAGCAGCACCGAGCCACCCTTCTGCAGCGCGTCGCGGAACGCCGCGCGCGAGGCGATTTCGAAGGCGAGCACCGACGAGTCGACGTCGTGGAAGCCGCCGTCGATCAGCGTCGCCTTGACATCGACGACAGGGAAGCCCGCGAGAATGCCGGACCCCATCACGCTGTTGATGCCCTTTTCGACGCCGGGGATATATTCCTTCGGCACCGAGCCGCCGACGATCTTCGACTCGAAGACATTGCCGGCGCCCGCTTCGTTCGGCTCGAAAATGATGATGACGCGCGCGAACTGGCCGGTGCCGCCGGTCTGCTTCTTATGCGTGTAGTCGATCTCGACGCGCTTCGTCAGCCGCTCGCGATAGGCGACTTGCGGCGCGCCGATATTGGCGTCGACCTTATAGGTGCGCTTCAGAATATCGACCTTGATGTCGAGATGCAGCTCGCCCATGCCCTTGAGGATGGTCTGGCCACTCTCCTGATCGGTCGAGACGCGGAAGGACGGATCCTCGGCGGCGAGCTTCTGCAGCGCGATGCCGAGCTTCTCCTGATCGGCCTTGGACTTCGGCTCGATGGCGATCTCGATGACCGGCTCCGGGAACTCCATGCGCTCCAGAATCGCGGGCTTCAGAATGTCGCAGAGCGTGTCGCCGGTGCGGGTTTCCTTGAGGCCGGCGAGGGCGACGATGTCGCCCGCATAGGCCTCCTTGATGTCCTCGCGGTTGTTGGCGTGCATCAGCAGCATGCGGCCGACGCGCTCTTTCTTGTCCTTGGTCGAGTTGAGCACGGTCGTGCCCGAGTCGATCTTGCCGGAATAGACGCGGCAGAAGGTGATGGTGCCGACGAAGGGGTCGTCCATGATCTTGAAGGCGAGCATGGAGAAAGGCTCGCTGTCGGACGGATTGCGCACGAGCTCGGCGCCCGTGTTCATGTCGACGCCCTTGATCGCCTCGCGATCGACGGGCGACGGCAGATAGTCGACGACCGCGTCGAGCAGCGGCTGCACGCCCTTGTTCTTGAAGGCCGAGCCGCAGAACACCGGATGGAAGGCCGTGTAGCGGACAGCCTTGCGGACGAGGCGCTTCAGCGTCTCCTCGCTCGGCTCCTGGCCGTCGAGATAGGCGGCCATGGCGTCGTCGTCGAGCTCGACCGCCGCCTCGATCAGCGTGGTGCGATATTCCTTCGCCTTCTCGACGAGGTCGGCCGGGATCTCTTCGTCGTGATATTTCGCGCCGAGGCCCTCGTCGTCCCACACCACCGCCTTCATGCGAACGAGGTCGATGATGCCCTTGAACAGATTCTCGGAGCCGATCGGCAATTGCAGGCAGACCGGCTTGCCGCCGACCTTGGTGACGATGTCGTCGACGCAACGGTAGAAATCGGCGCCGATCTTGTCCATCTTATTGACGAAGACGACGCGCGGAACCGCATATTTGTCGGCCTGACGCCATACGGTCTCGGTCTGAGGCTCGACGCCTTGATTGCCGTCGAGAACGCAGACGGCGCCGTCGAGCACGCGCAGCGAACGCTCCACCTCGATGGTGAAGTCGACGTGGCCGGGCGTGTCGATGATGTTCAGACGTTTACCGTTCCAGAAGGTCGTCGTCGCGGCCGAGGTGATGGTGATGCCGCGCTCTTGCTCCTGCTCCATCCAATCCATCGTCGCGGCGCCTTCATGCACCTCGCCGATCTTATGGCTCTTGCCGGAGTAATAGAGAATGCGCTCGGTCGTCGTCGTCTTGCCCGCGTCGATGTGGGCCATGATGCCGAAGTTGCGATAGTCTTCGATGGGATGGCTACGGGGCATAGCAGATGTCCTCGATCAGAGGGCGACGGAAACGGGTTACCAGCGATAGTGCGAGAAGGCGCGGTTCGCTTCCGCCATGCGGTGCGTGTCCTCGCGCTTCTTCACCGCATTGCCGCGGTTGTTGGAGGCGTCGAGCAGCTCCGCCGAAAGACGATCGACCATCGTCTTGTCGTTGCGGGCGCGCGCCGCCGTGATGATCCAGCGGATCGCCAGCGCCTGACGACGCTCGTTGCGAACCTCGACCGGCACCTGATAGGTGGCGCCGCCGACGCGCCGCGAGCGAACCTCGATCGCCGGAGCGACATTTTCGAGGGCCGATTTGAACACCTGCAGAGGGTCGCTCTTGGCCTTGGCCTCGATGATGTCGAAGGCTCCGTAGACGATCGCCTCGGCGACCGACTTCTTGCCGTCATACATGATCGAGTTCATGAATTTGGTGACGACGGAATCGCCGAACTTGGCGTCCTCGATGATTTCCCGCTTCTCGGCGCGATGGCGACGCGACATGGCTCTCGCTCCTTACTTCGGACGCTTCGCGCCGTATTTCGAACGGCGTTGCTTGCGATCTTTGACGCCCTGCGTGTCGAGCACGCCGCGCAGAATGTGATAGCGCACGCCGGGAAGATCCTTCACGCGGCCGCCGCGGATCATGACCACCGAGTGCTCCTGCAGATTGTGGCCCTCGCCCGGAATATAGCCGATGACCTCGAAGCCATTGGTCAGGCGCACCTTGGCGACCTTGCGGAGAGCCGAGTTCGGCTTCTTCGGCGTCGTCGTATAGACGCGCGTGCAGACGCCGCGCTTCTGGGGGCAGGCCCCGAGATGGCGGGACTTCTCGCGGTAGGTCTTCGGTTGCCGCGGCTTGCGGATCAACTGGCTGATCGTCGGCATTCCAGGTCCTTCGCTCCAGATCCTCGCGCCATCCTCGAGCGCTCGGCGAATTGGCGAATAATCGAACATTCGCCCGCGTTCCCTAGAACGCAAGCGAACCGAGCGCCCTCGGCCCTTCGGCCCAAGGCGCTCCTCATGCAGAGGACCCCGGAATCCGGGGTCGTGCCTTCCTGTCGGACGCTTTCGCGCCCCATGATTACCAACTGCGTGGCAGTCTCAGGTGAGGCCGACAGCGTATAAGTTCGAAGGATCGCGAGCGCGGCGCTTGCGACGACATGAACTTACGGCCTGTCGAAAGTGGGCGGAACCTAATGTCGCCTTTTCCCCGCGTCAAGCGCAGATTGTGTCATGCAGAAGAAAATTAGCGTTCGATGAAATTAAGGCGAAGGTCGCGTCCGCGAATTGGGGCGAAGATATCGCCGCATGCGCCCCTGCGCCCACTCCCGCGCAGGGGTGCGAGGGTTCATGGGAGGAAGCGCGCGGCCTATTCCCTCCGCCGAAAAGACCGGCTATCGCTGCGCCATCCCTTACGAGAAAGAGCCGCAGGATGAAACTCCCCAATCAATTCTACCGCCCGCTCGCCATCGGCGCGCCGGCTCCCTTGCGCGAGCTGCCGGTCAAGGTCGAGCGGATGATCCATTTCGTCCCGCCGCATCTGGAAAAGCTGCGCGCCAAAGTGCCGGAGCTCGTCCGCCAAGTGGACGTCGTGCTCGGCAATCTCGAGGACGCCATTCCCGCCGACGCCAAGGAAGCGGCCCGCAAAGGCTTCATCGAAATGGCGAAATCGACGGAGTTCGGCTCGACTGGCCTTTGGACGCGCATAAATTCGCTGAATTCGCCCTGGATTCTGGACGATTTGATCGAGATCGTCGCCGCAGTCGGCAATAAGCTCGACGTCGTCATGCTGCCCAAGGTCGAAGGGCCCTGGGACATTCATTATGTCGATCAGTTGCTCGCCCAGCTCGAGGCGCGCAACGGGGTGACGAAGCCCATTCTCATCCACGCCATTCTGGAGACCGCGGAGGGCGTGAAGAATGTCGACGCCATCGCCTCGGCGAGCCCGCGCATGCATGGCATAAGCCTCGGCCCGGCCGATCTCGCGGCCTCGCGCGCGATGAAGACGACGCGCGTCGGCGGCGGCCATCCCGATTATCGCGTCCTCGCCGACGCCGATCCGGGCCAGGGCCTGCGCCCGTCCTATCAGCAGGATTTGTGGCATTATACGATCGCGAAAATGGTCGACGCCTGCGCCTCGGCGGGAATCAAGGCCTTCTATGGCCCGTTCGGCGACTTCTCCGATTCGCCGGCCTGCGAATCGCAGTTCCGCAACGCCTTCCTGCTCGGCTGCGCGGGCGCCTGGTCGCTGCATCCGACGCAGATCGCCATCGCCAAGCGCGTGTTCTCGCCCGATCCGGCGGAAGTCGCCTTCGCGCGCCGCGTGCTGGAGGCGATGCCGGACGGCACGGGCGCGGTGATGATCGACGGCCGCATGCAGGACGACGCCACCTGGAAGCAATGCAAGGTCGTCGTGGACCTCGCGCGCCAGGTCGCCGCCAATGATCCGGACTATGCGGCGATCTATGGTTTTTGAGCCCTCGCGCGGGCGGTCCGCCGCCCGCGCGCCGGCGTTGACGCGAGCAGCGGCGCTGCGCTACCGTTTCGGACGGTGTGCAGCGTAACAACGGCGTCGATCGATATGACGAGAGAGTGTATCGCCAAATTCACGATCGGGCAGGTCGTCAAGCACCGCCGCTATCCGTTTCGCGGCGTGATCTACGACGTCGATCCCGAATTCGCCAATACGGAAGAGTGGTGGCTGTCCATTCCGGAGGAAGTCCGGCCGCGCAAGGACCAGCCCTTCTACCATCTCTTCGCCGAGAATTCGGAGACCGAATATGTCGCCTATGTCTCGGAGCAGAATCTTGTTCCCGACAATTCCGGCGACCCGGTTCGCCATCCGCAGGTCGAGGAGACCTTCGAGCGCTCGTCGGACGGCTTCTATCGGGTGAAGTCGGTCAAGCGGCACTGAAGAAAGCGCCGCTCCGCGGACCCCTCCCCGACGGGGGGAGAAATCCGCGGCATGCGGACCTCATTTTCCGGCGGGGGCGGCCGGCTTCTGCTGGCTCTCGAGCTTCTTGCGCTCGTCGTCGGCCTTCTTCTGCAGCTCTTCCTGAAGCTTCTTCTGCTGCTCCTCGAGCACCTTCGGGTCGACGGGCGGGCCGTCATAGGACTTGCCGAAGCCCGACAGCGGCAGGAGGAAGGTCACTTCATTGTTGACCTGGTTCTTGACGACGATCGTCATCTTATCGGCCTTCTTCATCGAATCGATGAGCGCCGTCTTGACCTTGGCCTGAGCGAAACAGCCATTGGGGAAGCAGATCTCGAACTCGCCGGCCTCCAGCGCGCCCGCGCCGACCGCGAAGCGGAAGCCAGGCTTCAGCAGCAGGCCCGGCGGCAGCAGCAGGCGGATGATCTTGCTGTCGTCGCCCTTGGGATCGTAGACCGCGAGCGCCAGCAGAGGCTGATCGGCCTGAGCGCCGAAGTCGCGCGTCGTGTAGCAGATTTCCTTCTTCGACTGCTGATCCGCGCCGCAGACCTTGGTCCATTCCGGCTGCACGGGGACGAGATCGGCCTTGATCGGACCCTGAGGCGCTTGCTGCTGCTGAGCCGGAGCCGGCTGCGCAGGAGCGGGCGCAGGCGCCGGGCCGGCCGGCCGGGGAGCCGGCTTTTGCTGGGCTTGCGCCGCCCCCGCCGAAACGAGGAAGACCCCCGTCAGCACCGCAGCGACGATCCGCGGAAATTGCATTGGCATAAGTCGTCCTTTCGAGTAGTGCGTGATCGAGTGGGCGCACGGGGCGTCATTCGCGCGAGGAAAGAGCCTCTTATCTGCTTCGTCCTCGGTCTTCGCCCTGGGACGGGGCGAAAGGTAGACGGCTAGCCTCATACAAAATCGACGCGCCGAATTCCAGCGGGCGCCTCGAGGCTCGAGCGAAACCGCTCGGCGCGAGGGGACGAGACGCCCAAGCCTGCGCAGCCCTCGTATTTCCAAGAAGATATGTGATTATCCCGAGTCCGTCGGAGACGTCTTGTCCCGGTCCGCCCGCCCTGGAATATGGTCTGCCCATGACGATTCGAGCGATTCGCGCCGCAGTTCTCGCCACGCTTTTCCCCTTGTTCTTCGCAGGGGCGCAAGGCGCGAGCGTCATCGCCGCCCCTAGTCATGGCCTCGCCATGCATGGCGAACCGGCCCTTCCCCCCGATTTCGACCATCTGCCCTACGCCGATCCGCAGGCCAAGCCGGGCGGACGGCTGCGAATCGGCCTGCAAGGCGCCTTCGACAGCCTCAATCCCTTCAACCTCAAGGCCGGCTCCACCGCGCAGGGGCTGGAGGGCAATGTCATTCAGCGGCTGATGGCGCGCTCTCTGGACGAGCCTTTCACCGTCTATGGCGTCCTCGCGCGCTCGATCGAGGTCGATGATTCGCGCGAGCATGTGACCTTCCGTCTCGATCCGCGCGCGCGATTCTCGGACGGCGCGCCGCTCACCTCGGCGGATGTGCTGTTCTCCTTCGAGCTGCTCAAGGCCAAGGGACGCCCGCAGCAGAGAAGCGCCTATGGCCTCGTCAAGCGCGTCGAGACGTCGGACGCGCAGACGATCAGCTTCGATCTCACCGGCGCCAATGATCGCGAGCTGCCGCTCATCCTCGGCTTTCTGCCCGTGCTGCCGAAACACGCGACCGACGTCGAGCATTTCACCGACGCAACGCTGAAGCCGCCCATCGGCTCCGGCCCCTATGTCGTCGAGGATATCGAGCCGGGAGCGCGGCTGGTGCTGAAGCGCGACCCCTCCTATTGGGGCAAGGACCTGCCCATGCAGCGCGGCCTCTATAATTTCGATCAGATCGACGTGAATTATTTCCGCGACGCCAATTCGCTGTTCGAGGCCTTCAAGGCCGGCGTCGTCGATTATCGCGAGGAATCCAACACCACGCGCTGGGCGAGCGGCTATGACTTCCCGGCCGTGCGCGACGGGCGCGTCGCCGTCGAGACGCTGCCGAGCCCCGGCCCCAAGGGCATGGAGGGCTTCGTCTTCAACACGCGGCGGCCGATGTTCGCCGATGCGCGCCTGCGCGAGGCGCTCGGCCTCATGTTCGATTTCGAATGGATCAACGCCAATCTCTATTCCGGCCTCTACACGCGCACCAAGAGCTTCTTCGACGAATCGGAGCTCGCCTCCACCGGCCGCCCGGCCAGCGAGGCGGAGCGCGCGCTGCTCGCCCCCTTCCCCGGCGCGGTGCGCGAGGATTTTCTGGAAGGACGCTGGCGCCCGCCCGTCCATGACGGCACCGGCCGCGATCGCGAGCCGGCCCGCCATGCGCTGGAGCTGCTCGGCGAGGCCGGCTACAAGCTCGTCGACAATCAGCTCGCGAAAGACGGCGTCCCGCTCTCCTTCGAGATCATGGTCGCCAATCGCGATCAGGAGCGGCTCGCGCTGTTCTTCGCCTCCTCGCTGCAGCGCATAGGCGTGACGGCGAACGTGCGCCTCGTCGATGAAGTGCAATATCAACGCCGCCGCCAGAAATTCGAGTTCGACGTGATGTTCGGGACCTGGACCGCCTCGGCCTCGCCCGGCAATGAGCAGCGCATGCGCTGGGGCTCCGTAAGCGCCGCGCAAGAAGGCTCCTATAATCTCGCCGGAGCCTCCTCTGCGGCGATCGACGCGCTCATCCGGGCGCTGCTTTCCGCTCGCGGGCGCGAGGATTTCGTCGCCGCCGTGCGCGCCTACGACCGCGCGCTGCTCTCCGGTTTCTACATCGTGCCGCTCTTTCACTCTTCGACGCAATGGATCGCTCATTCGACCAAAATCGCGAGGCCGTCGACATTGCCCCGCTACTCTCCCTTGTTTGGCGCCACGCTAGAGACCTGGTGGAGGACGGAGCCGTGAACCTCGCAGACAGCGCCGGCCGCCGCGACGGCGCCCTCGCGCGCGCCCATCCGCTGACCATGTTCGGCCTCGATGCGCTCATCGCCGGCGCCGCCCGGCTGCGCCCTGCGCGCATCGCCGCCGGCGATGCGTCGACGGGCGCCGAGCTCGACCACGCCGAGCTCGACCGCCGCGTCGCCGCCTTCCGCGCCGATCTGCGCGGCTTCGACTTCCAGCCCGGCGAGCGCATCCTTCTTTTCGCTGCGCCGAGCTCGGCCACGCTCGTCACGCTCATCGGAATCATCTCGGCCGGCCTCGAGCCCGTCGCGGCGCCGCTCGGCCTCTCGATCGGCGCTCTGGCGGCGGGCGCGCGGGCCGTCTCGGCCGCGGCCCTCGTCGCGCCGGCCTCGGTCGGCGGCCAGAGCCTCGAGGAGCTCGTCTTCGGCGTCGCCTCTCAGGCGCCCTCGGTGCGGCTCATCGGCTCGCTCGGCCCGGGGACGATCGACGGCGCCGTCGATTTCGGCCCGCGCTCGCGGAACGAGAACGATTCGCCCACGGCGACGCGCGCCGCCCCGAGCAAGAAAGTGCTGATCGGCGCGCTCGACCAATATGGCGCGCCGCAATTCCACGAGCAGGCGGGGCTCATTTCCGCGAGCCTCGGCCTCATCGCCAAGGCGCATGTCAATGGCTCGGCGCCGCTGCTGTCGCTGGTCTCGCCGGGGTCGATCGGCGGGCTCGTCGCGGGGCCGCTCGCCTCGCTGCTCTCCGGCGCGGCGCTGCATTTCCTCTCGCCCTTCGACGGCGCCGCTTTTCTCGCGGCGCTCGATGCGCTCGGCCCGGTCCGCCTCGTCGCGCCGCGCGCGGTGATGGCCGATCTCGACGCCGCCGGTCTGCTGACGAGCGGCGCCGTGCTCGCCTGCATCGCCGTCCACCGCGCCGGCGAGGAGGAGCAAGGTTTCGAGCCCTCGCATCCCTACTCCTGTCCGATCGTCGAAATCGGCGCCGACGGCGCAATCCGTCCCACGGCGCGGGGAGCCTCCGGCCGCGCGACCTATTGAGCGAGCCGCTCCAGCGTCGCCACATCCCGCGCGCCGGCGCAGCAGCGCTCGATCGCCGCTTCGAAAAGCGTCTCCTGCGGCGCGACGGCGGCGAACAATGTCATGCAGGATTTGAATTTGCGATCGTCCGGCGCGCCGAAAATCTCGGCGAGCGGACGGCCCGCGGCGAGAACGAGCCTCGTGCAGGCGCGCAGCCGCTCGCCGAGCGTTTCATGCGCGAGAAAAGCGCGCGCCTCCGCCGCCGAGCGGATCGCGTAGCGTATCGCCATGGGGCTCGAGCCGAGCCCCTCGATCTGCGGAAAGACGAACCACATCCAATGGGTCCGCTTGCGCCCCGCGCGCAGCTCCGCCACGACCTCCTCGACAACCGGCGCCTGCGCCTCGACGAAACGGCGTAGGTCGAAAACATCGTCGTCGGACATGTTTCGCCTCCATAGAGCGTTTCCAGCCGAAGTGGATGCCGTTCGGCGTTGGAAACGCGTCAAAAGCCTAGAGTCTTTCCGTGTTTCAACGAAACACGGAAAGACTCTAGGCGCGGGACGGCCCGTTACTTCGCCCCCGCCCGCCGACCCACGAGCGCCGCCAGCGCGGCGCCCTCGCGCTCGAGCGCGTCGAGAATCCCGCTCTTGATGCGCCCCACCAGCCCCGGCCCCTCATAGACGAGCGCGCTATAGAGCTGCACTAGGCTCGCGCCCGCCTCGATCTTGGCCAGCGCCGTCGCGGCCGAATCGACTCCGCCGACGCCGATGAGCGGAAACTGCCGCTCGACACGCAAAAACGTCTCGCCGAGCATTCGCGTCGAGAGATCGAAGAGCGGCGCGCCCGAGAGCCCGCCCGCCTCTTTCGCGAAACGCGAAACGAGCGCGTCCGGCCGCGCCAGCGTCGTGTTGGAGACGATCATCCCGTCGATCTCTCGCGCGCGCGCGACGCTCACCACATCGTCGAGCTGCTCCAACGAAAGATCCGGCGCGATCTTCAACAGAACGGGGCGGCGGCGCTTCGCCCGCTCGCGCGCCGAAAGAACCCGCGCCAAAAGCTCGGAGAGCGCCGTCTTCTCCTGCAGATCGCGCAGGCCCGGCGTGTTGGGCGAGGAGACATTGACGGTGAAATAGCTCGCCAGCTCGGAGAAGGCCGCAATGCCGCGCTCATAATCGGCGATGCGGTCGGCGGCGTCCTTATTGGCGCCGATGTTGACGCCGACGATTCCGCCGCGCGAACGTCGGGCGAGCAGCCGCTCATAAGCGAGCGTATGGCCGACATTGTTGAAGCCGTAGCGATTGACGATTCCGCGATCCTCGGCCAGCCGAAACACGCGCGGACGGGCGTTGCCGGCCTGCGGAAGCGGCGTCAACGTGCCGACCTCGGTGAAGCCGAAGCCCATGGCCAGCATGGCGTCGGGAACCTCGGCGTTTTTGTCGAAGCCGGCGGCGAGGCCGATCGGATTGGGAAAATCGAGGCCGAAGGCGCCGACCGCCAGGCGCACATCGTCGCGCGGCGGCCGCGGCGCCGGCATCAGCTGCAAGGCGGCGATCGTCGCCTGATGCGCCGTCTCCGGCGGCAGGCGGCGAAACAGCGCGGTCGCGAGATCGCCGAAGAAGACCTCGATCATTCGAGGAGCCCCGCGAAATCATGTCCGCCGTCGTCACGTAGCGGCAGCGGCGCGACGCTGGCGACGCTGGCGACGGGCAGCGTTCCGTAGAGATGAGGGAAGAGATCGCCGCCGCGCGAGGGCTCCCATTTCAGCGCGTCGCCGAGAGGCTCGGCCTCGACGGCGACGAGCAGGAGATCGGCGACATTGGCGAAATAGCGCGCCGCCGTCTCCTCGACCTGCGCGCGGGTCGAGAAATGAATGTAACCGTCGGCAAGATCGATCCCGGCGCCGGCGAAAACGCCCGCCGCCTCGGCCTCACGCCAGAGGAGAGCGGGGAGGAGTTTGTAGATGAGGGTCATGGGGCGAGAGATAGCAGGCGTCGGCCTCGGTCGGAAAGCGGTCATCGACTGCAAACGACCGCGGCGCCGCAGACCGGCTGCTCAGCCAGTCGCGTTGGTGCTATGATCGAGCGACCAAGTCGAGCCGAGAGCCAACGAAGGATTTCGAGGGATGATCACCGTCTTCGGCGAAGGGAGAGGGTTCCGGGTCGTCTGGCTGCTGGAGGAGATGGGTCTCGCATACCGGCTGAGGCCCGTAGACCTGCTGGTCGGCGTCGAGCACGACGCGGAATATCTGGCCGTCAACCCCGCCGGGTTCATCCCCGCGATCCAGGATGGCGACGTCACCATGGTCGAGTCGATCGCGATCATGGAGTATCTGATGGCGCGCTATGGGCCGACGCCGCTCGCGCCGGACCCGCACGATCCCGCTTTCCCGGCGTATCAGCAATTCCTCCACCTCGGCGAAGCCGGCCTCGCCGCCTCGATGTATCTCGTCGTCGTCAGCCGCAATCTCGCGCCCGAGGCCGATCGGCAGAATTGGGGAGCAGCCAAGGCGCTGAAGCTATTTACGAACCGGCTGGGATTGGTCACCCGGCGCCTCGCGCGCTCGCCCTATCTCGCAGGCGACAGCTTCACCGCGGCCGACATTTCGGTGACCTACGCCCTGGAGTTCGCCGAAAGAACTGGTTGCTTCACCCTCGGCGAAGCGGAGCGAGCCTATGTGACCCGCACCAGCGAACGCGAAGCCTATAAGCGGGCCATGGAAACCTGTCAGGCCACGAAAGCATGGGTCGCGCAGCTGGCCGGGCGATGAGAGATGCGCTCCGCCCACTTCGCACCTATCTTCCCCCCATGACCCCGGCCCAATTCCACGCCTCCCTCGCCGCAGAGACGCCCCCTACCCTCTCGCCGCCGCTGCTCGCGCTGTGGCGCGACGCCAAGGGGGATTGGGACGGCGCGCATAAATGCGTCGATACGTCCGCCGAGACGCAGGCCATGTGGGTCCACGCCTATCTGCATCGCAGGGAAGGCGATCTCGGCAACGCCGGCTATTGGTACGCTCGCGCCGGCAGGCCGCCCGCGACCGGCCCGCTCGGGCAAGAATTCGAGGAGATCCTCGCCGTTCTGCTCGGGTGATATCGTCCTTCGAAGCTTTTGCGTGCCGCAAAAAGCGCCTCAGGATGAGGAGGCTGCTGGTCTCAGAGCGAGAATCTCGCGAGCCTTGGCCGCGTCTTCCCGCATTTGCGCGGTCAGCGCGTCGAGCGAGGGGAATTTCGCCTCGCCGCGGATGAAGCCGATGAAGGCGACCTCCACCGTCTTGTCATAGAGATCGCCGTCGAAATCGAAGACGAAGACCTCGAGCAGCGGCGCGCCCTCCGCCTCGACCGTCGGCCGACGGCCGAAATTGGCGACGCCCTCGCGCAGCACGCCATCCGCCTCCAGCGTCACCGCATAAATGCCGTGGCGCAGCTTGCTCG
Source organism: Methylosinus sp. H3A (assembly GCF_015709455.1). NCBI lineage: Bacteria > Pseudomonadati > Pseudomonadota > Alphaproteobacteria > Hyphomicrobiales > Methylocystaceae > Methylosinus > Methylosinus sp. H3A. Next base: position 554,242 of record NZ_JADNQW010000005.1, read on the forward strand.
AGGGGTCGAGCGCGATATTGGCGGTCGGGAAGCCCAATGTGCGGCCGAGCTGGCGGCCTCTGCCGACGACGCCCTCGACGAAATAAGGATGGCCGAGCAGCCGCGTCGCCAGCGCGACATCGCCGGCGGCGAGCGCCTCGCGCGTCGCGGTGGAGGAGACTGCCTCGAGGCTCCCAGCCTCGTCCTGCGTGATTCGCGGCACGATCTCGACCTGAAAGCCGAGTCGCTCGCCCTCGGCGCGCAGAAATTCGGGATTGCCGGCGCGCTTGGCGCCGAAGCAGAAATCATAGCCCGCCACCGCCGCCGAGACGCCGAGCCTTCGAGCGAGAATCTCCTCGGTGAACTCGCGCGGCGGGCGGGCGGCGAAATCCCCGTCGAAAGTGAGGATCACCATCCCGTCCAGGCCGAGGCGGGCGAGCAGCGCGGCCTTGGCGTCCGGCGGCGTCAGGCGGAAGATGACAGATTTGCCCGCGAAGCAATCGGCCGGATGCGGCTCGAAAGTGAGCAGCGCGCAGGGCTTGCCGAGCTTTTGCGCCAGCGCCTGCGCATGGGCGATGACGCCACGATGGCCGCGGTGCAACCCGTCGAAATTGCCGATGGCGACGACTGCCCCCTCGAGCCCCGGCGGCGGGGCGAGCGGATCTCGGGCGACGATGAAGGGATGCGCGGAAGACAAGGCGGCGTCCAAGGCTTTGTGCGGTGCAGGAGCCGGCTCACTTTGGTTCGGATGACGCGTCATGTCCAGAGCGAGAGGGTCGCAGCGCTTGCGAGACCGCTGCGCAACCCTCCCCCTCATGCTGAGGAGGCTCCGCAGGAGCCGTCTCGAAGCACGAGGGGGAGCTCCAGTAGACAGCGCAATGAAGCCGCCCGCGTCCTTCGAGACGCCCGCTTCGCGGGCTCCTCAGGATGAGGGCGTCTTCAACCGATCGTCTCGGAACCGTAAGAGCCTCTTCTTCGCGGCAAATTAACGATTCTCCCCTTGCATGGCGGCACCGCCCCTTTCGGCCGGGCGAAAGGCGATCTCGACAGCGATGACGCGCAACAGAAAGAGACGATGCCTCGCCTTTATCATCGTCTTCGCCGCCGCCGCGGGCTGGCTCTGGCCGCATGTCGCCGGCGCCGTGGCGATGGCGCTCGCCTTTGTCGGCGTGTTGCATCTCGCCGTGCTGGCCTATGAGGAGATCGCCTTTCCGCAATATAGCGAGGCGATGAGCCCGGAGGATTACGAGCATTTCTGCGCGGCGCTGCTGCGCGAGGCGCGCTGGAGCGCGCGGGTCACGCGGCTGAGCGGCGATCAGGGCGTCGATATCGTCGCGGAAAAGCGCAAGCGGCGGATCGTCGTCCAGTGCAAGAAATATTCGAAGCCGGTGGGCAACAGGGCCGTGCAGGAGATCGTCGCGGCGATCGCCCATGAGGAGGCCGAGCGCGGAATCGTCGTCGCCACCAAGGGCTACACGCCGAGCGCCGTGCAGCTCGCCGCCTCCAATGAAGTGCTGTTGCTGCATCATTCGGAGCTGACGAAGATCGATCGGCTGCTCAGGCGGCCGCTTCTATCGGCTTGACGCTGACGCTGACGTCGAGCTTCTGCTTTCCAGCGGCGAAAATCACGCCGTCGATCGGCGAGACATCGGCATAGTCGCGGCCCTGCGCGATGACGATATGATCGTCGAGCGCCAGAATGGCGTTGGTCGGATCGACGCCGAGCCAGCCGAACTCGCGCCCGCACCAGATGGAAATCCAGGCGTGGGAGGCGTCGGCGCCCTCGAGCTTGGCTGCGCCCGGCGCCGGAATGGTGCGGATATAGCCGCTGACATAGGCAGCCGGCAGGCCAAGCCCGCGCAGAGCGGCGATCATTATGTGGGTGAAATCCTGGCAGACGCCGCTGCGCTTCTCGAAGGCCCGCGCCAGCGGCATGGCGACATGGGTGGCGTTGGGATCATAGACGAAATCGGCTTTGATCCGCCGCATCAACTCCGCTGCGCCCGCGAGCATGGGACGCCCCGGCGGAAAGCTCTCGCGCGCATAGGCGGTCGCGGGCTCGTAGAGCGGCGCGAGACGGCTCGGAAACACGAAATGCGCCGGCGCGTCCGGGCCGAGCGAGGGCGTCTCCAGAGCCTCGGCCCGCACGGCCTCCCAAGGCGGCGTCCGCGCCTCCTGCGGCGGGGCGGCGCGCTCGACGCGCACGCGCGCGCTCATCGCTATGCCGAGCTTCACATGGGGGGCGTCTATCTGCGCCTCGGCCACGCGATTGCCGTAGAAATCGACGCGCTCGCGCCAGTCGCGCGGGCCGGGCGTCACATCGATGCGGCCGAAGAGGGCGCGCTGGCCGGCGTCGTCGCGCGGCAACAGACGCAAAGCGCAGCGCGCCGCGGCGACGGGCGCCTCGTAGCTATAGGTCGTCACATGGGTGATGTCGTAGATCACGCTAACCGGATCGGCTCCTCGAAATGCGCCGCATTGGAGCCCTGCAGGAAGTAGCGGGCGGCGAGCGCATCCGCAAGACTCATCAAGCGTTGCTCTAAGGCGAAGATTTTGGCGACGTCGAGCTCGGCGGCGTTCTCCACCTCGATCTCGGCGCGCAATTTCACCGCGAGGCGGCGCGGCGCCTCGAGCAGCCCGTCATGGCGCAGCGTCGGCAGGGCCGAGAGATGCTCCTCGATCTTGGCGATCTGGAAGCCGACCGAGCGCGGATTGAAGGGATCGAGCACCGCCATATCGAGCGCCGGCGCGAGCGCTGCGCCGGAGAGATAGCGCGAGCGATAGGCGATCTGCGAATCGATGAGCTCGAGCAGAGTGTCGAGACTGTCGATCGTCGCGCCTTCGTCGGCGAATTGGCGCGCGAAGCGGCAGCCGTTGATCGCCCGCTCGACGCGCTTGCCGAGATCGAGGAAGGACCAGCCGGCGACGCGGTTGAAATTCTCGTCGACGAGGCCGGAGAGCGCCGCCAATATGTGCAACGATTGCTCGACGCCCTCGAGAATCGCCGGCTCCGAGGCGAGGCCCGGAGCCAGCTCGTCGAGGCGGCTCTCCAGCCGGCCGACGAGATGCCAAATGTCCTGCGACAGGCGCTCGCGCACGATGGAGGCGGCGTATTTCGCCGCGCGCGCGATGGAGAGCGCCGAGCCCGCCGTCTCCGAGCCGCCGGCCGCGGCGAGAGCGAGCTCCGTCGCCGAGAGCCGCGGGCTGCGCGTCGGCGCGGCGCCCCAGGCGAGCAGCAGCCGCTCCAGCCGCTCGATCGGCTGGCGGCCGCTGTAATTGGGCGCGTCCGCCTCGGTGAGGCGATTGCACAGAGAGCGCACCAGCCGCAGCGTCGCCTCGGCGCGCTCGAAATAGCGGCCCATCCAAAAGAGATTATCGGCGGCGCGGCTCGGCAGATCGCCGACCATGCGGACGATCTCTATGTCGTCGCTCGTCGGCAGCAGAGTGGAATTGTCGGTCGGCCGGTCGCCGAGCACCCAGACGTCGGCCGATTGCGCCCCCGCCCCCATGGAAATGGCGCGCACGTCGAGCCGGTCCGACACGCGGCAGAAGCCGCCCGGCATCACCCGCCAGCCATCCGCCGTGGCGGCGGCGAAGACTCTGAGCGCAAAGGGGCGCGGAACCAGCGCGCCATCCTTCCAGACCGGCGTCGTCGAGAGCTGCACGACCTCCTGGCCGACATAATCCATGCCGCGGGCGCGCATCGCCTCGGTGAGACGCGCCCGCTCGGCGGCGTCGAACTCGGCGCCCAGCGCGACGCGGCGGCCGGGGAAGCCGGCGAGCTGCTCGCCGAAAGCCGGCGCGACGGCGCGGTCCTGCAGCGAGGCGAGCACGGAGTCGCGGGCCTCGTCCTGGCCGCACCACCAGGTGGCGATATTGGCGAGGCGCAGATCCTCGCCGAGCAGGCGACGGGCGATGGCCGGCAGGAAGGAGAGCAGAGCGCGCGATTCGATGAGGCCGGCGCCCGGCATGTTGGCGATGGTGACATTGCCCTCGCGAATCGTGTCGAGCAGGCCCGGCACGCCGAGATGCGAGGCGGCGTTCAGCTCCAGCGGATCGCACCAATCGGCGTCGACCCTGCGCCACACCACGTCGACGCGCTTCAGCCCGGCGATGGTCCGTACATGGAGCTTGCGCTCGCTGGTGACGAGATCGGCGCCCTCGACGAGCAAAAAACCGAGATAGCGCGCGAGGCTCACCTGCTCGGAATAGGATTCGCTGAACGGGCCCGGCGTCAGCAGGCAGATGCGCGGGTCTTTCTGCTGCGCGGCCTTGGCGAGGGCGGCGCGAAAATCGCGGAAGAAGGGAGCCAGCCGCTCGACCCTCATATCGCGATAGAGGCGCGGAAAGGTGCGCGCCATCACCAACCGATTCTCGAGCGAATAGCCGGCGCCCGAAGGAGCCTGGGCGCGGTCGCCGAGCACCCACCAGCGCCCGTCCGGCCCGCGGCCGATCTCGGCGGCGTAGAAGCGCAGCCAGCGGCCGCCGGGCGGCGTCGCGCCGCTCATGGCGCGGACATAATCGGGCGAGCCGGCGACGACCGCCGCCGGCATAGCCCCCTCCTTGACGAGGCGCTGCTCGCCATAAGCGTCGCGCAGCACCATGTCGAGAAGCTCGGCGCGCTGGGCGACGCCTTCGGCGATCTCCCGCCATTCGGCCTGCGGCAGCAGCAGCGGCAGCCGGCTGAGCGGCCAAGTGCGTTCCTTGGTTTCGCCGAGCACGCGATAGGAGACGCCCATGTCGCGGATGCGCCGTCCCGCTGCGGCGAAGCGATCGTCTATATCCTCGCGGCTCAAACCCCCGAGGGTGTCGAGCAGGCTCGCCCAATGGGGACGCACGCGCCCGTCCGGCCCGACGAGCTCGTCCGGCACACCCTCCGGCGGGGCATAGCGGGCGATCCAGGAGGCGACGCGCCGCGCCGCCTCTCCCATGCTCGCATCGATCGTCCGCTCAGCCGGCACAATTCCTCCGCAGGTCCAAAGTCAGCGGGAACTCGCCCGCCGGCTCCTCGCGCGGCGGCCGCACCCTGCCGGGCGTATGGCCGTGATCCTGGAACCGCGACAGCCTGCGAGCCTCCGCCTCATGCGAGTTTACCGGAAAAGTGTCGTAGCTGCGACCGCCCGGATGCGCCGTGTGATAGACGCAGCCGCCGAGCGAGCGCTCGCTCCAGCTGTCGATGACGTCGAAGGTCAGAGGCGCATGGTCGGGGATGGTCGGGTGCATGCCCGAGGGCGGCTGCCAGGCCTTGAAGCGCACGCCCGCGACCGCCTCGCCCGAGGCGCCGGCGCTGGTCATGGGCACGCGGCGGCCGTTGCAGGCGATGACGTGCCGACCGGGGACGAAGCCCTTGGCCTTCACCTCGACGCGCTCCACCGAGGAATCGACGAAACGCGCGGTGCCGCCGGCGACGCCTTCCTCGCCCAGCACATTCCAGGGCTCCAGCGCCTGCCGGATTTCCAGCTCCACTCCGCCATGCTCGACGCGTCCGGCGAGCGGGCAGCGGAACTCCTTCTGCGCCTCGAACCATTCCGGCTCGAAAGCGTAGCCCGCCCCCTGCAGATCGCCGAGCACGTCGAGGAAATCGCGCCAAACGAAATGCGGCAGCATGAAGCGGTCGTGCAGCGCCGTGCCCCAACGCACGAAGCCCCCGCGCTGCGGCTCGCGCCAGAACCAGGCGACGAGCGCGCGCAGCAGCAATTGCTGCGCGAGGCTCATGCGCGCGTCGGGCGGCATCTCGAAGCTGCGGAACTCGACGAGGCCGAGCCGGCCGGTCGGCCCGTCCGGCGAATAGAGCTTGTCGATGCAGATTTCGGCGCGATGCGTGTTGCCGGTGACGTCCACGAGCAGATTGCGGAACAGCCGATCGACGAGCCAGGGCGGGAAATTCGTTTCGCCCGCCGGCGGCACATTGGAGATGGCGATCTCCAGCTCGTAGAGCGCGTCGTGACGCGCCTCGTCGACGCGCGGCGCCTGGCTGGTCGGGCCGATGAAGAGGCCCGAGAAGAAATAGGAGAGCGCGGGATGGCGCTGCCAATAGAGCACCAGGCTCTTCAATATGTCCGGACGGCGCAGGAAGGGCGAATCGAAGGGCGTCCTGCCGCCGAGCACGACATGATTGCCGCCGCCCGAGCCGGTCTGGCGCCCGTCGATGAGGAATTTGTCGGCGGTGAGCCGCGCCTGCCGCGCATCCTCATAGAGGCCGGTCGTCGTCGCCACGGCGTCGCGCCATGTGTCGCCCGGATGGATGTTCACCTCGATGACGCCGGGGTCGGGCGTCACCTTGATGACCTCGAGGCGCGGATCGACAGGCGGCGGATAGCCCTCGATATGGATCGGAAGGTCCATCGCCTTCGCCGTCGTCTCCACCGCAGTCAACAGCTCGAGATAGCCCTCGAGCGTTTCGACCGGCGGCATGAAGACGCAGAGCGCGCCGTCGCGCGGCTCGATGGCGAGCGCCGTACGCACCGCGCCCTCGACGATGAGCTGCTCGCTGGGCTCCTGACGATCCTTCGACTCCTGGCGGTTCTGAAGCGCCCGGCTCTCATAGATCTGCCCTAAAAGGGCGGGGTCCGGCAGCGGGCCGCGCGGCTCGGTCGGATCCTGCGGATAGGAATAGGGATAGGCGCTCGGCGGCACCCAGGGCAGCGAGCTGATCGGCAGGCGCAGGCCGATCGGCGAATCGCCCGGCGCGAGAAAGAGCCGTCCGCGCCGCAGGGGCCAGCGCTCCGAAACCCAGCGCCGATCGGCGCGCGCGTTCCAGCGCTGCACCGGCAGAACATAGCCCACCGGATTGGCCAAGCCGCGCTCGAAGGCGCGCAACATGCGGACGCGCTCCTCGGCGTCGTCGATCTTCGAATCGAGCGGATCGACATTGACCGGAAGCGCGCCTTCCTTCAGCAGCCAATGCGAGGGATCCTCATAGGCCGGGATCACATAGCCCCGCTCGAGGCCGAGCCGCTCGGCGAGATCGACGGTGAACGCTTCGCTCTGCTGCGCAGTCGGCGCCTCGGACGCGCCGATGCGGGCCGCGAGCTCGGGGTCGCGCCAGACCGGCTTGCCGTCCTTGCGCCAATAGATCGCGAAGGCCCAGCGCGGCAGGCTCTCGCCCGGATACCATTTGCCCTGCCCGTAATGCAGGAATCCGCCTTTGCCGAAGCGTTGCTGCAATCGCCGCACGAGATCGTCGGCGCGCGCCTTTTTGGTGGGGCCGACGGCGGCGATCGTCCATTCCGGCGCTTGAAAATCGTCGATGGAGACGAAGGTCGGCTCGCCGCCCATCGTGAGGCGCACGTCCTGGGCCTGCAAATCCGCGTCGACCTTCTCGCCGAGCGCGTCGAGCCGACCCCAGGATTCGTCCGAGAAGGGCGCGGTGATGCGCGGCGCCTCGCGAATGCGCTGCACGCGCATCTCGAAGCCGAACTCGACCTCCGCCGGCTCGACGACGCCGGAGAGCGGCGCCGCGGAGCGATAATGCGGCGCGCTGCACAGCGGCAGATGGCCCTCGCCGCAGAAGAGGCCCGAGGTCGCGTCGAGGCCGATCCAGCCGGCGCCGGGAATATAGACCTCGGCCCAGGCGTGCAGATCGGTGAAGTCGTGGTCGGTTCCCTTGGGCCCTTCGATCGGATCGACGTCGGCCTTCAATTGGATGAGATAGCCGGAGACGAAACGCGCCGCGAGCCCGAGGCTGCGCAATATCTGCACGAGCAGCCAGGCCGAATCGCGGCAGGAGCCAGTGCCGGCGGCGAGCGTCTCGTCCGGCGTCTGCACGCCGGGCTCCATGCGGATGACATAGCGAATGTCGCGCTGAAGCCTGGCGTTGAGATCGACGAGGAAGGGGACGATCGCGACAGCCTCGGACGGGCGCACGGCGTCGATGAAGGCCTTCGTCAGCGGCCCGAGCGGCTCCACCTCGAGGCAGGAAGCGAGCTCGGTCCGCAGCTCGTCCGGATAGGCGAAGGGGACGGTCTCCGCATAGGGCTCGACGAAAAAGTCGAAGGGATTGTAGACGGCGATCTCGGCATGGAGGTCGACCTCGATGCGGAATTCCTCCGCCTTCTCGGGAAAAACGAGGCGCGCCAGCCAATTGCCATGAGGATCCTGCTGCCAATTGATGAAATGATCGGCCGGCGCGATCTTGAGCGAATAGCTCGGCACGCGGGTGCGGCAATGGGGCGCCGGCCGCAGCCGGATCACCTGCGGCCCGAGCGCGACCGGCCGATCATATTTGTAGTGGGTGAGATGGTGGAGCGCGACCTTGATCGACACGGAGCTGCTTCGCCTCATCGGAGCGACGCCGGAAAAAAGGGCGACGAGCGATTAGCTTATGCGCTCGCCGGCCTGTCAATCGCGCACGCCGAAAAGCGCAGCTCATTGCCGGAAATTACCGCATGACGCATGCTGCCGGGGCGGCGGGCGCCGAGTGTTTCGGCGCCGCCTTCTCCAAACACCGTCCCTCGCTCCGGCGCCGAACGGTCGTCGTTTGGACTTTATAGAAAAAGCTGGAGTTTTTCGAACCCCCAGCTCCGGCGCGACGCTCATGAATCATTCGCGGCGGAGGACGGCGGAGGCTCGTCCGAGAAGACGACGCCGCCGCACCCGCTGCGTTTCATCCTGTAGAGGGCCGCATCGGCGCGGGCGGTGAGCTGCTCGAGGGTCGCGCCGTCACGGGGCGCGAGAGCGACGCCTATGCTGACGCCGATCTGAATGTTCCGCCCCTCGATCTCGAAGGGCGCGCCGACGACGCGGATGATTCGACGCGCGAGCAGAAGCGCCTCGTCGGGGTGCCGGACGCCCGTCTGGATCACCACGAACTCGTCGCCGCCGAGGCGCGCCGCCGTATCCTCGCGCCGCACCATGGTCAGCAGGCGCGTCGTCGCGGCGCAGAGCAGCTGGTCGCCGGTCAAATGGCCATAGGCGTCATTGACCGCCTTGAATCGGTCGAGATCGAGGCAATGGATCGCCAGAAGCTCGTCGTCTGCGAGGCCCGCGAAGGCTTCGTCGAAACGCTCGCGCAATTCGATGCGGTTGGCGAGGCCGGTCAGATCGTCGCGTCGCGCCATTTTCGCGAAATCGAGCTTGGAGATGATCTGCCGGCGCGTCGCCGCGTGAGTGGCCGACGCCCATATGAGGCCGACGACGGCGAAGGCGGAGAGAAGCAGCGCCTGCAAGACGAAGCCGAGGACGACATGGATGTCCGTCGCCTGCGTCGCGCGGTCGAAAAAGCCGACGACCGTCGGCGTCGCCGACAGAGCGAGGCCGATCGCGCAAAGACGAGGGCGGAAGGCGACATTGGATACGACGCCTCCGGCGAAGACGAAGGCCAATCCCGAGGTCAGCATCGGCACCAGCGACGAGTCGGGCGGATGCGCCATCATCAGCGCGCGCGCATTTACCGCGCCGAGCAGCGCGGCGAAAGTGAAGAGGCCGATGGCGTAGCGGCGCTCCCAGAGCCGCGCCTCGTCGGCCAGGATGGTCGCGACCGCGGTCCGCCGCTGATAGGCGAGAACCAGGAAAATGCTCGCTATATCCAAAGCGATCGCGGCGAGCGTCAGGACGAGGAGCGCGACATCGTGTTTGCGCGCGGCGAGCAGCAGGCCGACGCAGGCCAGAGCGACGCCCATGAAGGCGACCGGCATGACCGGGCGCGCGACCATGTCGACCAGCTCGACATAAGCGGCGTCCGGTAGCCGCGTCGAGTTTCGAGACGTTTGTCCTAGCCGACGCCACATGCACACCGCCGCCAACGAGGACTCATCTATGGCCGGCGGTTTCGATGTCCAGCGACGGCGAAGTGACACCGCGTCTTGATTTCCCGTTAGGCGACGTATATAGATATCTTTATATCTAATCAGCGAAGCCCATGACAGACGCTCGACGCCCCCTTCCGCTCGAACCTGCGCTCGCCGCCCTCAATGCGGCCGGCGAGGAGACACGGCTACGCCTGCTCGGCCTGCTCGCGGAAACGGAGCTGACCGTGAGCGAGGCCGTCGCCATTCTCGGCCAGTCGCAGCCGCGCGTCTCGCGCCATTTGAAGCTGCTCGTCGAGGCCGGCCTCGTCGAGCGCCGCCGCGAGGGCGCCTGGGCCTTCTTCCGTCTGGCCGCGGCCGACGCGCCGGGCGAGATCGCCCGCAGCGTCGTCTCCTGGCTCGATCCGCTCGATCCGCGCATCGCCGGCGACCGCGCCCGGCTCGCCGAGGTGCGGCAGGCCCGCGCCGACGCCGCCGCCCGCTATTTCGCCGAGCATGCGCGCGAATGGGACGCGATCCGCTCGCTGCATGTGCCGGAGGCGCAGGTCGAGGCCGCCATTCGCGACGCTGTGGGCGAGAAGCCCCTGCGCCGGCTGCTCGATCTCGGCGCCGGCACGGGCCGCATGTTGGAGCTGTTCGCGCCGCAGGCGGAGCAGGCCGTCGGCGTCGATCTCTCCTCCGCCATGCTCGCCGTCGCCCGCGGACGGCTGGAGAAAGCCGGCGCGCGCAATGTGCAGCTGCGCCAGGGCGACATGTATGCGCTGCCCATAGAGCGCAACAGCTGCGATCTCGTCATCGTGCATCAGGTTCTGCATTATCTCGACGATCCCGGCCGCGCGCTGCGCGAGGCGGCGCGCACGCTCGCGCCCGGCGGCCGTCTGCTGGTCGTCGATTTCGCGCCGCATCGCGAGGAGACTTTGCGCGACGAGCACGCGCATCGCCGCCTCGGCTTCTCGCAGCAGGAGGTCGCCGCGCTGCTCGAGCAGGCGGGGCTCCAGGTTCTGCGTCACCGCGACCTCGCGCCTTCCGCCGACGACGGCGCGAAGCTCACCGTTTCCCTGTGGCTGGCGCGCGATCCGCGCGTCATCGCCGATCCCCTTCCCCGAGCGAGCTTTGAGACCGCCTGATGTCCGACAATCGCAGCCTCTGGCCGACGGGCCATTTCGACATTTCTTACGAGTTCTTCCCGCCGCGGACTCCGGAGATGGAGATTCAACTTTGGGATTCGATCGCGCGCCTCGCGCCGCTGAAGCCCAAATTCGTCTCCGTCACCTATGGCGCCGGCGGCTCCACGCGCGAGCGCACGCATAATATCGTCGCGCGGCTCGTCGCCGAGACCGACATATTGCCGGCCGCGCATCTCACCTGCGTCTCCGCCGCGCGCGGCGAAATCGACGATATCGTGCGCGGCTATCGGGACGCCGGCGTTCGCCACATCGTCGCGCTGCGCGGCGATCCGCCGACCGGCGTCGGCACGAAATTCGAGCCGCATCCACAAGGCTATCGCAGCTCCACGGAGCTGGTGCGCGGCATTCGCGCGATCGGCGATTTCGAGATTTCCGTCTCCACCTATCCCGAAGGTCATCCCGAGAGCCGCACGATCGACGACGATCTCGACGCGCTCGAGGCGAAGATCGACGCCGGCGCGACGCGCGCCATCACGCAATTCTTCTTCGAGAACGACGTCTATTTCCGCTTTCTCGACAAGGCGCGCGCGCGGGGAATCAAAATTCCCATCGTACCCGGCATCATGCCGGTGCAGAACTTCAAGCAGACGGCCAATTTCGCGCGCAAGGCCGGCGCGAGCGTGCCCGACTGGCTCGCCCATCGCTTCGAGGGTTTGGACGACGATCCGGTGACGCGCCGGCTCATCGCCGCCGCTGTCGCCGCCGAGCAGGTGCTCGGCCTCGCCGAAGGCGGCGTGAAGGAATTCCATTTCTACACCAATAATCGCGCCGATCTCGTCTTCGCGATCTGCCATCTTCTGGGCGTGCGCCCTGTCACCGAGAAAGTCGCAGCATGAGTTTCGACAAGAACCACGGACCGAAGATTCTCGCGGCGCTGGAGACGGCGGCGAGCGAGCGCATTCTCGTGCTCGACGGCGCCATGGGCACGATGATCCAGCGCCACAAATTCACGGAAGCCGACTTCCGTGGCGAGCGCTTCAAGGATCACGGCAAAGATCTGCGCGGCGACAATGATCTGCTGACGCTGACGCAGCCCGCCGCGATCAAGGCGATTCATCGCGCCTATCTCGAGGCCGGCGCCGACATCATCGAGACCAACACATTCTCCTGCACCTCCATCGCGCAGGCGGATTACGGCCTCGAGCACATCGTCTATGAGCTCAATTACGAAGGCGCTCGCCTCGCTCGCGCCGCGGCCGACGAGGTGGCGCGCGAGACTGGCGTGCCGCGCTTCGTCGCCGGCTCCATGGGCCCGACCAATCGCACCGCGTCGATCTCGCCGGACGTCTCCAATCCCGGCTTTCGCGCCGTCACTTTCGACGATCTGCGCGCCGCCTATCTCGAAGAGGCGCTCGGCCTGTTGGAGGGCGGCGCCGATATTCTGCTGATCGAGACGATCTTCGACACGCTGAACGCCAAAGCGGCGATCTACGCGGTGGAGGACGCTTTCGAGAAGATCGGCACGCGTTTTCCGGTGATGATCTCCGGCACAATCACCGATCTTTCCGGCCGCACGCTCTCCGGCCAGACGGCGGCGGCTTTCTGGAACTCGATTCAACATGCGAAGCCCTTCTCTATCGGCTTCAATTGCGCGCTCGGCGCGCGCGAGATGCGCCAGCATATCGCCGAGGTGTCGCGCATCGCCGACACGCGCATCTGCGCCTTCCCCAACGCCGGCCTGCCGAACGAGTTCGGCCTCTATGACGAGAGCCCGGAATATATGGCCGAGTTGGTCGGCGAATTCGCCAAGTCCGGTCTCGTCAATGTCGTCGGCGGCTGCTGCGGCACGACGCCGCCACATATCGCCGCGATCTCCGGCGCCGTGAAGGGCGTCGCGCCGCGCGCAATTCCGACCATAGCGCCGCTGCTGCGTCTCGCCGGCCTCGAGCCTTTCACGCTGACCAAGGACATTCCCTTCGTCAATGTCGGCGAGCGCACCAATGTCACGGGCTCCGCCAAATTCCGCAAGCTCATCACCGCCGGCGATTACGCCGCGGCGCTGGATGTCGCGCGCGATCAAGTGGCCAATGGCGCGCAGGTCATCGACATCAACATGGACGAGGGCCTGCTCGATTCGAAAAAGGCGATGGTCGAGTTCCTCAATCTGCTCGCCGCCGAGCCCGATATCGCGCGCGTGCCGGTGATGGTCGATTCGTCGAAATTCGAGGTGATCGAAGCCGGCCTGCAATGTCTGCAGGGCAAGGGCGTCGTCAACTCCATCTCGCTGAAGGAAGGCGAGGAGAAATTCATCGAGGCGGCGACCAAGGTGCGCCGCTATGGCGCCGCCGTCGTCGTGATGGCCTTCGACGAGGCGGGACAGGCCGACACTTTCGCGCGCAAAGTGGAGATCTCCGGCCGCGCCTATAAGATCCTCGTGGAGCAAGTGGGCTTCCCGCCGCAGGACATCATCTTCGACCCCAATATTTTCGCCGTGGCGACGGGTATCGAAGAACATTCCAATTATGGCGTCGACTTCATCGACGCCGCGCGCGCGATCAAAACCACTCTGCCGCACGCCCATGTCTCGGGCGGCGTGTCCAATCTCTCCTTCTCCTTCCGCGGCAATGAGCCGGTGCGCGAGGCGATGCACTCCGTCTTCCTCTATCACGCCATTGCGGCGGGGATGGATATGGGCATCGTCAACGCCGGCCAGCTCGCCGTCTATGAGAAGATCGACCCCGAGTTGCGCGAGGCCTGCGAGGATGTGGTGCGCAATCGCCGGCCGGACGCCACCGAGCGTCTCGTCGAGATCGCCGAACGCTTCAAGGGAGCCGGCGCCAAGGCGGCGGAGAAGGACGCCGCCTGGCGCGAGGCGAGCGTCGAGAAGCGGCTCGAATATGCGCTGGTCAATGGCGTCGCCGATTATGTCGAGCAGGATGTGGAGGAGGCGCGGCTCGCGTCCAAGCGCCCGCTCGACGTCATCGAAGGCCCGCTGATGGCCGGCATGAATGTCGTCGGCGACCTCTTCGGCCAGGGCAAGATGTTTTTGCCGCAAGTGGTGAAATCGGCGCGCGTGATGAAGCAGGCCGTCGCGCATCTCCTGCCCTATATGGAGGAGAATAAGGAGCAGCGCTCCACCGCCGGCAAGATTCTGCTGGCGACGGTGAAGGGCGACGTCCACGACATCGGCAAGAACATCGTCGGCGTCGTGCTCGGCTGCAATAATTTCGAGATCATCGATCTCGGCGTGATGGTGCCGACCGCCAAAATTCTCGAGACGGCGAAAGCCGAGAAGGTCGACATCATCGGCCTCTCCGGCCTCATCACGCCCTCGCTCGACGAAATGTGCTTCGTCGCCTCCGAGCTCGAGCGCGAAGGTTTTTCGGTGCCGCTGCTCATCGGCGGCGCGACGACGAGCCGCGTGCATACGGCGGTGAAGATCAGCCCCAATTATGCGGCGGGTCAGGCCGTCTATGTGACCGACGCCTCGCGCGCGGTGGGCGTCGCGCAGGCGCTGATGTCGCTGACGACGCGCGAAACCTATGTCGCCAAGACGCGCGAGGAATATGAGAAGGTCGCCGAGGCCCATGCGCGCGCGCAGATCGACAAGCAGCGCGTCTCCCTCGCATCCGCGCGCGCCAATGCCCTCGCCATCGATTGGAGCGCTTACGAGCCGCCGAAGCCGAGCTTCCTCGGGGCGCGCGTTTTCGCCTCTTACGATGTGGCCGAGCTCGTTCCCTATATCGATTGGACGCCCTTCTTCCAGACATGGGAGTTCAAGGGCCGCTATCCGGCTCTGCTCGACGATCCCGAGCGCGGGCCGGCGGCGCGGCAATTGTTCGAGGATGCGCAGGCGATGCTCGCGCGCATCGTCGAGGAACGCTGGTTCAATCCCAAGGCCGTCATCGGCTTCTGGCCCGCCAATGCGGTGGGCGACGATATCGCGCTCTACACCGGCGAGGGCCGCGTCGAACGGCTGGCGACGCTGCACACGCTGCGCCAGCAGCTCACGCGCCGCGACGGCAAGCCCAATGTGGCGCTGTCGGATTTCGTCGCGCCGGAAGGCTCGGGCAGAGCCGATTACATCGGCGCCTTCGTCGTCACCGCCGGCGCGCAGGAGGCGAAGATTTCCGAGCGCTTCGCGCGCGCCAATGACGATTACGGGGCGATCATGGTGAAGGCGCTCGCCGATCGTATCGCCGAAGCCTTCGCCGAGCGCATGCACGCGCGCGTGCGCCGCGAATTCTGGGGCTATGCTGCGGATGAGACGTTCACGCCGGAGCAGCTCGTCGCGGAGGATTATCGCGGCATTCGTCCGGCGCCGGGCTATCCGGCGCAGCCCGACCATACGGAGAAGGCGACGATCTTCGACCTGCTCGAGGCCACCAAGCGCACCGGCGTCACGCTCACGGAGAGCTATGCGATGACGCCGGCGTCATCGGTCAACGGGCTCTATTTCGCGCATCCGCAGGCGCATTATTTCGGCGTCGCCAAAGTGGAGCGCGATCAGGTCGAGGATTACGCCGCGCGCAAAGGCGTCTCCGTCGCCGAGATCGAGCGCTGGCTCGCGCCTGTGCTCAATTACGAGACCCGCGTCGCCGAACCAGCGGAGTGAGGCGACCGTCGTCCCTTCTCCCGCGCTGCGGGAGAAGGGAAGCCGCGCCCGTCAGCCGCCGAGCGCCGCCTTGACCGCGGCGCTCGCCTTGCCGAAATCGATGCGGCCCGTGTATTTCGCCTTGAGCGCGGCGACGACCTTGCCCATATCCTTGATCGAGGCGGCGCCGGTCTCGGCGATGGCGGCCTTTATCGCCTCGGCGACCTCGGCCTCGCCGAGCTGCTGCGGCAGATAGGCCGCGATCACGGCAATCTCGGCGCGCTCCTTCTCGGCGAGCTCGGGGCGGCCGCCCTTCTCGTAGATTTCCACCGATTCCTGGCGACTCTTCACCATTTTCTGCAGCAGGGCGAGAATATCGTCGTCGCCCAGCGTCTTGCCCGTGGCGCGCGCCTCTATGTCGCGATCCTTGAGCCCCGCAGTGATCATGCGGATCGTCTCGACCTTCTGCTTTTCACCGCTCTTCATCGCCGTCTTGAGGTCGGCCGTGAAACGTTCGCGCATTGTATTTCCACTTCGCAGTGAAATGTTCTAGACGTGCTTGCGATCCGAAGGGATCGCGGCAATCTAGATTTTTCGAGGGATGGCGGGCGCCCGATGGCGGCGCGCCGGCGGATGAGGGTGAGGCATAGAGCGCGGATGAGCCCGGATCAAGACGAAGCGACGGGTTGGACGGTTCCGGTCCACACGGGGGTTCTGGTCCTCGCCAGCGGCGAGGCGATTTTCGGCTTCGGCTTCGGCGCCGTGGGCTCGGCCGTCGGCGAGGTCTGCTTCAACACCGCCATGACCGGCTATCAGGAAATCCTCACCGATCCCTCCTACGCCGGGCAGATCGTCACGTTCACTTTTCCGCATATCGGCAATGTCGGCGTCAATGACGAGGATGTCGAGACCGTCGATCTCGCGAACCGGGCCGGCGCGCGCGGCGTCATCGTGGCGGCGCCGTCGAGCGACCCGTCCAATTATCGGGCGCTGCGGCCGCTGGGCGAATGGCTCGCCGCGCGGGGAATCATCGGCCTCTGCGGCATAGACACGCGCGCGCTGACGACTCTGATCCGCGAGAAGGGCATGCCCAACGCCGTCATCGCCTATGCGCCGGACGGCGTCTTCGATCTCGCGGCGCTGCGCGCCCAGGCCGCCGCCTGGCCGGGCATAGACGGCATGGACCTCGTGCCCTCCGTCACCGCGCCCGCGCGCTACGACTGGGACGAAACCGTCTGGCGGCAGGCCTCTGGCTATGGCAAGCGCGACGGGATCAAATTCCGCGTCGTCGCCGTGGACTATGGCGTCAAGCGCAACATTTTGCGCCTGCTGGCGGAGGCCGGCTGCGAGGTGATCGTCGTGCCGGCGACGACCAGCGCGAAGGACATTCTCGCACTCTCGCCAGATGGCGTGTTTCTCTCCAACGGGCCGGGCGACCCGGCCGAGACCGGTAAATACGCCGTGCCCACCATTCGCGAGCTATTGGCGGCGAAGGTTCCCACCTTCGGCATATGCCTCGGCCATCAAATGATGGCGCTCGCCGTCGGCGCCAAGACACAGAAAATGCCGCAGGGCCATCACGGCGCCAATCATCCGGTGAAGGATTTCACCACCGGCAAGGTGGAGATCGTCTCGATGAACCATGGCTTCGCCGTGGATCGCGACAGCCTGCCGGCCAATGTCACCGAGACGCATCGCTCGCTGTTCGACGGCTCCAATTGCGGCATTGCGCTGGCCGACCGCCCCGCCTTCTCCGTGCAGCATCACCCCGAGGCCTCTCCCGGCCCGCAGGACAGCCATTATCTCTTCGCGCGCTTCGTCGATATGATGGAGAAGGCGCGGGCGTGAGCCGCTAGAGAAAGCCATGAAACGCGACGAGGCCATGGAACGATTGAGAGCGCATGAAGCCGAGCTGCGGCGGCTCGGTGTGCTCAGTCTCTATTTGTTCGGCTCGACCGCTCGCGACGAAGCTGGCTCCACATCGGATGTCGATTTGTTCTTCGACTATCGAAAAGGCGAGCTCGGCCTTTTCGAGCTGATGGATCTAAAGGATTATGCCTGCGACCTTCTCGGGAGCCCGGTCGACATCATGACACGCGACAGCTTGCACAAGGCGTTGCGGGAGCGGATCGAAGAAACCGCGTTGCGCGTGTTCTGATGGCGATCCCTTCGAACGTTCCGCGCCTGCAGGACATCATCGAAGCGATAGAGCACATTCACGAGTGCATGGCCGAGGCCTCGCTCGAAGATTTCGAAGCCGATTGGCGGCGGCAATGGCTCGTCGAGCGAGGCGTCGAGATCATCTCCGAAGCCAGCCGCCATCTCGACGATGAGCTGAAGGCGCGTCATCCAGAAATTCCTTGGCGCAAGGTGGCTGGCATCGGCAATGTGCTGAGGCACAGCTACGAGACGGTCGCCGCAGCCGTCCTGTGGAAGCTCGCGCAGAGCGATCTCCAGCCCTTGGAGAAAGTCTGCCGCGAAGAGTTCGAAGCCGTACGAAAAGATCCGGCTCGAGAATAAAACGATCCGGCTCGAGAATAAGAAGGCGCCGCGTAAGCGCTGCCCTCACCCCAGCGCGATCGCCGACACGAGCCGCCCGTAATCCGGCTCCTTGCGATGCACGCTGCGGCGATAGCTGAAGCAGCGCGTCTCATCGGCGTAAGTGTCGATGCGCAAATTCTCGAAAGAGGCGACATTCGCCGTTTCGACGCGCCGCGTGATGAAGCCCGGCAGATCGAACATGGAATGCCCCTCGCGCGTCGAATGCGTGAAGAAGCCCGCAAAGCCCGCATCCTCGGCGAGGAACCGCTCGACGAACTCGCCGCCCACCTCATAGCTCTCGCGGCCGATCGCCGGGCCGAGCGCGACATGAATATCGGCGCGATGCGCGCCGCGCGTCTCCATCACCGAGATCGTCGCCTCGATCATGCCGGAAAGCGCGCCCTTCCATCCCGCATGGCAGGCGCCGATGACGCCGGCGCTCGCATCGGCGAAGAGCAGCATGCCGCAATCGGCGCCGGTGACGCCGAGCGCCAAGCCTTCGACATCGGTGACGAGGCCGTCGCATCGCGGCCGCTCCGTCTCGCCCCAAGGCTCGGCGACGTAAAGCGCGTCGCGCGAATGAATCTGATAGGGCACGAGCAGACGATGCGCCTCCGCGCTCAGGCGCCGCGCCATGCGCGCGCGATTCTCGGCGACGCGCGCGGAATCGTCACTGGAGCCGACGCCGCCATTGAGCGAGGAATAAACGCTCTCCGACACGCCGCCCAGGCGCGTGAAGAAAGCGTGGCGAACGCCCGGCAGAGCGAGATTTCCGGCGCCGAGCGCAGTGAGCGCCTCCATCGTGTCCGTCATTGGAAAAACCCTGGCAGCAACGGCATGTCGGGATGCGTCACGGCGATGACCTTGAACAATTCGCCCATGTCGCGCTTGGGATCGCCCGCGCCCGTGAGACGCGCGAGCGCACTGTCGATCTCGGCGCTCTGCTCCTGCGTCGCGCGCTTCTTCAAAGCTTCGGCGCGCTCGACGACGCCGAGTTGGCGCAGAAACGCGCCCTGCGTCACCGGCCCTTGCACTTTCGCGCCGGCCGCGGCAGCTGCGCGCGCGAGCGCGGCGAAATCGACATGGGCGGTGAGATCGGCCTCGCCCGGCGCCTCCAGCGGATCGACATAGGCGTGGCGCGCCACCGCCTGCAATGTCTCGCCCAGCGCCGTCTGCGTATAGCCATAATCGATGACGAGCAGCGCGCCGCCCTGCGCGACGAGACGCGCGGCGATGTCACGCATGATGCGCGCGCCGATCGCGCCGATCTCTATCACCGAGCCTTCCGCCGCCGCGACGGTGAGATCGGGCTCCATGCGCTCGCCGACGCCGAAGGCTAGCGCGCCGCTCTCGTCCAGGCCGACGAGCCGCTCGCTCCAGCCGCGCTCCGTCTGCACGAAATGGCGCACCGGCAGCGCGTCGAAAAACTCATTGGCGATAATGATCGCCGGCCCCTCTGGAACATGCGCGACATCCGCGCTCCAGGAGACATGCGTCGGCGCCGTGGCGAGCGTCTGCCGTTGCCGCGCCTCGAGCGCAGGGCTCGTCTCGACGAGATGCGCGTCGATCGCGGCGAGAAAATCCGGCGAGATGCGCGCGACGCGCAGAGCGTCCGCCATCAGCGTGCCGCGTCCCGGCCCGAGCTCGACGAGACGCGTCGGCGAAGGCGCGCCCGCCGCGCGCCACGCCTCCTGCGCCCAAAGGCCGATGAGCTCGCCGAACATTTGGCTGATCTCCGGCGCGGTGACGAAATCGCCGCCCGCGCCGAAAGGATCGCGCGTCATGTAATAGCCCTTGGTCGGATGCGACAGGGCGAGCGACATGTAACGCTCGAGCGTGATCGGCCCTTCCTGCGCGATGAGCTCGACAATGTCTTCGTGCAAAGCGCTCATGCTTCGACTCGCTGCGGGCGCAACGCATAGAGAATGAGCGCCGCGCCGACCAATATCATCGGCGCCGACAGCGCCATGCCCATTGTGAGGCCATTGTCCAGCGCCTCCGAATGATCCGGCTCGCGGAAGAATTCGCTGATGATGCGCGCAACGCCATAGCCGGCGCCGAACAGGCCCGTGGCGAGGCCCGGCCGCTTCAGCGCCCCGCGCTGCGCGGCGATGGCCAGCAGAATATAGAGCGCGACGCCCTCGAGCCCCGCCTCATAGAGCTGGCTCGGGTGGCGTGGCGCGTCGCCGGCGCCGGGAAACACCATGGCCCAGGGAACATCGCTCTCGCGGCCCCACATCTCCGGCTTGATGAAATTGGCGAGCCGGCCGAAGAAAATGCCGATCGGCGCGACGGTCGCGCAAATATCGCTGATGGTGAGCGCAAAAATCTTCTCGCGCCATGCGAATAGCGTCATGCCCACGATCGCGCCGATGAGTCCGCCGTGAAAGGCCATGCCGCCTTTCCAGGTTTTGACGATCTCCTCCGGATGCGCGAAGTAGAAGGCACGCTCATAGAACAGCACATGGCCGAGACGTCCGCCGATGATGACGCCGAGCGCGACATAGACGAGCAGATCGTCGAGGCGTTCCGCCGAGGGATGAGCCGTCTTTCCCCACAAATATTCGCGCGAGACGAGCCTGCGCGCATAGAGCCAGCCGAGCGCGAGCCCGGCGATATAGGCGAGCGCATACCAGCGTATGGGCAGCGGTCCGAGCTCGACGAGAACCGGGTCGATCATCGGAAAGGGGAGCGCGAGAATAGGCATGACGACTCGTGGTTGCATCCGATAGCGGCGAGATTAGAGCGCTTTTTACGCGAACGGAATCGCCGGCGCGCTCGGAATGCGCCTAGAAGCGAAAAATCAGCCGCGATTTCGACGCCGAAAGGGCAAATGGGCCCGCGGTCACTTCGCCTCGAAGGGACCGGGGCGGCGAAAGGCGCCCTGACGCTCCAACATCCATCCGGGATATTCCGCAGGGAGCGCGCTCACGGCGTCGAGCCCCGCGAGATCGTCGGCGGAGAGCTTCAGCTTCACTGCGGCGAGATTTTGCTCGAGCTGATCGATGCGCCTGGCGCCGATAATGACGCTGGTGACGAAGGGCTTGGCGAGAACATAAGCCAGCGCCACTTCGGCGACGCTGACGCAATGTATCGCGCCGATCTCACGCATGGCGGCCACGCAGGCGAAGGCGCGCTCCTTGTCGACGGGCGGGAAATCGAAGGAGACGCGGCGGCCCTCTGCGCCCTCCGGCGCGCCCGGGCCATATTTGCCAGAGAGCAATCCGCCGGCGAGCGGCGACCACACCATGAGGCCGAGCTTTTCTTCCGTGAGCAGCGGGACGATCTCGCGCTCGAGATCGCGGCCGGCGATGGAATAATAGGCCTGCACCGTCTCATAGCGCGCAAAGCCCAGCCGCTCTGAGACGCCGAGCGCCTTGGCGATGCGCCACGCCTGCCAATTGGAGAGGCCGATGTAACGCACCAGCCCGCGCGAGACGAGATCGTCCAGCGCGCGCAATGTTTCCTCGATCGGCGTCACCGAATCATTGCCGTGGATTTGATAGAGATCGATGTGATCGGTCTGCAAGCGCTCGAGGCTCGTCTCGACACTGTCCATTATATGCCCGCGCGAGGCGCCGCGATCATTGGGGCCGGCGCCGGTCTCGCCATAGAATTTGGTGGCGATGACGACGTCCTTGCGCTTCACGCCGAGATCGACGAGCGCCTGCCCCACCATTTTCTCCGAGCGGCCGAAGGAATAGACGTCGGCCGTGTCGATGAAATTGACGCCGGCCGCAAATGCGCGCTCGACGATGCGCGTCGCCGCCTGCTGATCGACATCGGCGATCGCGCCCCAGATTCCGGCGCCGCCCGCCTCGCCGAACGTCATCGCGCCGAGGCAGATTTCCGAGACGAAGAGGCCTGTGCGGCCGAGCTGATTGTAACGCATCACGCCGCCTTCGCCTGCGCGCCATATTTGCCGTAGAAGCTCTCGCCTTTCTTCGCCATATCGCGCAGCTCGGCAGGCGCGGCGAAGCGCTCGCCATATTTCTGCGTGAGCTCGTCGCAGATGGCGACGAAGGCCGCGGTTCCGACGCCATCGATATAAGACAGCGTGCCGCCGGTGAAGGGCGCAAAGCCGAAGCCGAGAATGGAGCCGACATCCGCCTCGCGCGGATCGGTGACGACGCCCTCGAACAAGACGCGCGCCGCCTCCACCGCCTGCACGACGAGGAAGCGCTGCTTCAGCTCCTCCACATCTATGGCGTCGGGATCGAGCTTTTGATCGGCGAGCGCGGACAGGCCCGGCCACAGGCTCTTCTTGCCGCTCGCCGGATAATCATAGAATCCCTTGCCGTTCTTGCGGCCGAGGCGCCCTTCCTGCTCCACCATGAAATGCAGCACGCGCTCCTGCGTCGGATCGACGGCGGCTTCGCCCAAATCCTTCTTCGTCGCGAGATGGATTTTCCAGGCGAGATCGAGCGCGATCTCGTCATTGAGCGACAGCGGGCCGACCGGCATTCCGGCCATGCGCGCGGCGGTCTCGATCATCGCCGGCGGCACGCCTTCGGTGAGCATTATGTGCCCTTCGCGCACGAAATTCAGCACGCAGCGATTGGCGTAGAAACCGCGCGTGTCGTTGACGACGATCGGCGTCTTCTTCAAGACGCGCACGAAATCGAGCGCCGTCGCCACGGCGCGGTCATTCGTCTTCTTGCCGCGGATGACCTCGACGAGCAGCATTTTCTCGACCGGCGAGAAGAAATGAATGCCGACGAAATTCTCCGGCTTCAGGGACGTCTCGGCCAGCGAGCTGATCGGCAGAGTAGAGGTGTTGGAGGCGAAGATCACATCGGGACCGACGATCGCTTGCGCCTTCTTCGTCACTTCCGCCTTCACGCCGCGCTCTTCAAAGACGGCCTCGACGATGAGATCGGCGCCGGCGAGCTTCTCATAATCCGGCGACGCGGTGATGCGCGAAAGCAGCGCCTCCTTGTCGGCGGCGGTGGCGCGCCCGCGTGACACTTGGCCGGAGATGAGCTTGTCGATGACGGCCTTGCCCTTGTCGGCGCTCTCCTGATCGCGATCGATCAGCACCACCTCTATGCCGGCGAGCGCGCTGACATAGGCGACGCCCGCGCCCATGAAGCCGGCGCCCAGCACTCCGATCTTGGCGAATTTCGCCGGCGGAATCTCCTTCGGCCGATGCGCGCCCTTCTCCAGCTCATTCTTGGAGAGGAACAGCGAGCGGATCATCGCCGCCGCTTGTTTGGAGCGCAGAATATGCGCGAACCAGCGCGCCTCGACGCGCAGGCCGAGATCGAAGGGCAATTGCAGCCCCTCGAACACGCTATGCAAAATCGCCTTGGCGGCCGGATAATTGTCGAAGGTCTCGCGGCGGTAGATGGCGTTGGCGGCGGGCCACACCATCATGCCGCCCGGCGAGAACACACGGCCCGACGGCGGCTTGAAGCCTTCGACGTCCCACGGCGCCTTGCCCTTGCCGCCATCGACGATCCATGCGCGCGCCCGCTCGACGATCTCGCCTTCCGGCGCGAGTTCGTGAACGAGTCCGGCGGCCTTGGCTTTCGCCGGCTTCAATTGCTCGCCCTTGAACAGCAATTGCAGGGCGTCGCCCGTCTGCATCAGCCGCGCGACGCGCTGCGTGCCGCCGGCGCCGGGGAACAATCCCACCTTGATTTCCGGCAGGCCGACCTTGGTCTTCTCCGTATCGGCGAGCACGCGATAATGACAAGCGAGCGCGAGCTCGAAGGCGCCGCCGAGACAGGTTCCGGCAATGGCGATGGCGAAGGGTTTGCCATTGGTCTCGAGCTTGCGATAGAGCAGCGACAATCTGCGCGCGCCCTCGAAGAACTGCTTCATCGCAGCCTCCTCGCCCTGCTCGCGCACGGCCTTGGCGTATTCCACCGCGCTCTTCTGCAGCATGGAGAGATCGGCGCCGCCGGAGAAGGCCGGCTTGCCCGATGTGATGACGCAGCCCTTGATCTGCGGATTGCTCGCCACTTCGTCGATGACTTTTTCCAACTCGTCCATCACCTCGAAGGTGATGACATTCATCGAGCGATCGGGGCTGTCCCAGGTGAGCAGAGCGACGCCGTCGGCGCCGGTCTCGAAACGGAAATTGACGAGGTTCATCGGGTCACTCCCGCAGGCTTGAAATTCACACGCGCTCGATGATCGTCGCCGTGCCCATGCCGGCGCCGATGCAGAGCGTCACCAGTGCCGTGGCCTTGCCGCTGCGCTCCAATTCGTCGAGCGCCGTACCGACCAGCATCGCGCCCGTCGCGCCGAGCGGATGGCCGAGCGCGATGGCGCCGCCATTCACATTCACTTTTGCATCGTCGAGGCCGAAAGCCTGCATGAAGCGCAGCACCACGGCGGCGAAAGCCTCGTTCACCTCGATGAGATCGATGTCGGCGAAGCTCATGCCGGCCTTGGCGAGCAGCTTCTTCGTCACATCCACCGGCCCGGTCAGCATCAGCGCCGGCTCGGAGCCTATATTGGCGAAAGCGCGCAGGCGCGCGCGCGGCGTCAGACCGAGACGCTCGCCCGCCTCGCGAGAGCCGAGCAGCACGGCGGCCGCGCCATCGACGATGCCCGACGAATTGCCGGCGTGATGCACATGGGTCAATTTCTCGACATCGGGATGCGCCTGAATGGCGACGGCGTCGAAGCCCGCCTGCTCGGCGAAGAAGGCGAAGGACGGCTTGAGCGCGGCGAGCGACTGCATATCGGTCGCGGGACGCATATGCTCGTCGCGCTCCAAGATCGTGAGGCCGTTGACGTCCTTCACCGGCGCGATGGATTTGGCGAAGCGCTTCTCTTCCCAGGCGCGCGCGGCGCGCCGCTGCGACTGCACGGCGTAGGCGTCGACATCATCGCGCGAGAAGCCGTATTTCGTCGCGATGAGATCGGCGGAGACGCCCTGCGGCATGAAATAAGAGGGAATGGCGATGGTCGGATCGACCGGCCAGGCGCCGCCCGAGGCGCCGATGCCGACGCGGCTCATGCTCTCGACGCCGCCGCCGATGGTCAGCTCGTGCTGGCCGGACATGATCTGCGCGGCGGCGAAATTCACCGAGTCGAGACCCGAGGCGCAGAAGCGGTTGATCTGCACGCCGGGAACCTCATAGCCATAGCCTGCGGAGATCGCCGCCGCGCGCGCGATATCGCCGCCCGCCTCGCCGACCGGATCGACGCAGCCGAGGATCACATCGTCGACTCCTGCGCCGTCGAGACAGTTCCTCTCCTTCAGCGCGGCGAGAGCGGTGACGGCGAGGGCGAGGCTCGACACCTCATGCAGCGCGCCGTCCGGCTTGCCGCGGCCACGCGGCGTGCGCACGGCGTCGTAGATATAGGCTTCGGGCATAGGGAACTCCGTTCTCTTCGGGAGCGTGAAACGAGACCCAGGTCGACGAATGAAAGTTTTCTGATCCTTCATCCTGAGGAGCCGGCGGCGCCGGCGTCTCGAAGGACGAAGGATCAGAAAACCTTCACGCGCCGCCTTCTGGAGCTCGCCCTCGTGCTTTTAAGACGCGCCTTGCAGGCGCTCCTCGGCATGAGGGCGAGGGCTGCAGTCTCGCCTACTCATTCACCACCCTTTTTCAAAACATCTCCGCCGGCAGGCTCATCGTCGTATCGACGCCCGCCGTGATTCGCGCGAGACGGAAGCCCGTCTCGGGCAGCATCTTCTCCATATAGAATTTGCCCGTCGTCAGCTTGGCGTCGAGCCAGGCGCCGTCGCCGGGGTTCTCCTTTTTCTTGTCGAGCGCCGCGCGGGCGATGCGCGCCCATATGTAGCCGAGCGCGACACGGCCGAAGAGATGCATGTAGTCATAAGACGCGCCCGCGCCATTGTCCGGCTTGGCGAGCGCATTCTGCATCAGCCAGATCGTGGCCTTTTGCAAATCGCCGAGGCCGGCCTTCAACGGATCGACATAGGGCTTCATTCGTTCGTCCGCGCTCTCGCGGCTCGCAAATTCATTCACCTCGGCGAAATAGGCCATGGCGGCGCGGCCATTGTCCTTGGGCAGCTTGCGGCCGACGAGATCGAGCGCCTGAATGCCATTGGCGCCCTCATAGATCATGGTGATGCGGGCGTCGCGCACGAATTGCTCGACGCCATTCTCGTCTATGTAGCCGTGGCCGCCCCAGATCTGCTGCGCCTTCACCGCATTCTCGAAGCCGAGATCGGTGAGCACGCCCTTCAGCACCGGCGTCAGCAATCCGAGCCGATCCTCCGCCGCCTGACGCGCCTTGGCGTCCTGCGAGCGATGGGCGATGTCGCTGTCGAGCGCCGCCGAGAGGGCGAGGCCGCGCGCCGCCTCGTTGAAGGCCTTCATCTCCATGAGGCCGCGCCGCACATCCGGATGCACGATGATGGGATCGGCCGCGCCGGCCGCATTCTTCGCGCCCGAGAGCGCGCGGCCCTGCAGACGCTCCTTGGCGTAGGCCGCCGCATTTTGATAGGCGACCTCCGATTGCGCGAGGCCCTGCACGGCGACGCCGAGCCGCGCCTCGTTCATCATCACGAACATCGCATTGAGGCCCCGATTGGGCTCGCCGATCAGAAAGCCCCTCGCGCCGTCATAATTCATCACGCATGTGGCGTTGCCGTGAATGCCCATCTTATGCTCGAGCGCGCCGCAGCGCACGGCGTTGCGCGGACCGAGAGAACCGTCCGACGCCACGTCGAATTTCGGCACGATGAAAAGGGAGATGCCCTTCACCCCCGCCGGCGCGCCCTCTATGCGTGCGAGCACGAGATGGATGATGTTCTCGGAAAGATCATGCTCGCCCGCGGAGATGAAAATCTTCTGTCCGGTGATGGAGTAAGAACCGTCCTCGCGCGGCGCGGCCTTTGTAGTGAGCAGGCCGAGATCGGTGCCGCATTGCGGCTCCGTCAGATTCATCGTGCCGGTCCAGCGGCCGGCCGCCATGGGCGGGGCGAAGAGGCGCTTCTGCTCCTCGTCGCCGTGGCGCAGCAGCGCGGCCAGCGCGCCCTGGGTCAGGCCCGGATACATCGCAAAAGCCATATTGGCCGCGGAAGCGAATTCATTCATCACGAGGGCCAACGTATAAGGCAGGCCTTGTCCGTCATATTCTGGCGGAACCGCCAATCCGATCCAGCCGCCGGCGACGAAGTCCGCATAGGCCTGTTTGAAGCCCACGGGCGTCGAGACGTCGCCAGAAGCCTCCAGGCGGCACCCCTGCGCGTCGCCGCTGCGGTTCAAAGGCTGCAGCCGCTCCTCGCAGATTTTTCCCGCCTCGCCGACGATCTGCGCCACCACATCAGGCGTCGCGTCGGCGAATCCGGGCAGATTCCCGTAGCGCTCGAAGTGCAGAACGTCATTCAAGAGGAAAAGAGTGTCGTCCACCGGGGCCTTGAAGATCGGCATGAGAGCCCTCCCTGCGCGGATCTGTTAGGTATTCTTCCGATATAGGCGTTTTTCCCGGTGGTCGGCCGGCTCGTCGACGATAATGCGCCCCTCATGGTTACGAAAACGCGACGTCGAACAAAGTTGGGGGTCGACGGCCAAGTGTTTCATTCTATGTGCGAATCATAGGTCCGCGACGCACGCCTCGCGCAGCAATAGGTAGAGAGCCGTCCCCATTCGCGCAATAGGCCGCGCTGCGGTCGGCTCCACACAAGCATTAACTATTTATTTACCTCGTTCGAAGGAAAGTCCCTCGCGACGGCGCCCCCCCGCCATCAAAGCGTTCCGGCGCGATTCGCGCCTCGAGTCTTCGCTCGTCCAGTTTCCTCACGCCTGCACGGGTCGAGCCCGCCGGATATCCGATGACAGAGGCATTTCCCTTCAGCTTCAAGGGTATACATCACGAAACCCGCGACGTCGCACGCGCCGCGGCGCGACGATCGGGCAAGAGCCTTTCCGATTGGCTCGACGATGTGATCCAAGAAAAAGCAATTATCGACGATCGCGCCCCCGCCGACGATGACGACGAGCCGACCGCGCCGGCGCGCCGGCGCGCTCTGCGCTCGCGCATCTATGGACGCACGGATCGCGGCCGTCTGCGGCGCGACGCCTCGCCGAGGCGCGACATGCGCGACGACGAGCCGGACGATGATTTCGCCCCGGCGCCGCGGCGCGGCCGCGGCGAGATCGACGCCAAAGCCATCGTCGACGACGCCGTCGCCCTCTTCGAACGGCGTTCCGCCGAGAGCGAGCGCAAGACGGCGAACGCCCTCTCCGGCCTCGCCAAGCTGATCGACCGCAATCATTCGAACCGCGCCCGCCTCGGCGACGATATCGGCGCCGTGATGGAGCGACTCGGGCGGATCGAGGAGCGCGTCTCCACTCGCCCGGACGAGGGCGTCAAGCCGATCCGCAATGCATTGGCGCGGCTCGAGGCGCGCATAGACAGCCTGTCGCACGACGATCGCGCCTATGAATTCGAGAGCGCGCTCGGCGCCCTCGACCAGCGGCTCGCCGACATAGCGGCGCGGCTCGACGAAGAAGCCGAGGAGCGCCGCCTCGCGGAATCGCGTCGGCGCCAGCAACGCGAAATTCAACAAGACCACGAAAGGCGCCAGGAGCACGAAAGGCGCCAGGAGCGCGACGCTCAGCCGGAACGCGAGCGCCGGGCCGCGACACGGCGGCCGCTCGCGGACGCCGTCGCCGAGATCACCGAACGCCAACGCGCGCTCGAGGAGCAAGCGAGCGGCCATGACGGCGAGCTCGCCGTCGCACGGCGCGCGAGCGAAGCGCGGCCGGCGATCTTCGACGGCCTCGCCGAATCGATCGAGGCGCTCTCGCGCCAGCTCGCGGCGTCCCGCGCCGAGCAGAACGTTCAAGGCGAGCAGCAAGCGGCCGTCGTCGCCCAGATCGATCTATTGCGCTGCGATCTCGAGGGGCTCTCCCGCGCGCTCGTCGATCTCGCGCCGCGCGCCTCCGTCGCCGCCGTCGAGACCGCCCTGCGCGAGCTCACCGCGCGCGTCGAGGCGCAGCGTCTCTATGGCGTCGAGGATATGGTGCTGGCGCCGGTCGAGCGGCTAGCCGCCGATCTGCGCTCGATTCTGCGCGATCTCGATCCGAGCCGCATCGTCGCCGTTCTCTATGAGGAAGTGCGATCGCTCGGCGACAAGCTCGCCGAGCATCACGCCGAAGGCGGCGCGGACCGCGCCGCTCTCGACGAGATCGCTGGAGAGACGCGCGAGATACACGAACTGTTGAAGGCCGTCTCCCGGCGTCCGCTGCCGATCGAAAAGCTCGAGGCCGGCATAGCCGCGCTGACCACGCAGGTGGACGAGCTCGGCGCCGCCGGCGCAACTGTCGCCACGGCGAAGGATGTGAGCGAGCTCATCCACGGCATTCGCTCGATCGTCTCGACCGAGATCGGCGGCTCCTTCGCCGCGCTCGAGCGCCGGCTCGAGGAATTCGCCGTCAAGCTCGACTCCGTCTCGACGAAGTCCGGCGGCGCCAAGCGCTTCGACGAGATCCACGAGCGCATCGAGCAGGTCCACAAATCGCTCGCCGCGCGCATAGAGCGCAGCGGCTCGGGCGTCGACGTCGATCAGGTCGAGCAGCTTTTCGCCTCTTTCGCCAAGAAGATCGACGCGGCCGCGGAAGCCAAGATCGTCCACCCCGTCGACGAGCTCGGCCGCAAGATCGAAAAGCTCGAGCGGCGACTCCAGCCGGTCGCCGCGAGCGCGCAGAAATCCGCCGATTCCGAGCATTTGCGCGAGATCGCCAAGAATATGGACGAGCTGCGTTCGGAGTTCAAACGCAAGGAGCGCGGCGGCTCCAGCGTCGATCCGAACCAGTTCGAACGGCTGTTCACCTCGCTCGCCGAGAAGATCGACGCGGCGACCGAGGCGAGAATCGTCCATCCCGGTTTCGACGAGCTCGGCCGCAAGATCGAGAAGCTCGAGCAGCGGCTCCAGCCGGTCGCCGCCAACGCGCAGAAATCCGCGGGCGCGGACCAGATGCGCGCGCTCGCCGAGCGCATCGATCATGTCCATGCCGAGCTCGCCGCGCGCATCGATTCGACCGCGCGCCGGCGCGCCGACGACGCCAATCTGCAATTGGCGGAGCTCGTCGGACAGCTCGCGCACAAGATGGACGCGGCGCTCGATCCGGAAGCCGACCGCACGACCTTCACCGCGCTCGAGCAGCAGATCGGCCGACTCGCGGAACGGCTCGACCGCTCCGACATGAACGGCGATTCCTTCGTCGCGATCGAGCGCGCGCTCGGCGCGCTGGCGACCAAGGTCGAGGAGACGCGCAGCACCACCGTGCGCGTCGCCGAGATCGCCGCGCGCGAGGCGGCGCAGGATGCGCTGCGCGACGCGACCGCACAGGGCGGCCTGCAGGACGCGCTGGAAAAGGAGCTCGCCGAGCTTCGTAATTTCCAGGACGAGGCGGGCCATCGCACCAATCAGACGCTCGCGGCCGTGCATGAGACGCTGCAGCGCGTCGTCGAACGCCTCTCCATGTTCGAGGACGAGCTCACCGATCTGCGCAAGGTCAAGCCCGCCGCAACGGAGCCGCAACGCGCCAAGGACGGCGCCGATCCGCGCCGCGCCGCGCGGGTGAAGCCGGCGGCGCCGGTCGGCGATGTCGAGGATATACTGCTGGAGCCGGGCGACCGTCGTCCGCGCCGCGAGCCGACCATCACCCGCGAGGACGATCGCTCCGGCTCCGTGCAGCAGGATTTCATCGCGGCCGCGCGCCGCGCCGCCCAGCAGGCCGCGGTCGACGCCCAGGCCGCCGCGGCGCAGGGCAGCAAGGCCGCGAAAAAAGTCGCCGCCGAGCGCGCTGCGAAACCGGAGCCCGAACGCGTGGCCGCCAGCGGCGGCGGCGTGACCGCCGTCGGCGCGGCGCTGCAATCCCGCCGGCGGCCACTGCTGCTCGGCGTCGGCGTGCTGGTCCTGCTCTATGGCGCCTATCAGATCGCTCGCGTGACGCTCGACTCTCCCGCGCCGCAGGCCTCCGCCGTTCAGGCGGAGCCGGAAGAGGCGACGGCCGCCGCCGAGAAGCCGGCGACGGAGGCCTCCGCCAACGCCGCCGAGCCGACCGCCAAGGACGGAGCCGGCGCCACGACGACTGCGGCTCCGGCCGCCGCCGTCTCCGCAGCGGAGCCGACCAGAGCGCCCGCCCTCGCCCCGGCTGCGCCGAAATCGCTCGGCGTTCCGGCTCTCGCGCCCGGCGCTTCTGGCGTCGGCGCCTTCTCTCCCAATCCGCAGGCGCCGGCCCCCGGCCGGTTCGGCTCCCAGACGGTCGATCCTATGCCGGTCGGCGCGATCGGAACCTCCACGGCGGCGCCTCCCGCGACGCCGCGACAGGATGTGCTCGCGACGATCAAGGAGATCGCCGCCGCCGGCGACGCCAATGCGCAATATGAGCTCGGCCTGCGCTACGCCGAAGGCCGCGGCGGCGCGCCGCGCGACCCGAAGATCGCCTATCAATGGTTCGAGAAGGCCGCCGGCAAGGGGCTCGCTCCGGCCCAATATCGGCTCGGCTCCATCTATGAGAAGGGGATGGGCGTCGAGCGCGACTATGGGCAGGCGCTCTCCTGGTACAAGCGCGCGGCCGAGGCCGGCAACGCCCGCGCCATGCATAATCTCGCCGTGCTTTTCGCGGGCGGCGGCGACGGCAAGCCGGATTACGGTCAGGCGGCGCAATGGTTCCGCAAAGCGGCCGAATATGGCGTGCGCGACAGCCAGTTCAATCTGGCCATACTCTGCGCCCGCGGGCTCGGCGTTCCGCAGAATCTGACGCAGTCCTATCTGTGGTTCTCGGCCGCCGCCACGCAGGGCGACGAGGACGCCGGCAAGAAGCGCGACGAAGTGCGCGCCCGCCTCGACTCGAAAGACCTCGCGGCCGCCAAGGCGCTCGTCGAGGGCTTCCGCCCGAAGCAGCCGGACAGCGCCGCCAATGACGTGCCGCCTCCGCCCGGCGGCTGGGAGAACGCCAGGGCCCCCGCCAAGCCGGAGATCAAGCCGGAGACCAAGCCCGCCGGCAAGCCGAAGGTCTCCGCGCTCTAAAAAGCCGGGCACTGTGTCGCCGCGGCGACAGCGACGAGAAATTCGACGCCTCGCGCCCGCCGCGAGGCGTTTTCTGTCTCGACGCCCCTCGCGCCATTGCCGACCCTGCCGCTATGGCGAAGTTTCGGCCCGGCCCGCGGCAGATCGCGCGCGCTCGTGACGAGGGGACTCGCGGCTTTGCTGCTGTTGCAGACGCTCGCCCTCGCCTATTCGGAGGCCCGGCCGCGCCGTCGCAGCCGGGGCTCGCCGCGGCGGGCCAGATCTGCCGGCCCATGACCGACGGCGGCCACGCGCCGACGCGGTCCGACGGGCCCGGCCATTGCCTCTTCTGCCCGATCTCCTGCGCCCATGGCGACGCCGAGCTCGCGACGCTCTTCGCGACGGCGATCCTCCTCCTCGACCCCCGCGATGGCGACGCGACCACCCGCGAGTCGCCCGCGTGCGCGGGGCTCACATCGCGAGCGCCCCTCCACGGCCTCTGCTATAAGTCCCTCGGCCGCAACGCCGCGGCCGAGGAGCCCTCATGTCGGACAAGGACAAACTCGCTCTGCTCGAGCGCATCGCCTCCGCGCTCGAGCGGCTCGCCCCGCCGTCGCCGCGCGCGCCGGATTTTTCCGCCGCCGAGGCCTTTGTCTGGCGCGCCGCGCGCAGCGAATTTTCGCCGGTCGCCGAGGTCAATCGCGTCGATCTCTCGCTGCTCGAGGGCATAGCGCGGCAGCGCGATCAGCTCATCGACAACACGCGCCGCTTCGCGCGTGGCCTGCCGGCCAATAATGCGCTGCTGTGGGGCGCGCGCGGCATGGGCAAATCCTCGCTCGTCAAGGCCGTCCATGCGACGATCGCGCGCGAGGCGCAGAACGAGCGTCCGCTGAAGCTCGTCGAAATCCATCGCGAGGACATAGAGAGCCTGCCCTCACTCCTCGCGACATTGCGCGAAAAGCCGTTCGGCTTTCTGCTGTTTTGCGACGATCTCTCCTTCGACGGCGCGGAGACGAGCTATAAATCCTTGAAATCCGCGCTCGAGGGCGGCGTCGAGGGGCGGCCGCGCAATGCGCTGTTCTACGCCACCTCCAACCGCCGCCATCTGCTGCCGCGCGACATGATGGAGAACGAGCGCTCCTCCGCCATAAATCCCGGCGAGGCGGTGGAGGAGAAAGTCTCGCTCTCCGATCGCTTCGGCCTGTGGCTCGGCTTCCACAATTGCGCGCAGGACGATTATCTCGCCATGGTGTTCGGCTATGCGCGCCATCACGGGCTCGATGCGACCAGTGAGACGATCGAGCGCGAGGCGCTCGAATGGTCCATCACGCGCGGCGCCCGCTCTGGACGCGTGGCCTGGCAATATGTGCAGGATCTCGCCGGGCGGCTGGGCAAGCGGCTCGACGGCTGAAACCTCTATCGGCCCGCGTCACGCGCCGGCAGCACGATGAAGAAGGTCGCTCCGAGGCCGGGCTGCGCCTCGACGCTGAGGCGCCAGCCATGGCGATCGGCGATCGCCTTGCAGATGGCGAGGCCGACGCCCGAGCCCGGATACTCCACCTTGCTGTGCAATTGCTTCAGCGGCTCGAAAATCTTCTGCGCATATTGCGCCTCGAAGCCGATGCCGTCATCGGCGATGGCGAGGCAGAGCGAGGCCTCGTCGCGAAAGGCCCTTATGTCGATCGTCGCCGGCTCGCCCGGCTTTCTGTATTTGATGGCGTTGGCAAGAATATTCTGCACGAGCCGCTGGAATTGCGTGGCGTCGGCCTCGATCGCGACGGCGGGCAGA
Source organism: Methylosinus sp. H3A (assembly GCF_015709455.1). Classification (NCBI taxonomy): domain Bacteria; kingdom Pseudomonadati; phylum Pseudomonadota; class Alphaproteobacteria; order Hyphomicrobiales; family Methylocystaceae; genus Methylosinus; species Methylosinus sp. H3A. Next base: position 587,969 of record NZ_JADNQW010000005.1, read on the forward strand.
TCGATCTCCACCCGCGCCTTGGTCTCGGCGATCGTCGGCGACAATGCGGCGAGCGAGAGCTCGATCGCGGCGCGCAGATCGAGCGAAGCCAGCTCGAGCTCGTCGTTCACTATGCGCGAGAAGGACAGAAGATCCTGCACCAGCGCGCGGGCGCGCAGCGCGGAAAAACGCATGACGGCGTTGGCGTGGACGATCTCGTCATTGTCGCCGCGCAGGATCGCCTCCTCCATCAGATCGCCGAAAACGGCGATCTTGCGCAGCGGCTCCTGAAGATCCTGCGAGGCGACGAAGGCGAAGCGCGCGAGCCGTTCGTTGACGCGCTCGAGCTCCTCCGCGCGCGCGATGAGCGCGGCCTCTTCGGCGCTCGTTCCGCGCAGATCGACGACCGTCGCCAGAAAGATCGTCTCGTCGTCGCGCTCGATCATGGTGAAGCGCGCGTCGACCGGAAAACGCACGCCGTCGCGCCGCACGCCCTCTAGGCCGAGGCCGAGGCCGGCGTCCAGAGGCGACGCCTCCGGCAACAAGCGGAAAATGGGCATGCCGATGATCTCGGCCTCGGCCTCGAAGCCGAACATGCGGCAGGCCCAGGCGTTGGCGCCGGTGATAGTGCCGAACTGGTCGATGAGCACGAGTCCCGCGACCGTCTCGTCGAACACGAGTCGACGCCAGTCGTCGGCCGTCGCGGCCTCCGGCATTCTCCCTCCTTCGTCACGTCCGGCCGCAGCGCGGTTTTCCGCGCGCATTGTCGAGTTCTCGTCTCGCCGGACGCAGTCTCCCTGCGCCGATACTGGCCTGTGGCCCCGCCGAGGTAAAGAAGAAATTCGCGCCGTCTCGCACGAATCCTCACGAAGACTTCGGCTATGCAGGAAACATCGGATGGAGTTCTTCGACAATTCGATTCAACTCTGACAAACCGATCACGCCCAATGTCTCAGCGCATGACCGACGAAGGCGTAGGCGATCCACAGGAAGCCGACCGAGGTCACGACGAAGGTCGCCGCCGTGTAGATTTTCCAGATCGCCTTGTCCCAGAAATTCGGATCGAAAGCGGCGATGGTGAAGACGGTCGGATTGGTGAAGCCGCCGACAGCCACGCACCAGCAGGCGACGATCGGGAGCTCCACGCCGGAGCCGTAGAAAGCGACGCCGAAGCCCGCCATCATCGCGTAATCGATATGGGCGCGGATCATCGTCTTATAGTCGATGACGAGAGCGTCGAGGCCGGCGATCGGAAACCATTTGGCCAAGGTCATGAGCCAAGCGGTCGTGATCAGAGCCGTCATGCAGGCCGCTGAGCCGATGAGCAGGATTTCCACCTTCGAAGTCTCCTCGCTATCGATTGGACGATGAGGAGTCGTTATCGCGCGAATGTCCCGCTTTCGCTCGGGGCTTATTCCCGGATCGCATCGGGATGATTGCCCGATGGACAAAAAAAAACGGCCGCGCCCGAGGCGCGGCCGTTCGAAACTTCCGATCCGGAAAGATCAGCGGATCACATAAGGCAGAAGGCCGAGGAAGCGGGCGCGCTTGATGGCCTGGGCCAGCTCGCGCTGCTTCTTGGCCGAGACGGCCGTGATGCGCGAGGGCACGATCTTGCCGCGCTCGGAGATGTAGCGCGAGAGCAGGCGCGTGTCCTTATAGTCGATCTTCGGGGCGTTGGCGCCGGAGAAGGGGCAGGACTTGCGGCGGCGGAAGAAGGGGCGGCGGGCTGCGGCGCTCATCAGAATGTCTCTCCTTCGGCGCGGGGTTCGTCACGGCGCGGGCGACGATCGCCCCTGTCGCCACGGTCGCCTCTATCGCCACGATCGGGGCGCGGGCCGCCGGGGCCGCGGCGGTCGCCGCGATCATCGTCGTCACGCTTGCGAAGCTGCGCGGACGGGCCTTCCTCCAGCGCCTCGACACGCAGGGTGATGAAGCGCAGAATGTCCTCGCTCAGGCCTTCCTGACGCTCGACCTCGGCCAGGGCCGCCGGCGGGGCGTCGATGTTGAGAAGGGTGAAATGCGCCTTGCGGTTCTTCTTGATCCGATAGGCGAGGGACTTCACGCCCCAATATTCGGTCTTGGACACCTTCCCGCCGAGCGAGGTGATGATGCCCTTGAACTGCGTCGTCAGCGCTTCGACCTGCTGGGGCGAGACGTCCTGACGCGCAAGATAGATATGCTCGTAGAGAGCCATTCTCTTGCCTTTCCTCATTGTCGCGAGCCGCTCTCGGCGCAGAGCCCTCCGAGCCTCGTGGGAAAGGCTCGAACGGGAAGTTCGAAGGCGGAGACACGGGAAGACGGGCGAACCCAACCTCGGACGGAGCCGAAGGCCTTCCGTTCAGCCTCCGGCCGGAAGCGTCGCGAAGCGCGCTTTATAGCGGGGCGGGCGCAGGATGCAAGTGCGGACGCTTCGACAGTTCAGGGCCGGCCGCCCTTCAGCGGCCGTCGAACCAGGCCTTCCACTGCGGGACGGCGGTCGCGAATGTGCCGCGATGCGTCGTCGGCCCGGTGGAGACCGCCTCCACGACGGTATTGCCCGAGCCCATGGCCTGCGCATAGGTCATCGCCATGCGGCCGACGCCCTGAGTGATCGCCTCGTCCGCCTCGCCGTAATAATTGTGGACCGGCGATTTTATCACCCAGCGATAGGCCTGCGTCGCCGCTATCAAGCGTCCGAAGGCCGAATTGGCGAAATAATGCGAGTCGAAATAATCCGCCCGGATCAGCTTGCGCAGATCGGCCGGAATGGCCGCCGGATCGAAGGGCTGGCGGTCATAGGCCTTTTTGACGATCTCATAATAGTCCTCGGCGAACAAAGAGCGGGCGAGACCAGGAACGCCATAGTAGTTCTCATAGGAAAAAGCGGACAGGATGAAGATGCTGTTCAGCCAGACGGCGTCGTTCGGGCGTGGGAAGTCGAGAAAACCCTCCATGGCGGCGAAGAGGTCGAGCGGCGCGCTGGCGGTGGCGGCCGCCTGAACGGGAACGCCCGCGCTCTCGAGCTTCTCCAGAAAGGCCATGGTGACGAAGCCGCCCTGCGACCAGCCCGAGAGGAAGAGCTTGTCACTCTTCAGCTTCAGATGGTCGAGCACGCTGCGGCTGGCGACCAGCAAATCATAGCAGGCCTGCTGATGGCTGGCCTTCACCATATAGCCCTCGGGCTCCTGCGAGACGCCGAGGCCGAAATAATCGGCGCCGATCATCGCATAGCCCTGGCCCGCGAATTGCGCGATCATCAGCTGTGTCTCGGGCGACTCCTCGGCGAAGGACGGAACCTCGTGGCGCCCATAGACCGTGCCATGCTGATAGGAGACCAGGGGGAAAGTGGTCTCCTTCGTGTCCGGGATGGCGAGCAGGCCCGAGGCGACGGTCGGCGCATTGCCCTTCTCCGGTATGACCGACGGATAAGTGACGCGATAGAGCTTCACCGCATTGCGCGCCGGCGTGTAGGCCACTCGGACGCCCGCGAATTTGGGCGTGTCGGTCTCCAATATCTGGTTCAGGCGATGAACGTCCCAGCGCGCCAGAAACTCGTATTTCACTCCAGAGGAGACTTGCTCCGGCGCATTTCGCGAGGCCGGAGCCGCCCCCGCGGCCGCTCCCCAGAGCAACGCCGCGAACAACGACAGGGCGCGAAGAACTTTCGACATGAAGGAGCCTTTTCGGTTTGCGGATGAGCAACACGTCTGCTCCCCTGAGCTATCGTCCGGCGGTAAATGCGCCGTGTAGACGAGGCATTTGCGAGACCGCGCGGCGCCGCGAGGAGGCAAGGCCATTGTCTCGCCATCCCATTTCGGCCGCATTTCCTTTCGACAAACGGGGCCCAACCGTGGCAGGAGAAGGCTGAAGCATGTTCTCGCACCATATTCGTTTCGCAGGCGCGCTCGCGCTCGGTCTCGCAGCCTCCTGGCCGGCGCTGGCCGCCAATCCGCTGGATCGCGGCCCGGTCGCGGATTTCATCAATAACTTCCGCCTGCAATCCATCCCCAGCCAGACCGTCGTCTGGCGCCATCCCCAATACAAAAAGGGCACCATCGTCGTCTCCACCAAGGAGCGGCGGCTCTATTACGTGCTCGGTCCCGATAAGGCGATCGAATATGGCGTCGGCGTCGGCCGCGAGGGCTTCACCTGGTCCGGCGTGAAGACGATCACCGCCAAGCGCGAATGGCCGGATTGGCGCCCGCCCGCGGCCATGCTGAAGCGCCGGCCCGACCTGCCGCGCCATATGGAGGGCGGCCAGGACAATCCGCTCGGCGCCCGCGCGCTCTATCTCGGCTCCAGCGATTATCGCATCCACGGCTCCAATGAGGGCGACACCATCGGCGAGGCCGTCTCCTCCGGCTGCATCCGCATGACCAACCGCGACGTCGCCGACCTCTACGACCGGGTCAAGATCGGAACCCGCGTGGTCGTGCTGAAATGACAGGGGGGCCCTTCTCGAGCTATCAACTCCGCCTCCCTCCATCGTAGAGGCGGCGTTCTTTAGAGTTTCGAGGAAAACGGTCATGCGCAAGTTCTGCATTCTGGCGGGCCTCGTCGCCGCCTATGCGCTGCTCACGGGCTGCGACAAATGCACCTACGAGCTGCAGGACATCCGCCTGCCGCTGCTGCCGCACGCCTGCTCGCGCTGAGCCGCTTTTTCAGCGGCGCCGTTTGCTCTATAGAGCGCTCTGCCCGTCCTCGCTCGCGAGCGGCGGGGTCCAGCGAAGGTGAGCAGATGGCGGCCGGCCATTATGTCGAGATGAAGCAGCGCGGCGAGAAATTCGTCGTGCTGACCGCCTATGACGCGCCGACGGCGCGGATCGAGGTCGAGGCGGGCGTCGATATCGTCATGGTCGGCGACAGCGTCGGCACGAATGTGCTGGGCTACGCCAGCGAGCGCGAGGTGACGCTCGGCGATATGACGCATCATATCGCCGCCGTGCGCCGCGGCGCGCCGGGCGTCTATCTCATCGGCGATCTCCCCTTCGCGACCTATGAGACAGAGGCGCAGGCGCTGGAGAGCGCCGCGCGGCTCGCGCAGGCCGGCGCCGATTGCGTGAAATTCGAAGGCGCGCGGCCCGAGATCCTGCGCGCGCTGAAGCGCGAAGGCCATGACGTGTGCTGCCATATCGGGCTCGAGTCGCAGCATCAAGAAGGCAAGCGCCGCCAGGGCAAGACGGCCGCGGCGGCGGCGAAGCTCCTCGCCGATGCGCTGGAGCTGGACGCCGCGGGATTGGATTTTCTCGTTCTCGAGCTCATTCCGCGCGAGCTCGCGGCAAAGATCAGCGAGCGCCTGCGCGCGCCGACGATCGGCATAGGCGCGGGCGCCGATTGCGACGCGCAAGTGCTGGTCGTGCATGATCTCGCCGCCCTCGGAACGCGCGACTTCAAGCATAATCGCCGCTATGCCCTGCTCGGCGCCGCGCTGCGCGAGGCCGTCGCGGCTTACGCGCGTGACGTGCGCGAGGGGCGCTTCCCCGCCGAGGAGAACGGCTTCTCACTGGAGGCGGCCGAGCTCGCGGCTTTCGAGAAGACCATCGCATGAGCGCGTCTCGAATCGGCCTTCTCCTCGTCAATCTCGGCACGCCCCAGGGCGCCGATTATTGGTCGGTGCGCCGCTATTTGCGCGAGTTTCTGTCGGATCGACGCGTCGTCGATCTGCCGCCTGTGCTGTGGCGCCCGATTCTCGAGACCTTCGTGCTGAGCTTTCGTCCGCGCCGCTCGGCGCGCGCCTATCGCTCGGTCTGGAACATGGAGCGCGACGAAGGCCCGCTGAAGACGATCACGCGCGCGCAGGCGGAAAAGCTCGGCGCGCGCTTCACGGATCCGGGCGTCATCGTCGATTTCGCCATGCGCTACGCCGGGCCCTCGATCGGCGAGAAGATCGACGCGCTGCGCGCAAAGGGCTGCGAGCGCATTCTGCTGTTCCCGCTCTATCCGCAATATGCCGCCTCGACGACGGCCTCCGTCTTCGACGATGCGGCGCGCGCCCTGGCGCTTCTGCGCGAGCAGCCGACGCTGCGCATCGTTCCGCCCTTCTACGACGACGCCGCCTATATAGACGCACTCGCGGATTCGACGCGCGCGCAGCTGGCGGCGCTCGATTTTACGCCCGAGATTCTGATCGCGTCTTTCCACGGCCTGCCACAGGCGCAGATCGATCGCGGCGATCCCTATCGCCGCCATTGCGAGGCGACGCTCGATCTCTTGCGCGCGAAGCTGGGCATGTCGGCCGAGCATTTGCGGCTCGCCTTTCAATCGCGCTTCGGCCGCACGCAATGGACCGGGCCCTATACGGCGAATGTGCTGCAAGAGCTGGCGCAGAGCGGCGTGAAGCGCGTCGCCGTGCTGACGCCGGGCTTCGTCTCCGATTGTCTCGAGACATTGGAGGAGATCGGCGCCGAGCTGCGCCATGCCTATCTCGACGCCGGCGGCGAAAAATTCGCGCGGCTCGACTGTCTCAACGACAGCGAGGATGGGCTGCGCGCGCTGGAGACGATCGCGCGGCGCGAATTGTCGGGCTGGGTGTGACGGCGATCTAGCGCCGCCCCGTCAGCCGCCGCCACAGCTCGTCGAAGGGCCGGAAGACGAAACGCACCTCATGCTTGCCCTGGGGCACGGCGACGGCGCGGAACATCACATTGGCGCGCAGAATATCCGCCGGCTCGCCGTCGATCTGCGCCGTCCAGGACGGATGGAAAATATCGTTCAGCACGACATAGCCGCCGCCATGCGGAACATCGGCGTCGATGATGACTTCCGTATTCGCATAGGAGCGGATGCGCGCGCCGCTCGCCTCCCCCTCCTCCGGCCGCGAATGGCGGCAGACGGGCGGCTCCTCCAGCAGCACGCTGGCGCGATAATCGAGATCGGGCCACACGCCATCCTCGATCATCTGCGCGAAATCGGCGCGCGAGGCGCAGGTTGCGAGCAGCACGCGCGGCAGCGCGCGCTTGTTCTCATAGACGTAAGCGTCCTTGGTGCGCCCGATGAATTCGAGATCGCCGGGTTTCAAATTCTTGTCGATCTCCTCGATCGGCACGCCGGTCGCGATGAAGCGCAGCCCCATGAGATCGGCGAGCGTCGAGCGATAGGAGGGATAGAGCTTGGAGAAGACGCGCTGATCGGGAAGCGCGAGATGATCGCCGGCGCCAGTCGCATCCTCGAGCAGGCGCAGGCGCACCGGATTATAGCCGAACTCCTGATCGAAGCCATGCACCAGCGAGGCGTTGGGCCAGTGGAAATCGATGCCCGCGAGCTCGGCGCGGTCGCGCCGGTCCGGCGCCGCAGTCGCGGCGAGGCGCGCGCGCAGCAGAGCGATCGTGTCGTTTTGCGTGCCCTCGCGCAGCACGTCGAAATTCTGCGGCGGCAGCGCCGTCGATTCATTGGGGCCGTTGTTGAAGGCGAGATCGAGCGTCATCGTCGCGCCGACCGCGGCGAGCAGCGCATAGCGACGCGCCCTGAGCCAGGGCGCGAAAGCGACGACGAGAGAGGCCAGCGCCACGAAGCCGGCGCTCTCGGCGAGCGGCAATAGAGCGGCGGCGAGATGGTCCTTGCTCCAGGCGAGCAGAAGGGCGAGGGCGAACAGCGCGACCAGCACCGCCGCGAGGAAGCGCAGCGGCGGCTTGCTCGGCGCATTGGCGACGACATGAAGGCCAAAGCCCGCGAGAATGGCGAGCACGGCGCAAAGCGGGAAAGTGGCGTCGGCCGGACGGCGGAAGAGATCGACGCCGGGAATATGGAACATCAGCGCAAAGGCCGGCGTGAAACGGCCGAGCGCATAGAGCAGCAGCGCCAGCGCCGTCGCCGTGAAGAAACCGATCTCCCGATTCGACGGCAGGCCATGCCGCGCCAGGGCGATGAGCGCGACCAGCGGCAGCGCGCCGATGTAGACGTCGCACATGTTGCGGGCGAGGAAGAGATCCGGCGAGCCGAAGATCAGCGCGGGCGGGCCCCAGAAATTCGCGAGCGGACCATCCGTGCCGAAGAGATTGGCCGAGACGAAAGTGAGGAGCGAGGCCGGATGCAGCGAGCCGCGCAATGCGCCTTCGAGATCGATGGCCGGCCGGTTGGATTGTGACGCCAGCTCCATCGTCAGCAAGAGCGGAACGATGATAATCGCGACGCCGCAGGCCGCGCCGGCCGCGAGCGGCGCGATGGCTGTGGAAATCTTCGCGTCGTCGGAAAAGACGCGGAAGACGGCGTAGGCCGAGAGGACGAGAACCTCGAGAAAGGCGACCTGATCGCGTCCGAGCACGAGAAAGGCCGCCGCCACGCCCGCATAGGCCCCCCATTGCGCCGAGCGGCGATCGAGCGCGCGCGCGAGCAGGAACAAAGTCACGGGGAACCAGGCGAGGCTCATCACCTGCCCCGTATGCTGAATGCGCCAGGCGGCCGAGCCGCCGAAGGCGAAAGCCAGCGCACAGAGCAGCGCGCCTTCCGCCGAAATTTTGCGATCGCGGAAATAGGCGATGAAGGCGAGGCCGCCCATCGCCAGCATGGCGAAGACGATGCCGTCCTCGAGCGCGAAAGAGGGCTCGGGAACGAGCCAGGCGGCGATGAGGAAGAAGGGCGAGAAGATCAGCGATTGCGGATCGGCCACCTGCGGCGAGCCGGCGAAGACATTGGGCGTCCAGAAGGGCGACTGGCCCGAATGCAGCGCATGCGCGAGAAAGGCGAATTGCGGCTGGAAATGCGCCTTGGCGTCCCAGGGGATCGTGACCCGGCCGGACGCCCAAGGAAAGGCGAGCACCACCGCCGCCGCCAGAAAGACGAGCGCCGCGGCGCCATAGGAAACATTGGTCTGCGGACGCTCGGTCACTTCTGGGCTCACTCCGACGAATCTCACTCGCGCCGCATTGCGCATGATTTTTTCAAAAGCGCAAAGGAGAAGGCCGCGGTGGCGCGCTCAGGCGCCGACAGCGCGCTGCGGCCGTGGCGCAGCGGCCTGCTTTTCCGCCTCGGCGTCGAAGCGGCGCCGCGAGTCCTCTATCGTCTCGACATGTTCGAGCGCCCAATCGCCGAGCCGATGCAGCGGCTCGCGCAGCGAGCGGCCGAGCGGCGTCAGCTCATAATCGACGCGGGGCGGAATTATGGGATAGACCGTGCGCGTGACGAAACCGTCGCGCTCGGCCGCGCGCAGCGTCAGAGTCAGCATGCGCTGCGAGATGCCGCCGATGCGCCGCCGCAGCTCGTTGAAGCGCAAAGGCCCGTCGCCGAGCGATTCGACGACCAGCACCGTCCATTTGTCGCCGATCCGCGACAGAATGGCCGCGATGCGCCCGCATTGAGCGGGAACATGAATGTGACCGCGTTCCAAAAATGTGCCTCCTTGCGCGTCCCGGCGACAGGGAGCAAACTAGCCTAAGTTACCAGTTTATACCAGGAGCGAGCCCCATGACCCGCCTTTTGCACGTCGATTCGAGCATTCTCGGAGAAAAATCATTGAGCCGGAGCCTCACCGCCGAGCTGGTGGACAAGTTGCGTGGCGATATTCCCGGCCTCGAGATCGCCTATCGCGACGTCGCCGCCGTGGCGCCGCCGACGCTCTCCAGCGCCCTGTTTTTCGCGCGCGCCAGTGGCGCGGAGCCCGAGGATGCGACCCTGCGGGCCGATCTTTCGGCCGCTCGCGAGCTGCTCGAGGAGTTTCTCGCGGCCGATATCGTCGTCATCGGCGCGCCAATGTATAATTTCTCGATTCCCACGCAATTGCGCGGCTGGATCGACCATCTCGTCGTCCCCGGCAAGACCTTCGCCTATACGCAATCGGGCATTCAGGGGCTCGTCGCCGGCAAGCGCGTCATCGTCGTCTCGACGCGCGGCAGTCTCTACGGCGCGGATTCCGCGCGTTCGGAGCAAGACCATCAGGAGGCCTATCTGCGCACGACCTTCGGCAATCTCGGCGTGACCGATTTCGCCTTCATCCGCGCCGAGGGCGTCGCCCTCGGCGAGACGCAGAAGAAGGAGGCGCTCGCCGCCGCCCGCCGCGATATCGCCGCACTCGCGGCCGCGTGAAAAAAACGGCCCCGCGGAGAGACGCGGGGCCGCGACCTGAGGGGAAAATTGCTTGGTTCTATAATTACTCTGCCGCCGAATTGGCGGCGACTCGCGACGCCACACGCAACCGACGCGTTCAGTCGAACACGGAGCCCAGCGCCGCCCCGATCAACCCGAAAACCACTGCGCTGGCGAGGATGGCCGGGCCGCCCAGGAGGCCATAGCCCACCACCCCGCCGATGACCGCCGCTATGCCGCCGACGATCAGCTTGCCAGTGTTATTGTCCTTCTTGCCGGCCTCGCCGGACTTTTCCGCGATATTGTCGGCCATTTGCGCTTCTCCTCGAGAAAAGAGTCGCTCTCGACGCCGCATCACGCCTTCTCTCTAGCAGCGGCGTGTAATGCTCTCGTGAGAGTCTCTTGACGGGGGAGTGACAGGCCTTTCGCCCGGCGCGGCTTTCGCCCGGGACGAAAGCTTAGTAAAGTCGCGCCGCAATTTCGGCCGGCGCGGGGAGCCGGTCCCCAATCGAGGACAAAAGACGTGACAGGGACATTGGATACGAGCGGGCGCGCCACGGCGAGCGTCAATGTGTTGGCGGGCGAGATCGTCGACCGGCTCGTCGCGGGAGTGGAGCGCTATCGCCTCGCCGTTTCGCGCGGAAGCCTCGGAGAGCTGCTGATCGACGCCGGCGCCAAAGTCGCCGGCGGCCTGGACGCGGGCCTTCTGCTCACGGAAATCTGCCTCGGCGGCCTCGGCAAGGTCACGCTCTCGCCGGCGCCGGGCCAGAAGAACTGGCCCTTCTGGCTGACTGTCTCCAGCAATGACCCGGTCGTGGCCTGCCTCGCCAGCCAATATGCCGGCTGGAGCCTTTCCCATGAGAAATTCTTCGCGCTCGGCTCCGGCCCCGGCCGTTCGCTGGCGCGCAAGGAGGCGCTGTTCCAGGAGCTTCCCTACAAGGACTCCGCCGATCGCTCGACCATCGTGCTCGAGGCCGGCGCGCCGCCGCCGGAGGCCGTCGTGGCCAAGGTCGCCAATGATTGCGGCGTCTCTCCCGACAAGCTCGCCTTCATCTATGCGCCGACGCAGAGCCTCGCCGGCAGCGTGCAGGTGGTCGGCCGCGTGCTCGAGGTGGCGCTGCACAAGGCGCATGAGCTGAAATTCCCGCTCGAGCATATTGTGGACGGCATCGCTGCCGCGCCGCTCTCGCCGCCGCATCCGGATTTCGTCACGGCCATGGGCCGCACCAATGACGCGATCATCTATTCCGGCCGCGCCCATCTCTTCGTGCGCGGATCGGCGGCGGCGGCCAAGGAGCTGGCCGAGAAACTGCCGAGCTCGACCTCGCGCGACTACGGACAGCCTTTCGCGGAAATTTTCAAAGCGTATAAGGGCGACTTCTACAAGATCGACCCCAGCCTGTTCTCGCCCGCCGAGGCGATCGTGACGGCAGTGGAGACAGGCGAGACTTTCCGTGGCGGAGCCATCGACGAAAAACTGCTCGAAGCCTCTTTCGGCTGAGCCCGCGCGCCCCCGTGAGGGGGCGCCGCGCATCGCGATCTTCACCGACGAGCTCGACTGGCATGTCGAGCGCCTCATCAAGGGCTTCGCGCGTCACGGCGCGCGGGCCATTCCCGTGCGGCTCGGCGCCTGCAAGATCGACACGACACGACCGCAGGCGCTCGCCATTCCAGGCTTTCACGGCGGCCTGCCGGACGCCGCCGTCGTGCGCGCGATCGGCGACGGCTCGCTGGAGACGATCACGCTGCGGCTCGGCGTGCTGCACGCGCTCGACGCGCTCGGCGTTCCGCTGGTCAATAGCGCGCGCGCGATCGAGCGCTGCACCGACAAATCCGCCGCGAGCTTTCTGCTCGCCGCCGCGCGCATCCCGACTCCCGCCACCTTCGTGACCGGCTCGCGCAGCGAGGCGCTGCGCATCATCCGCAGCGAATGCGGGCTCGCGCCGCTAGTGCTGAAGCCGCTGTTCGGCGCGCAGGGCTGGGGGCTGAAGCTCATTCGCCGCGAGGAGGATCTGCCGACGAAGGAAGAAGCGCGCGGCGTCTTCTATCTGCAGCGCTTCGTCCCGCCGCGGGACGTGTGGTACGAGGATATGCGCATTCTCGTTTCGCATGGCGAGATCATCGGCGCGATGCGGCGGCGCTCGCGGCGCTGGATCACCAATGTGCGCCAGGGCGCAAAGCCTTGCGCCTGCGAGCCGACGGCGCGCGAGCGCGAATTGGCGCTGCGCGCCACCGCCGCCCTGGGCGCGGATTTCGCCGGCGTCGACATCATCAGCGGCGCGGACGGCCTGCCCATGGTGCTGGAGGTCAACAGCATGCCGGGATGGAGCGGGCTGCAGAGCGTGACCCCTTTCCAGATCGCCGAGCGCATCGCCGGCGACATAATGGCGGCGGTCGGCGCCGCCGCGCGCCGCGCCCATGGCTGAGTCCCTTTCGGAACAAATCGCGCGCGCCTTCATCGCCGCCTGCGAGGACGAGCTCGCCGCGCCCAAGCCCGGCAATGTCCACATATTCGCCCCCGGCCATGGCATGGAGGCGCAGGATTTCGTCGCCAGCGCGAAGGCCGCCGCGCCGCGCCTCAGCGCGCCCGGCGCGCGCGTCGGCGCCCGCATCCTCGACGCGGTGGAGGCGACCTGGGCGCGCGTCGGCTGCAACACCAATCTCGGCATCGTCCTGCTCTGCGCGCCGCTCGCTCATGCGGCGATGCAGGAGGGCGACGCCCCCCTCGCCGACAGACTGGCGGCGACGCTGGGCGCGCTCGATTCGGCCGACGCCGATCTCGCTTTTCGCGCGATTTTACGCGCCTCGCCCGCCGGACTCGGCGCCGCGCCGCAGCATGATGTGACCGAGCCGGCGCGAATCTCCTTGCGCGAGGCGATGGCGCTCGCCGCCGATCGCGACCTCGTGGCGCGCCAATATGTGAATGGATTCGCCGAGATTTTTGTGGTCGGCCGAGAGGCGATAAGGCGCTCCAGGGCGCGCGGCCACGACAGGGCGATGACGACGCTCCATCTCTTCATGACTTACGCGCGACAATTTCCCGACACGCATATCCAGCGGAAATTCGGCGAAAAAGTCGCCAAAGAGACCTTGACGCGCTTTCAAGAAGCGGCTTCTCTTCTAGACGCCGTCGACGATAGAGACTCCATGTTTCGGATCGCTCTGGAACTGGATCGTTCTCTCAAAAAAAGCGGCTATAATCCGGGCGCCTGCGCGGACCTGACGGTCGCCGCGCTTTTTGTCGATTATCTGCTCGCCATCTTGCCGAACGTCCACAAAAATGGTTGAGTTCGCGCCGCGCGAGATGGTCTCGCGACCGGCTCGACCGGCTCGGCCGCATTTCGGCCTGACGCCGGCGAGACAGAGGGAGGCGCCCGCGTCGGCAGCCGCGCGGGCGATAAGTCGAGTTTATCGAAAGGAAGAAACATGGCCCTGATCAACAAGCTCCTGGTCGGCGAGTCGCTCGTCGGCGAAGGCAATGAAGTCGCTCACATCGACCTCCTGATCGGACCGCGCGGCAGCGCGGCCGAGACCGCCTTCGCCAATGCGCTCGTCAACAACAAGGACGGCTTCACCACGCTGCTCGCCGTCGTTGCGCCGAATCTGCTGGCCAAGCCGAACACGATCCTCTTCAACAAGGTCACCATCAAGAACGCCAAGCAGGCCGTTCAGATGTTCGGACCGGCTCAGGCCGGCGTCGCCAAGGCCGTCGCCGACTCCGTCGCCGAAGGCGTGATCCCGCTCGCCGAGGCCGATGACCTGTTCATCTCGGTCGGCGTGTTCATCCATTGGGAAGCCAACGACGACAAGAAGATCCAGGAGTACAACTATCAGGCCACGAAGGAAGCCATCGCGCGCGCCGTCAAGGGCGAGCCGAAGGCCGCCGAGGTCGTCGCCAAGCGCAACGACGTCAAGCATCCTTTCGGCGCCAACTGAGCTCATCGCTCGGTCGGCTGGCGAGCGACGGCGCGCATCCCGCGCGCCGCAGCTTCGCTGCGATGCGGCGCCCGTCGCCGTGATTTTCGAGGAGCCGTCCGCGGCTCCTCTTCGTCGACTCGAATTGAAGCGAATCGATCCGCGGTCGGCGCGTCACCAGTCGGCTTCCTGACGGAAGTTGCAGCGAGATTGGGGGGCCTCGCGCAGGCCGAGAACAACGCCGCCAAGGCGTGACGAACAGACCGAAAGGAAATCGAATATGGCTTCGATACTGGATAAGATTTTGGGCGCCCTCTTTCCGAAGGCCGGCGCCGGTTCCTCCACGCCGAAACTTCTGGTCGGCGAATCGCTCGTCGGCGAGGGCAATGAGGTCGCGCATATCGACCTGCTGATCGGACCGCGCGGCAGCTCCGCCGAGACGGCCTTCGCCAATGCGCTGGTCAACAATAAGGACGGCTTCACCACTCTGCTCGCCGTCGTCGCGCCGAACCTTCTGGTCAAGCCCTATACGATCCTCTTCAACAAAGTGACCATCAAGAACGCCAAGCAGGCCGTTCAGATGTTCGGCCCGGCGCAGTATGGCGTCGCCAAGGCCGTCGCCGACAGCGTCGCGGAAGGGATCATCCCGATCGAGCAGGCCGAAGACCTCTTCATTTCGGTCGGCGTGTTCATTCATTGGGAAGCCAATGACGATCAGAAGATCCAGGACTTCAACTATCGCGCCACGAAGGAAGCCATCGCCCGCGCGCTGAAGGGCGATCCGAGCGCCTCTCGCGTGCTCTCCGAGCGCGTGACCGCCAAGCACCCCTTCGCCGCCGCCGAGTAAGGCGCGGACATATGTCTATCGACCAAAGAGGAGCCGCCGATCGCGGCTCCTCTTTCTTTTTATGCGCTGCGAAGATCGTCTCGCGACAGCCGCCCGTCATGCAATGCCGAGGCGACGAGCACGCCGGCGACGCCGATCTGCGCGAGCCGCTCGAGATCGCGCGCATCACGCAGCCCGCCGGCGGCGTAGATTTCCCTGCCCTGCGCGCGGCGCGCCAGCGACGACAATAGCGCGAGGTCTGGCCCGGCGAAGGCGCCGACGCGCGCCAGAGTCATGGCGATGACGCGCGGCGGCCAGAGTTGCGGATTATCCAACAGATCGCGGGGCCCCAGAAAGGCGTCGCCGCGAAAATCGAGCGAGAGAATGGCGCGCGCCTCATGCGAGAGATCGGGGGCGACATTCTGCGCGAGACTTTCGCTGCCGATGACGGGAAAGAGATTGGCGAGCCCGAAGGCTCGCGGTCCAGGCGCCGCATCGGACCGCGAGTCGGCAGGCTCGCTTTCGGCGCCATTGTCGACCCAGAAACAGATTTGCGGAAAACGCTGCGCCAGCGCATCGATCGCCGCGCCGTGATCGCCGCGCCGCTCTATGGCGTCGAGATCGGCGACATAGATCGTATCGAAATCATGCAAGCGCAGAAATCCGGCGACGACCGCCTCCGGCGCGCTGCCGGCGGCGAGCGGCGTGACGATCGGCGCGTAGGACGCGCGCTCGCCGCGAAAGGCCCGCACGACATGGCCGCCCTTCAGATCGATGACCGGAATGATCCGCATAGGCGCGCCTTATAGAGGATCGTCCGCCGGCGCGCGATCCTCAGCCTTGCGGGAAACATTCGACATGGGTCTCGGCGGTGCGCCCGAAATAGACGGCGCGGCGCCCGGAGAAGGAAACCACATAGCCACAGCAGCCGCCGGCCATCACCTTTTCGCAGAACCCCGAATATGTGTAGCCGGGAGCCGATTGCTGGGCCTCCCTGATCGCCGCCTGCACGACGGCGGCGTCCAGAGAGGCGGCGATCGGCGTGCGATGACGACGCGTCGGGAGGGCGATGCTGTCGCCATCGGGCGAATAATAGGTCGCCGTCGCGCGGCGGAAGTCGATCGCATAACTCTCGAACCCTGCATGCATCAGCTTTCCCACGATCTCGGGAAATGTCATGCTGTCGCTTTCGGCGGCGCGCAGACAGTTTTCGGCGATTTCGGATAGCGGCGTAGTCATGAGCTCTCCTTCGTTCGAGGGGGCGGTTCGGCGCTGAAAACGCATCAAAACAAAAGACTTCAGTCGAGAGGCATTTTGGTGAGGCCGAGTCGCGCGACGGTCTCGCCGAGAATGCGCTGGAGCGTGCGTCGGTCGTCATCGGAGAGATGCGCGAAGCACTCGATCTCGTTTTTGTCGGCGAGAGCGGCCAACTCCGGCACGAATTTGGCGCCTTTGGCTGTGAGCCTCAGCGTTTGCGCCCGCCCGTCATTCTTGCTGGCCTCGCGAATGACGAACGCTTTGGCGATCAGGCGATCGGCGAGCTTCGTGATCGCCCCGCGCGTCAGTCCCATCTCATTCGCCAACCGGCTCGGAGCGCTCGGCTCCCTGCCGTACAGCACGCGCATCAGTCCCCATTCGGCGACGGTGACATCCTTGTCGGCGAGCTTTCGCGCGAAGCCATGCGACACGTGATTCGAGACTTGCCGCAGCCAGAAGCCGAGATGGTCGGTGAGCCGGGAGACGCGAGAAGACACGAGCGAGAGCCTCATATGATTTCCTAGGAAACTAAATCTAGATGGTTGCCTAGTCAACCAGATTCGTGAATGTGAGACATTTCGCGCGCCTTTGCGGCGCGCCGCAAAAAGGCGTAAACGAAGGCTCCTCGCCCACAGCCGCAGATCGTCCCCCATGAAGCGTTCCATCTTCGCCTCTCTGGCTCTCGCTCTTTGCTGCGCCGGCGCGGCGCATGCGCAGCCGCAAGCCGCGGGGCAGAGCGATTGGCCCTGCCGGCAAGTGAAGGTGCAGAGCGTGGCCGTCGCCGGCGTCTGGACCGGGCCGTCGATCGACGGCGCCACGAGCTGGCGCGACGACGCCGCCCTCGGCGATCTCGTCGCCCGCATCAGCGCGCGGCGCACGCCGATAGAGACGGCGCAAAAGCTCGTCGGAGACTTCGCCACTGCGGCTGGGGACAAGCGCAAGGAACGGCTGACGGCGCTGTTCGCCGGCGTCTATGACACGCTCGAAGCCGAGCGCCATGCGGTGCTCGCAGGGCTCGATCGCTATGGCGCGAAGCAGAAGCAGCTCGCCGATAGGCTGCGCGAGGAGACGCAGACTCTGCGCGCCGAGCAAGACAAGGCCTCACAGGACAAGGCCTCGCAAGATGCGCAAAAGCTCAAGGACGCCAGCGAGGCCCTGCAATGGGATCTGCGCGTCTTCGACGAGCGGCGCCATGCGCTATCCTATGTCTGTGAGACGCCGGCGCTCATCGAGCAGAGGCTCGGCGCTCTGGCGCGCGTGATCGAGGCGGCGATCGATTAGAATTCGCTAGAGCGCGTCGCTGCGGAAATTTCGTTCGAAGAACTTACGCCGCGGAGAATTGCGATGCAGGATCATAGAGCCGTGTCTTCGCGCCATCGTGTTTTCGCCGAGCGCTACGCCGCGGGCAAGGAGCGGCGCCGTTTCGCGCCGCGCGAGAGTCTCGCGGATTTCTCGCCCGTAGAGCGCGACCCCACCGCCATACTCGCCGCCACCGACGCGGGACGCGTCGCCTCGCTGCTGCCCATTCGCTATGAACGAATGGCGCATTCGCCCTTCGCCTTCCTGCGTGGCGCGGCCTCGATCATGGCGGAAGACCTCGCCGCTCTGCCGACGCCGGGCCTCGCGGCGCAATCTTGCGGCGATTGCCATTTGATGAATTTCGGCGCGCTCTTGTCGTCGGAGGGCAATGTGCTCTTCGACATAAACGATTTCGACGAGACCTTGCCCAATATCGACTTCACCGTCGATCTGCGGCGCCTCTGCGCGAGCTTCGCCGTCGCCGCGCTCGATGCGGGGCGTTCCGACAAGCGCGCGCGCCACGCCGCCGAGCTCGCGGCGCGGGGCTATCGCCAACATATGCGCAGCCTCTCTCGCCTCTCGCCGCTGAAGGCGTGGCGCGACCGCATCGATCTCGTCCATATAGCGGACGGCTTGCACGAGCGCCTCGCGCGCAAATTGCGCGGGCTCGTCGCGGCGACGCGGCCCGACCGCGAGGACGAGAATTTCCCGCATCTCGAATCGACGCCCATGGGCCTGCGCATAGAGGAGCGCCCGCCGCTCATCTATCATGTCGGCAATGGTGGCGACGTCGCGACGCGTTTCGACATACCCGCCATGTTCGCGGGCTGCGGCGCGACGCTCAATCCGGAAGTGGTCGCGCTGCTGCGCCGCTACGAGCTGTCGGATACGGCGTTCAAGGTCGTCGGCGTCGGCAGCGTCGGCACATTTTGCGCGATCGGCCTCTTCGCCACTGCGGACGACGAGCCCTTGTTCCTGCAGCTCAAGGAGGCGCGCCCCTCCGTGCTGGCGCGGCTCGCGCCCGAGGCCGCGGCGCAATGGAAAGAGCCGCAGGGCAAGCGCGTCGTCCATGGCCAGCGCGTGATGCAGGCCTCGACCGATCTCTTCCTCGGCTGGACGAAGGACGAGGCCACGGGCCGCCATTTCTACGTGCGTCATTTGAAGAACCGGCGCCTCGACTCGGTCGCGGAGCTCTTCGAGGAACATGCGCTCGACGATTACGCCACGCTCTGCGGCCGCGTGCTGGCGCGCGCCCATGCGCGCTCGGCCGACCCCGCCATCATCTGCGGCTATATGGGCAAGAGCGCGGTCTTCGACGACGCCATGGCCTCCTTCGCCATGCTCTACGCCGCGCGCAACACATGCGATCACGCAGAATTCCTCGCCTGGCGCGCGCGGGCGAATGACGAATCCCAAGGGAGCGACAAAGGCCGATGAATGATTCGACATCGAAGCTGCACGCCGTCATCGCGGAAGGCGTCGCGCGCATCCTCATCGACAATGCCGAGCGCCGCAACGCTTTCGACTTCTCCATGTGGCGCGCCCTGCCCTCGCTGCTCGCAGCACTCGACGCGGACGAGACCGTGCGCGTCGTCGTGCTGACCGGCGCGCCGAATCTCCCCTTCTGCTCCGGCGCCGATATTTCGGAATTCTCCACCGTGCGCGCGACGGCGGAAGGCGGACGCGCCTATGAGCAAGCCAATGTCGAGGCCTTCGACGCGCTGTCGCGACTGGGCAAGCCGGTGATCGCGGCGATCGCCGGCTTTTGCATGGGCGGCGGCATGGGCCTCGCCGCCGCCTGCGATCTGCGCATAGCGGCGGAAGGCTCGGTGTTCGGCATTCCGGCGGGACGGCTCGGCGTCGGCTATCCGCCGGAAGCCATGAGCTATGTCGTCGCGGCCGTCGGCCCGCAGACGGCGATGGACCTGTTCTTCACAGCGCGGCGCATAGACGCCGAGGAAGCGCGCGCGGCGGGCTTCGTCTCGCGCGTGCTGCCGAAGGAGAGTTTCGACCAGGCCATCGCAAATATCGCCAAAGGCGTCGCCGCCAATGCGCCGCTCACTCTGCGCGCCGCCAAGGCGGCGATAAGACGCGCCGCGGGATTGCCGCATGCGCTTTCGGCGGAAGACTGCGAGAGGCTCACCGCCGCCTGCTTCGACAGCGCCGATTACGCCGAGGGCCGCACGGCTTTTCTCGAGAAGCGTGAGCCGAAATTCAAAGGGAGTTGAAATGACTGCGCCGCTCACTCTCGCCGACATCGAAGCCGCGGCCGCGCGCATCGCTC
The DNA here is from genome assembly GCF_015709455.1 of Methylosinus sp. H3A. Lineage (NCBI taxonomy): Bacteria > Pseudomonadati > Pseudomonadota > Alphaproteobacteria > Hyphomicrobiales > Methylocystaceae > Methylosinus > Methylosinus sp. H3A. The sequence goes on from NZ_JADNQW010000005.1 coordinate 607,528, forward strand.
CGCATGTCGAAACGACGCCATTGCTCACGGCGCCGCTGCTCGACGAAGAGATCGGCTTTCATCTGCTCGTGAAGGCGGAAAATCTGCAGCCGATCGGCGCTTTCAAGCTGCGCGGCGCCTTCAATCAAATATTGCAATTGACGGAAGAGGAGCGCCGCCGCGGCGTCATCGCCGTCTCCTCCGGCAATCACGCGCAGGCCGTCGCTTTCGCCGCGCGCGCGATGGGCGTTTCAGCGACGATCGTGATGCCGCGCGGCGCGCCGCGCGTAAAACTCGAGCGCACGCAGGCGCTCGGCGCGCGCGTCGAATTCTATGATCGGCTGAGCAATGATCGCGACGCGATGACGCGCCGCCTCGCCGAGCAGGATGGGCTGCGCTTCATCCACCCGTACGACGATCCGCGCACCATCGCCGGACAGGGAACCATCGGCCTCGAGATTTTCGCGCAGACGCGCGCAAAGGACATTGCGCCGGATGCGATCATCGCCGCCTGCAGCGGCGGCGGGCTCGCCTGCGGCATTGCGCTGACGTTGCAACTCTTCGAGCGCACGCCGCTGATGTTCACGGCGGAGCCCGCGGGCTTCGACGATATGCGCCGCTCGCTGGAGAGCGGCGCCGCGCAGGCGAACGCCGCGCTCACCGGCTCGATCTGTGACGCTCTGCTCGCGCCGACTCCCGGCCGTCACACGCTGCCCATTCTGCTCGCCTGCAACGCGCAAGGGCTCGCGGCGAGCGATGCGCAAGTCGAAGCCGCGATGCGCATCGCCGCCGAACATTTCCGCATCGTGCTGGAGCCCGGCGGCGCCGCGGCGCTCGCCTGCGCGTTGATCGAGCACGAGCGCTTCGCGGGAAAGACGGTGGTCGTCATCGCCTCCGGTGGCAATGTCGATCGGAAAGATTTCGCGGCGATTCTCGATCGTTCGAGCTGAAGCGCCCCCTCCCTCACCTTTCCCCGCTTTCGCATAATCGGATTCACACATAGCGAACCCAACGGCCGTCATGGCCGGGCTTGTCCCGGCCATCCACGCCAAGCGGCTGAAAAATTTGAGGAAATAGACTGATTTCGGCTTGCGTCGGGCGGGTTCGTGGCAGGGCCCGGTAGAGGTCGCCGGAACTTCCACATCACGCCAACCTTCCGAGAAGCCACGCGGCGTGTTGGCGTGGATGGCCGGGACAAGCCCGGCCAAGACGTCGTGGGGGCGAGGATGTGTGCATTCGATAGCGTCGTCGCACGTCACTTATGTCGACGCGGCCCCGCGGCGCTCTTGCGCTCGCCACGCGCAGGCGTCGCAGAAACTTTCGCCTTCTCTTCGATCGCCGCCTCCGCCAAAAACCCTTCGAGCGCGCGCGCGAGGCGGCGGAATGTCTCCTTGCGCGCCGAGGAGGCGCGAAAGACGAGGCCGATGCGGCGGAAGGGCGCCTCGCCCGCCAGCGGCCGCACGACGAGATCGAGACCGCGCAATATTCCGGCGTCGAGCGCCATTTGCGGCAGCAGCGTCACGCCGAGCCCATTGGCCACCATTTGCGCGAGCGTATAGAGGCTGGTGCCTTGAAAGGCGACATTGCGCCGCGCGCCCTCGAGCGCGCAGGCGGCGAGCGCATGATCGCGCAGGCAATGGCCCTCCTCCAGCAGCAGCAGATCCTCGGCCGCCATATCGTCATGGCCGACCGCCGACAGACGGCTCAGTCTGTGCCCCGGCGGGCAGACGACGACGAAAGGATCGACGCCTATGTCGATCGTCTCCATGCCGCGCGAAGGATAGGGCAGCGCCAGCACGGCAGCGTCCAATTCGCCGGCGTCGAGACGCGCCAGCAGCGGCTCGCTCTGCTCCTCGCGCAGATAGAGCTTCAGCTCGGGAAAGGCGGAGCGCAGTCGCGGCAGCACGCGCGGAAACAGAAACGGCCCGATCGTCGGAATGACGCCGAGCCGCAAAGGCCCGGACATGGGCGCCTGGGCGGCGCGGGCCAGCTCGACGATATCCTGCGCCTCGCGCAGCAGCGTGCGGGCGCGCTCGGCCAATTCGCGGCCGACCGGCGTCGGCGAGACCTTGCGCTTGGTGCGCTCGAAGAGGCGCACGCCGAGCAATTGCTCGAGCTCCAATATTCCGGCGCTCAGCGTCGATTGGCCGACGAGGCAGGCCTCGGCCGCGCGGCCGAAATGCCGCTCGTCGACGACGGCGACCAGAAAACGCAGCTGCCGAAGTGTGGGCAAGACCGCCATGCGCCATATATATCGTCAAACTCGATTATTGCAGCCTGTTTTTTTCGCTTTTATCGATGATGAAACCCCATTAGGTTCCGCGCGTCTTCCCCAGACGCGCGCGGACCATCCGCCTCCGACGCGCTCCACCAGCTAAGGAGAAAACGAATGTCTCTCATCGGCTCCGAGATCAAGCCGTTCAAGGCGACCGCCTTCCACGCCGGCAAATTCGTCGACGTCACCGAGGCCACGCTCAAGGGCAAGTGGTCGGTGTTCTTCTTCTACCCGGCCGACTTCACCTTCGTCTGCCCGACCGAGCTCGAAGACCTCGCCACCAATTATGCGGCCTTCAAGGCCGTCGGCGTCGAGATCTACGGCGTTTCGACCGACACGCATTTCGCTCATAAGGCCTGGCACGACACCTCGCCGGCGATCGGCAAGATCGAGTATCCGCTGGTCGGCGATCCGACGCTGACGCTGAGCCGCAATTTCGACGTGCTGATCGAAGAGGCCGGCCTCGCCGACCGTGGCACTTTCGTCATCGATCCGGACGGCAAGATTCAGATCGTCGAGATCAACGCCGGCGGCGTCGGCCGCAATGCGCTCGAGCTGCTGCGCAAGATCAAGGCGGCGCAGTATGTCGCGGCGCATCCGGGCGAGGTTTGCCCGGCCAAGTGGGAAGAGGGTCAGAAGACGCTCGCTCCCTCGCTCGACCTCGTCGGCAAGATTTGATTTCGCTTCACGCCTCCGGCCGGTTCGCCGGCCGGAGGCGCCTCGAGGCCGTCGAAAATTCCCCTACCTCATCCTGAGGCGCTTTTTGCGGAACGCAAAAAGCCTCGAAGGATGCTCCAGAACGCGCTGCGGCGCCCCCTTCGAGACGCCTGCTGCGCAGGCTCCTCAGGGTGAGGGGATTATTCTCGAAAATCGGGAGTCGAAGATGCTGGACGCCGCTCTGAAAACCCAGTTGCAGGCCTATTTCGCGCGCATCGTCACGCCCATCACGCTCCGCGCCTCGCTCGACGACAGCGAGAAATCCACAGAGCTCGCCGAGCTGCTGCAGGAGGTCGCGAGCGTCTCGGACAATATCTCCTATGTGCGCAGCGACGATGATTCGCGCCGTCCCTCTTTCGCGATCGAGCGCCAGGGCGCCGATATCGGCCTGCGCTTCGCCGCCATTCCGGGCGGACACGAGTTCAATTCTTTCGTGCTGGCGCTGCTGCATGTCGGCGGCCATGCGCCCAAGGAGGACGACGACACTCTCGCGCGCATAAAGGCGCTCGACGGCGATTATCGCTTCGAGACCTATTTCTCGCTCACCTGCCAGAACTGCCCCGAGGTGGTGCAGGCGCTCGATACGATGGCGGCGCTCAATCCGCGCGTGCGCCATGTGGCGATCGACGGCGGCCTCTTCCCCAAGGAGGTGGAGGAGCGTGGCATAATGGCCGTGCCCGCCGTCTATCTGAACGGCGAGCCCTTCCAGCATGGCCGCGCGACGCTCGAGCAGATTCTCGACAAGCTCGACGCCGGCGCGGGCGAGAAGAAGGCCGCCTCCATTTCCGCCAAGGAGCCCTTCGACGTGCTGGTGGTCGGCGGCGGCCCGGCGGGCGCGGCGGCGGCGATCTACGCCGCGCGCAAGGGCGTGCGCACCGGCATTGTCGCGGAGCGTTTCGGCGGCCAGGTGCAGGACACGGCGGGCATAGAGAACTTCATCTCGGTTCCGCACACGGAAGGGCCGCAAATGGCGGCGGCGCTGGAGCGCCACGTCGCGGAATATTCCGTCGATGTGATGAACGGCCAGATCGCCTCCGCGCTGGTTCCCGCAGCCGAGGCCGGCGGTCTCGCGGAGCTGAAGCTCGCCAATGGCGCCTCGCTGAAATCGAAGACGATCATTCTGGCGCCGGGCGCGCGCTGGCGGCGCATCAATGTGCCCGGCGAGACCGAATATATGACGAAAGGCGTCGCCTATTGCCCGCATTGCGACGGGCCGCTGTTCAAGGGCAAGCGCGTGGCGGTGATCGGCGGCGGCAATTCCGGCGTCGAGGCGGCCATTGATCTCGCCGGCCTCGCCTCGCATGTCACCTTGCTCGAATTCGACGCGAAGCTGCGCGCCGACGGAATCTTGCAGGAGAAGCTGCGCTCGCTGCCCAATGTGACGATTCTCGTCTCGGCGCAGACGAGGGAGATTCTCGGCGACGGCGCCAAGGTGACGGGGCTCGTCTATCGCGACCGCGAGAGCGAGGAGACGCGCAACATAGAGCTGGAAGGCGTGTTCGTGCAGATCGGCCTATTGCCGAACACCGAATGGCTCGACGGCGCCGTCACGCTCACGCGCTATAAGGAGATCGAGATCGACCGCCGCTGCAACACTTCCGCGCCGGGCGTTTTCGCCGCCGGCGACGCGACGACGGTTCCCTATAAGCAGATCGTCATCGCCATGGGCGAAGGCGCGACGGCCGCGCTGTCGGCCTTCGACCATCTCATGCGGATGTGATGCGAGTTCGCTTCTCGGTCTTTGCGAGAAGCGTGAGCCGCGAAGCAATCCAGAGCGCCCCTCGTCTCTGGGTTGCTTCGCTCCGCTCGCAGTGACGGTGGCGCGCGATCGAGCGCCGGCCCGCGCCGGTCAGATCTGACCTTTGATCTCGATGAGCTCGACATCGAAGATGAGCGTGGCGTTGGGCGGAATCACGCCGCCGGCGCCGCGCGCGCCATAGCCGAGTTCCGGCGGAATGACGAGCGTGCGCTTGCCGCCGACCTTCATGCCGAGAATGCCCTGATCCCAGCCGGCGATCACCTTGCCGGCGGACAGGCGAAACTCGAAGGGCTGGCCATGGTCGAGCGAGCTGTCGAACTTCTTGCCCTTGGCGCCGTTCTGCGAGACCCAGCCGGTGTAATGCATCTTCAGCATTTGCCCCGGCTCCGCGCCGGCGCCTGTCCCGACTTTCGTGTCGGTGATCTTGACGCCGGTGGCGGTGGTGGTCGTCGCAGGGCTTTGCGCTTGCGCGGGCGCGAGGAGCGCCGCGGCGGCGAGCGCGAAGGCGGCGAGAGCGTAGGGACGGAAAGCGGCGCGCATGTCGGATCCTCGAGGATTAGGGCGCGGGGCTGCGCTCTCGTCAATAGCGCGGCCCTGTCTGCCAGCGAGGCGCGCAGGTGTCAACACGGCCGCCATCCTGCGCGAAACGCTGCGGCGATCTTCCAAATTCGCACTGCGCGACGCATCGAACGATTCGCCGCTCGGAGCCGGCGAGACCGTAGCGGACGCGAATTTTTTCCTTCGCTCCGACTGTGTTAGAGCGGGCGCGCGGGGGAATGCTTACGTGGGTTTAAGGCTCGAGGCCTAAGGTCGCGCCAGAGCTTTTCTCCGGAGTCCCCATGGCCGCCTTCGCGCCGACTGTCGTCATTTGCATCGACCACGCCTCCGTGACCGGCGGCCAGGCCAAAGTGGCGATCGAGAGCGCGCTCGGGCTCGCCGCCCATGGCGCGCGGCCCATCGTCTTCGCCTCCGCCGCGCCGGTGGACGAGCGACTCGCCGCGGCCGGAGTCGAGGTCGTCTGCCTCGGCCAGCACGACCTGCTCGGCAATCCTTCGCGCGCCGCCGCCGCCATTCAGGGCACATGGAATCAGCGCGCGGCGCAGGCGCTCGGCGAGTTGCTGGCCCGCCTGCCGAAAGACGACACGATCGTGCATGTGCATGGCTGGGCCAAGGCCTTGTCGCCGTCCATAGCCGCGCCGATCCGCGCCTCTGGCCTGCCGCGCGTCTATACGCTGCATGAATATTTCCTGTTCTGCCCCAATGGCGGCTTCTACAATTACAAGAAGCATGAGCTCTGCCCGCTCGAGCCGCTCTCGGCGGCCTGCTGGGCGACGGCGTGCGACGCGGTCAATTATCCGCGCAAGATCTGGCGCAGCGCCCGCCTCACTTTCGCGCGCGATTACGCCAAGCTCGCGGAGCTCTTCTCCGATTACGTCTGCATCTCGAACTATCAGGAAGAGATCATCGGCCGCTATCTGCCCAAGGGCGTGCGGCTGCACCGCATCTCCAATCCGGTCGACGCGGAAGACCTCGGGCGCAAGAGCGATCCCGCCTCCGGCGATTACATCTTCGTCGGCCGCCTCTCGCCCGAGAAGGGCGCCTTTCTCTTCGCCGAGGCGGCGGCCCGCGCCGGGGTCACGCCTGTCTTCATCGGTGACGGGCCGATCGCCGAGGAGTTGCGCGCGCGCGTTCCGCAGGCGCGTTTCCTCGGCTGGCTGCCGCCGGCGCAGGTCCGGGCGCACATGCGCGCGGCGCGGGCGCTGGTCTTCCCCTCGCTCTGGTACGAGGGCCAGCCGCTCACCGTGATGGAGGCGCAGGCGATGGGAACGCCGGTCGTCGTCTCGAACGTCTGCGCCGGACGTGAGGAAGTGGCGGATGACGAGACCGGCCTGTGGTTCGAGAGCGGCAATGCCGAATCGCTCGCCGGCGCGCTGACGCGATTGAAGGACGATGCGCTGGTCGCGCGTCTGTCGGCCGGCGCGCATGACGTCTATTGGCGCGATCCGCCCACGCTCGATCGCCATGTCGAGCGCATCCTCGGCGTCTATGAGGAGATCATGTCACGGCGACGCCTCGCCGCCTGACAATCTTTGCCGGGCGAGCCTCTGAGGCTCGCTCGTCGTCACCGGCGGGACAGCCAGCCCCCTCAGCTCGCCAATCGCGCCGCGTCGGCGTCTTGCGTCGCGGCCTCGGCCTCTTTCTCCGCACGGCGCGGCAGGCGCGCGAGCATGCCGAGCAGAGCGCGGTCGCCGAGCACGACGAGCCGCTCGCCGCGATCGAGCCATTCCACCGCATCCTCTAGGCATTCGGCGTCGGCGAGCTTGGCCTCCGCCATCGCGCGATCGGCGGAAACGACGCCGCGCTTGCGGGGCGGGCGCGCCGGCAGCCAGGCCTCGTGCAATGTGCGCAGCTCGGGATCGCCGTGGATCGCCAGCAGGCAATTCTCCTCGTCCTGGCCGGCGCGCGCGAGCAGCCGATGCAGCGCGCGGCCGCGGCGCGCGATCTTCGGCGTCGTCGTCTCTTCGGGCGTCACCAGCACGCCGGCGCGGCGGAAGGCGAGGCCGAGCCAGCGCTGGCCGGTGATGAAGGAAATGCCGATCGCCAGAATGAGGCCGGCGATCGTCGGCGACATCCAGGCGACGAGCGAGGGCGAGATCATGAGGCCGGCGACCAGAGTCAGCACGCCGAGCGCCACATGCCACTGATGCCGCCGCACGATGGCGTTGAAGGGAACCGAGCCGTCGTCGCGCCGCTGCGGATCCCAGCCGGTGTCGAAGCCGAACAATATGTGGAACACATGCCCGGTCTGGATCAGCATCATGATCGGCGCGAGCAGCGCCGACATCAGCACCTCGAACAAGGTCGAGACCAAGAGCATCAAAACGCCGCCCGAGCCGCGCCGCGTCTCGCGGTCGACCATGGCGAGGATGAGCCCCAGGAGTTTCGGCGCCAGCAGGATCGCCATCGTAAGCGCGAACAGCGCCAGCGAACGCTCCGCGTCGAAGCGCGGCCACACCGGGAAGAGCGTGAATTTGGCGGTGAAATATTCGGGCCGGAAATAGCTCGCCTGAAAGACGAGCACGATGCCGACGAGCAGCTGGGCGAGCCACAGCGGCGATGTGAGATAGCCGAAAATTCCGGTGAGGAAATGCTGGCGCGTCGCCCAATGGAAGCCGCGCGCCCAGAGAATGCGCGAATGCTGCAGATTGCCCTGGCACCAGCGACGGTCGCGGATCGACAGATCGATGAGCGAGGGCGGGCTCTCCTCATAGGAGCCGCCGAGCGTCGGCAACATATAGACGGCGTAGCCGGCCCGGCGAATGAGCGCCGCCTCGACGAAATCATGGCTCAGAATATGCCCGCCGAAAGGCGGACGGCCCTTGAGGTTCGGCAGACCGCAATGATGCGCGAAGGCCTGCGTGCGGATGATTGCGTTGTGACCCCAATAATTGCCGTCGCGCCCCATCCATTGCGCGAGCCCCGCGGCGATGATCGGGCCATAGATGCGCGCGGCGAATTGCTGCACGCGCGCGAACAGCGTGTTGCGGTTGATGATGAGCGGCAGCGTTTGAATAATGCCGGCGTCCGGATCCTTCTCCATCGCCGCGGCGAGACGCACTATGGCGCCTCCGGCCATCAGGCTGTCGGCGTCGAGCACCACCATATGCTCATAGGCGCCGCCCCAGCGCGTGACGAAATCGGCGATATTGCCGGCCTTGCGGCTCGTGTTCTTCTCGCGGCGGCGATAATAGACGCGCGCCTGCGGCCCCAGCCTGCGGCGCATGGCGGCGAAGGCGCGCTCCTCGGCGACCCATATGTCGGGATTGGTGGTGTCGGAGAGGAAGAACCAGTCGAAATGCGCGCCGAGGCCGGTCGCCTCGACATCCTGCAAAATGGCCTGTAGCGCGCCGAAAACGCGGCTCGGCGCTTCATTGTAGATCGGCATCACCACGGCTGTCCGCGCCGCGAGCGCTTCGGGCGGCGGCGGCGGCCGGCGCGCGACGAGCAGCACGAAGAAGCCGACGACGGCGCTGGCGAATGAGAGCGCGATCCAGGAGAAGTTCAGCACGAAGAGCGCGAGCAGCGCCCATTTCAGCGTGGTGACGCCGCCGACGTCGATGACGCGATACATCTCGAGGCCGCCATAGACGGTCAGCGCGAGTCCGCCGCC